>JASLAA010000022.1 GCA_030147325.1 Arthrobacter sp. | reverse complement strand
GCGAGAAACCCATGACCCCGAACTTCGAGGCGCAGTAGGCCGTCGCGTCCCCGACGGCCTTGATGCCGAGGGTCGAGGCGATGGTGATCACCCGGCCGTGGCTCTCCTTGAGGTACGGCAGGGCCGCCCGCGCCGTGGACGCCGTGCCCATGAGGTTCACTCCGATGACCTTCTCCCACTGGTCGGCGGGCACCGTGTCGAGGGCTCCGCACCGGTCGATGCCCGCTGCGGTGACGACCGCATCGAGCCCGTCCATCGTCTCCGCGGCCTCGCGCACCGCCCGCTCCACGGCCTCGCGATCTGCGACGTCGACCTCGTAGGCCTTGACGCCGGTCACGCGGCTGATGTCGCGGTCCAGCACCACCGGTGTCCCTCCGGCGGCGAGGACGCGCTGCACGATGGCCGCGCCGAGGCCCGAGCCTCCGCCGGTCACCAGTACACGTCCGGGATTGAAGCCGTTGACGGATGCGGAGCTTGCTGTGTTCTCGGTCATGCTGTTCCTTTCGTTGCGGAACGCCCCGCCGACCTCATCGGCAGGGCGCAGGTCCGCAGTGCGTCAGCCCACACGGGCCAGCGCAGCTGCAAGTTTCGTGGTGGAGCGGGCGGGGATATAGGGGACGGTGACCGTCCTGCCGCCCCAGCTGCTCACGAGAGCCGCTTCGGGGAGGTCCTCCGCGGCGTAGTCGCCGCCCTTGACCCAGATGTCGGGCTGCAGGCGCGAGATGGCGTTCTCCGGCGTCGACTCCCCGAAGACCAGGACGGCGTCGACGCATTCGAGCGCCGCGAGCAGTTCGGCGCGGTCCTCCTGCTTGATGATGGGCCTGCTCTCCCCCTTGAGCCCGCGCACCGATTCGTCGGAGTTCAGGCACACGATCAGGCAGTCACCCAGCCGCCGGGCCGCGGCGAGCGTCCGCGCGTGCCCTGCATGCAGGAGGTCGAAGCACCCGCCGGTGGCCACCACTGTGCCGCCCGACTCACGGGTCCTGCGGGCCACGGCGAGCGCGTCGAGTCCGTCGACGGGCAGTTGCTCCGGTACGGGCGCGCGGTCGCGTCCCATGGAACCGACGCCACCGGACCCGAGGAAGTGGGCCGCCGCCTCCGTGGCCTGCTGCGCCGCGGCGTCGATCGGAGCGCCTTCGGCGAGGGCGACGGCGAGCGCGGAGGCGAACCGGTCTCCCGCTCCGCAGGGATCGGAGGCGGTGACGCGCGGAGCGGGTACCACCTGGGGCAGGAGCCCGGCCGCGGCGACCAGCGCACCGTGTTCGCCCATCGTCACAAGGACCGCACGGCTGCCCCACAGCCGGATCAGCACCTCGGCCGCAGCCACAGCACCCTGCGTTCCCGAGCCGCGGACGTCGGCGAAGCGCAGGGCCTCGCCGAGGTTCGGCGTCACGGCGGCCACCCCCGCGACAGGTCGGGAGCCCGAGGGATGAGGGTCCCAGACCACCGGAACCGAACCGGCCAGTGCTGCGAGGCGGGTTCGCACCTCGTCGTTCGCGAGCAGGCCTCGCCCGTAGTCCGCTGCGATGATCGCATCGGCTCCCTCGAGTGCTGCGAGCATCTCCTCCGAGCAGCCCGGGACGGGCGGCGTGGCGCAGCCCTCGTCGAACCGGACGACGGGCTGGCCCGATGCCCGGACGCGGGTCTTGACCGGGGTCGGCGCCCCGGAAGGGCCCGCGACGAGGGTGACGCCCTCCAGTTCGGCGCGCAGCAGCGTCGCGGCCTGGTCGTCCCCGAGGACGGTGACCAGGACGGCGTCGTGACCGTCGGAGTGCAGCATGCGGGCAACGAGTCCGGCGCCTCCGGCCCGCCGCTGGACGGCGTCGACATCCACGACGGGCACGGGCGCGTCCGGCGAGAGCCGCCCCGCACCACCCGACAGGTCGGTGTCCAGCAGGACGTCCCCGATCACCACGATCCTCATCGCTGGGCCTCCCGCCGGCGGCGCACCTCGGCGTCGAAGGCGCGGCAGATGGCGTGCAGGGCGATCAGGTGGCCCTCCTGAGCGTTGGCGGAGGTAGCGTCGATCGCGACGTAGTCGTCCACGCATTCGGTCAGCGGGTTGGGGCCTGCTCCCGTCAGTGCCCACGTCGTGACCCCTGCAGCCCGGGCGGCCTCGACCGCCAGGAGGAGGTTGGGGCTCCTGCCGCTGGTGCTCAGCAGCATCAGGATGTCCCCCCGACGGCCGTGCGCACTCACCTGGCGGGCGAACATGTGGTCGAAGCCGTAGTCGTTGGCGATCGCGGTGACGGCGGAGCTCTCTGCATGGAGCGAGATCGCCGAGAAGGGCTCGCGCTCGCCGTCGAAACGGCCCACGAGCTCGGCCGTGAGGTGCTGCGCCTCGGCCGCGGAACCACCGTTGCCGGCCGCGAGCAGGCGCTGCCCCGCCATCAGCCGTTCCGCCATCTCGACCCCCCAGCCGGCGAGGGTGCCGGCGTTCCGCGCCAGGGACTCGATGGCCGGCGTGACCGCGCGGAGGTGATCCATGACGAGTCGTCGCGAGTCCTCCTGCACGGTGTCCTGCGTGCGTCCGGGCTGACCCGGCTGGCCGGACGGAAGCGATGGTGCCCCGGGGTCCGTGTGCGTCCTGGTGTAGACGTCCGAAAGGTTCGTGCTCACAGCGCCCTGCCTCCCGTGCTTTCGAGTCGACGCGCGGCACTCCGCCGCGCGGTGGCCGGCCGGGGTGCTGCCGCGCCCAGGGCCGTCTGATAGGCCTTCTCCGTGTCCGCGGCGATCCGGCTCCACGAATAGCGCGCCTTCACGCGGCGGTAGCCGTTGTCGCCGAGCTCACGGGCCCACTCCGGATCCCCGACCATCTCCGCGACCGCGGCGGCGATGGCGGCCGGATCCTGCGGGGGGACGTGCAGCCCGGTCTTGCCGTCCACGACGGTGTCGACGAGTCCGCCCACCGCTGCGGCGACGACCGCCACCCCACACGCCATCGCCTCCAGCGGTACTATCCCGAACGGCTCGTACCAGGGCGCACACACCACGGCGTCCGCACTGCGCAGCACGGCCGGCATCTCCGCCCGGGACACCTGACCCCGCAGTACCACCCGGTCCGCGACACCCAGCTCATGGGCCAGCGCCATCAGTCGCTGGGCCTCGGGGTCGTGCTCCAGCCCGGACGAGTTGCCCGCCCCGCCCACGATCACGAGTTCGACGTCGTCGCGCCCCAGCTCCGCGAGTTCGCGGAGCGAGCGGATGACGAGGTCCATGCCCTTGCGGGGCACCAGGCGACCGACGCTGACGATGCGGTGCGCCCGTCCGCGCTCCTCGACGGGACCATGCGGTGAGAACAGCTCGAGGTCCACGCCGCAGGGTGCGATGGACACCCGGCTGCCCGGGACCCCCATCGCCTTGAGCTCGAAGACTTCGTCCGAGCAGGTCGCGACGATGCGGTCCGCACTCCGGCCCACCATCGCCTCCAGCATGAGGCGCTCGCTGGGACTGGTGTCCTCGACCCCCTGATGACGGCGCTTCACCGTGCCGAGGGCATGGAAGGTCTGGACGACCTGGACCGGTCGGCCCGCGGCCCGTGACTGGCCCGCGGCGTCGAGAGCCGCGAGCCCCGACATCCAGAAATGCCCGTGCACGATGTCCGGTGGTTCCATCCCCCAGTCCTCGACGATGCCGTCCGCGAGTTCCCCCATGTAGGGCAGCAGCATGTCCTTCGGGACGCTGCGGACCGGCCCGGCGGTGATGTGGACGACCTCGAGCCGGGGGTCGGTACGCACGCGGTCCGGAAGGCCGGGATCGTCGCGCCGCGTGTAGACCGTGACCTCGTGGCCCCGGCGTGCCAGCGCGAGCGACAGCTCCGCCACGTGGACGTTCTGTCCACCGGCGTCGACGCCCCCCAAAGCGGCGAGCGGGCTGGCGTGCTCGGACACCATGGATATCCTCACTGGGCTCTCCTTTCTGTTGCTGCCAGGACGCGGTTCCGCGTCGGTTCCTGCTCCAGGACGTCGTCCCAGTCGGAGAGGAACCGGGCGAGCCCGTACCGTGCGAGTGCAGCCTCCCGTGCAACCAGTCCTCGTCTCCTGGCTTCATCGGGGTCGGCGATCAGGCGCGCCGCCGTCCGGACGAGGTCGTCGATGCTCGTCGAGATGGCTCCTGCTTCCGGCGGCACCGCCCGCGCGGCCTCCGTGGTCGCCAGGGCGAGGACGGGCAGCCCCACGTGCATCGCCTCCAGGAGGGAGAGCCCGAGCGAGGTCCAGCGCAGCGGGTGGACGTAGGCACGGGAGAGACCGAGCCGCGCGTGCAGTTGCGACGTGGGAAGATCACCGCCGACGACCAGCTCCCCCGGCCCCAGGTCCAGCGCGTCGGCGAGCTGCCCGGTCCCCATCCCGAAGACCTCGAGCGGGGCGACGCCGGCGAACCGCGCCAGCAGGTCCGTCCCGGTGATGCGCCCGCGTCGGACCGGTTCGTTGATGACCGCGGCGAGCTGCTCGAGTTCACCCGTGTAGAGGTATCCCGGGTCGACGATCCCGTGCTCGATCACGCGCGTCCGTGCCCCGCTGGTGTCCCAGAAGAGCTCGTTGAAATGGGTGACATGGATGACGGGGATGTCCGTCTGGTCCGCCAGCGGGTGGACGGTACCGACGATGTCCCGGCGCGGCGTGTTGTGCTCCAGGAAGACGGCGGGCAGGTCCCGGCCGGGTGTGCGCCCGAGGAGCCGCTCGCACTCCGCGATCTCCTCGACCCGCTGCAGGACGACGACGTCGATGTCGGCGTCCGCGAGGTCGTGGGGGGCCACCTCGACGACCGATTCCGGCCAGTTCCGTCCGGCACGGCCGAGTCCCCAGGCGCCGCCGTCGGGCGTCGTCGGGAGTACGTACGTGTGCCCGCCCCGGACGAACGCGTCGGTCCACCCTCCGTGGACGTGCCATAACAGGATCCTCATCGGTTTCCCCTCGTTGTTCTGCGGCCCTCTGTACGGCCGATGCTGCGGCGTGAGCCGAGTGACGATATTCCGGAGCCGAGCCTCAGGACGGCGTCGACGACGTCCTCGGGGGATACGTTCGACAGGCAGGGGTGGCCCTGCACCGGACAGATCCGGGCACGGCTCAGCGCGCAGGCCGCGTTCTGGTCCCCCAGCAGTTCCACGGGCACCCGGTAGGGCGCCCACCTGATGGCGGGCACCACGGGCGAGAAGAGGCACACGACGGGGGTCCCGACGGCCGCGGCCAGGTGGGCCGGACCGGTGTTGCCGGTGACGACGACGGTCGCGCCCGCGAGCACCGATCCGAGCGCGGCGAGGTCCGTGCGGCCCCCGAGGTCCAGCGACTCCGGTCCCGCGACGGTGGAGGTGAGGTCGGTCTCGCCCGGCCCGCCCGTGACGACGACGCGGAACCCCGCAGCGGTCAGGAGCTCGACGGCCGCGGCGTGATGCAGCGGTGGCCAGGCACGGGCCGGCACGGAGGCTCCGGGATGCACGACGACGTACGGTCCCCGCCCCACGAGGTCAGCCACGTCCGTCAGGTTGGTCACCTGGAGCCGCCCGTCGTCACCGGGGGGCAGGGCGAACCCGGCGGCCTCAGCGATCCCGAGGGCGCGCTCGGCCTCGGGCTGGTCCTCGGGGAAGTCCTCCCCCGGCTTGAGCCGGACGTCGAGGAGCGACCCGGCGTAGTCGACGGACGCGCCGGCGATGCGCCGCACACCCGCGAGTCTCAGCAGGAGGGCCAGGGGCAGCGGCGACTGGTGGAACGAGGTCAGGATGACCGCCTCGTCGACCTCCAGCCGGACGACAGCGTCGTGGAGTTCACTCATCAGCTCCGCCGTGGGCTCGGGGGCCGGATCCACGATCCAGGGGGCCGACCAGGTGACCACGTCGACGACGCCGGGCAACAGCGCGGCTGCGGCCGCACCCTGCGGGCCGCACAGCATGACGACGTCGTTGGGTGAGTCACCGTGGTCACCCGCGGCTATCGCCCGGACGGCCGGGCCGGCGAGCAGGACGTCTCCGGCGCTGTCGAGCCGGGCGACGAGGACGCGCCGCCTCATGGCGCTGCCTCCCAGAGCGAGCCGACGGCCTCGGCGAGGTCGCGTGCCACGGCGGGAGCCGAGCGGATCTCGTCCTCGAGCGTGATGTCCGTCGGTACGAGGACAGCGCGCGCACCTGCTGCTGCGGCCGCCCCCATGTCCGCCCCGATGTCCCCGATGACCGCGACCTCCGCAGGGTGGAGGCCGAGGCGCGCACAGGCGGAGAGGACCATCCCGGGGCCCGGCTTCCGGCAGCCGCAGCCGTCGTCGTTCCCGTGCGGGCAGACCTCCCACACGTCGAACGGACCGAGGAGCTCCTCCACACGGGCGTTGACGGAGTCCACCTGCTCCCGTGTCACGTAGCCCCTGGCGATCCCGGACTGGTTGGTCACGACGCCGACGCGGATGCCGCGCGAGCGCAGTGCGTCGAGGACCTCCCGCGCACCGGGCATCGGCTGCACCCGTGCGGGGTCCCCGTTGTACGGGACGTCCACGACGATGGTGCCGTCGCGGTCGAACAGGACGGCCCGGGGGGCTGTCCGCGTCAGTTCGGCCGAAGTATGCATACAGGCTTAGTTCCCGAGAAGGAGCAGTACTAAACACTTTCTCCCGAACTTCTTCTCCTGCCGCAGCGCAGGCGCTCGTCCCGCACCGCATCACCGGCAGTACGCGAACCTCTGGCAGGATGATTCGCATGACTTCCGAGGGCATCAGCGCCGCGAGCGCCGAGCAGCGATCCGCCGACCCTGCGACGGGGCGCCCTGCGACGCCGATTCCCGCGTCGACACCCGCACCCGACGGCCGCCCCGAGATCCTCGCCCTGCGGGCCCTCAAACTCGGGGACCTCCTCGTCGCGGTACCTGCCCTCAAGGGGCTGCGCCGGGCCTTTCCCGAACACCGCATCCTCTATGCGGCGCAGGAGTGGCTGCGCCCCATCGTGGGACTGACCGATGCGATCGACGACCTGCTGCCCACCCATGGTCTGGACGACCCCCTGCCCATCGAGTACGGACGGATCGATCTGGCCGTGAATTTGCACGGGAGCGGAGGCGAGAGCCGGGCGTGCCTGGAGGGCATCGGCGCCAAGCGGCGCATGGGTCACCGTTCGCAGGGGTGGGACGGGCCGGAATGGCGGGACGGGATCCTCGAGCGCGAGCGCTGGGCATCGCTGGTCAGCTGGCACGGAGTCCCGGCCGATCCCCTCGACTGCAGGCTCCGGGTACCCGACGGCGGAAGCCCTGCCTCCGGCGCCGTCGTGGTGCACGTGGGCGCCGCCTACGGCAGCCGTCTCTGGCCGGTCGAGCGTTTCGCGGAGGTCGCGCGGTCGCTGTCCGCTGCAGGGCACCGGGTGCTCTTCACGGGGAGCGCCAAGGAGCGCCCTCGCGCCCTCGCCGTTGCCGACGCGGCGGGGCTCCCCGAGACCACCGTCGCTGCCGGCGAGCTGCCGCTCGATCGTTTTGCAGCACTGATCGCCGGCGCGTCCCTCGTCATCTCGGCGGATACCGGAGCCGCACACCTGGCGTCGGCCTATGCCAGGCCCTCGGTGGTCCTCTTCGGACCGGCGCCGCCCTCCGAGTGGGGACCGCCCCCCGGGCCGCACACCGTGCTGACGGACGAGTCCGTCCGGGTGGGCGACACGTTCTCACCCACCCCGGATCCCGCCATTCTGGCGGTCACCGTCGATCAGGTCCTCGCGGCGGCCGCGGACCACGGCATCGCCTAGCCCGGGGGCGCTCCGCGGCCGGCCGGCGCCCCGGTCGGAAACGGAGTGCCGCTCCGGCGGATCAGGCGATGCCCGGGCGCCCCGGACGCGGGTGGGCGGCAACCGGCGCGCTCAGGAGCCTCTTCTGCAGTTTGACCAGGATCCGGGCGAGCGCCCGGGAGACCTGCATCTGCGACATCCCGAGCTCGTCGGCGATCCCCTGCTGGGTCTGCTCCATGAAGTACCGGCGGTACAGGAGCTCCTTCTCACCGGCGTCGAGTTCATTGACGGCGCCGCGCAGGGAGATCATGTCGTCGCTGCGATCCGTGCCGTTCGAGTCGGTTGCGAGCGTATCGGCCCAGCTACGTCCTTCGAGCGGGGCATCGAGCGAGTCCGGCCGCAGGCTGGAGTGCGAGGCCTGGGCTTCCAGGATCTTCTCCTCGGGCCAGCCGAGTTCGATGCCCAGCTCCGCGGCGGTCGCTTCACGGCCTAGACGCTGGGCCATGGCCGGTGCGGCCCGGGCGATCTCCGTGCGGAGGTCCTGAACCTCCCGCGGGGGCCGCACCACCCAGCACGAGTCCCGGAGGTAGCGCTTGATCTCGCCGTTGATGGTGGGAACGGCGAAGGAGGCGAAGGGCACTCCGCGTGCCGGATCGAACCTCTGCACCGCTTTGATCAGGCCGAGGTAGGCCACCTGCCGGATGTCTGCTGCCTCCGGCCCTCCCGCGGCGAACGAGCGGGCGACCGACTCGGCGATATCCAGGTGGCGCAGCGCGATGTCGTCCTGGAGCGCGGCCTTGAGGGGCCGCTCGGAGGCGCTGCGTCGGCCTGCCATCGGGACCGACGGGGCGACGGCGGGGCGTTGCGCCGTGGCGCCGGAGACCTCGGCACTTCCTCGGGTCACGACCGTAGTCCGCATGCTGTTCTCCGTCTGGCGTTGGGCACTCACGCTTCCCAACAAAACATCAGCGTGCTTAGTACGCAACCACCTTTCACGAGGAGTGCTCTTTCGGAATTGCCCTACCGCTATCGAGCAGAACGAGGTAAAGCACTCCGAGACACTAGGGCCCGGAACGCACGAACCCCCTGCCGGAATCGACAGGGGGTTCGGGGGACGGTTTACGGAGAGTGCGCCGGATCCTCAGCTCGGAACCGTGGCCGCGGGTCCGGTGGCGGCCGATCCATCGGCACCCGGTCCACCCGGCAGGCCGACCTCGGAGGACGCCACGTTCCAGCGCGGCGCGCCGAGCGCCCGGATGACGGTCTGCAGGTGGTTCCTGAGTTCTTCCGAGACAAGTCCCCCACCGGCGATGAGGGATCGCTCGATGTCTTCCGCCGCATCCAGGACTCCACGTCCCGCTGGGGAGATGGATACCATCTGCGAGCGCCGGTCGAGGTCGTTGCGGACGCGCGTGACGTGCCCCCTCGACTCCAGCCTCGCGAGGGTCTTCCCCATGGTCTGGGCCTGCACGCGCACGATCTGCGCCAGGCTCGCCTGCGTCATCGCCCCCTGGTCGGCGAGCACCCCGAGCGCGATCACCCCGGCATGCGTGACGCCGATGTCGACCAGGCGTTCGTTCCAGGCATGCTCGACGAGACGCGCTGCCGTCGTCAGCAGTCGACCCGTGGGCCATTGCTCCAGATCGGGCATGGGACTGTGCACTTCCTCTCGCTGGGACGACCGGCGGTCGCCGCCGGCTTCGAATCTCCCACCTATGATAGCTAGGCCGGCTGGTCGGTCCCGCCCGCCGGCAGGGGACCGCCCGCCTGAGGCAGGTGTGCTCCCGGTCCGTCCACCAGATCTCCAGGAGTATGCATGTCGCAACGACTCGCCAGCGGTGATAGTGCCCCCGATTTCACGCTCGACGACGCCGAAGGCAACAAGGTGTCGCTCTCCTCACTCAGGGGGAGCAACGTCGTCGTGTACTTCTATCCCGCGGCCGCCACACCGGGCTGCACCACGGAGGCGTGCGACTTCCGTGACAACCTCGCCTCGCTCGGAGCCGCCGGATACCGGGTGCTCGGGATCTCCCCCGACCCGGTCGGGAAGCTGGCGTCCTTCGTCGAGAAGGAGTCCCTGAACTTCCCGCTGCTCTCCGACGAGGACCATGCCGTCGCGGAGGCATACGGGGCATGGGGCGAGAAGAAGAACTACGGCAGGACCTACGAGGGGCTGATCCGTTCGACCGTCGTCGTGGATGCCGAGGGCAGGGTCTCCGTCGCGCAGTACAACGTGAAGGCCACCGGCCACGTGGCGAAGTTGCGTCGCGACCTCGGTATCGACCAGTAGGAGGTCCGCCCTCCCCTGGGGCGGTAAACTGGACCGGTCGGAGACCGCTCGTGAAGCGGTCTTCGGGCGCGAGTGGCGGAAATGGCAGACGCGCTGGATTTAGGTTCCAGTGTCTTCGGACGTAGGGGTTCAAGTCCCCTCTTGCGCACCAGCAGCACCATCAGCACCACGGGTGGAACAGCCGAGGAATGATCGGCACGCCCACCACACCGAAGCCCCGCCGGGCGCCCGTCCCGGCGGGGCTTCTGCGTGAGCAATGCCGCCGAAAGCCCATCACCGCAGGTCACGGGCAGGTCACGGACAGGTCGCTGTTCAGGCGCCCTCTTCCGCGGACCGTTCATCCGGCGAAGATTTGTTTTGCAATCCAACCCATCCACCTCCGCCGGGGACCCGAAGTAACCGTGAGACATCGACACGATGTGTTTCACCAGACAGCCACCGACCCCAGGCACTCGCCGGGTCACATCTTCGGAGGAAATCCCATGGAAATCACCAAGCGCAGGAACCTTTCGATCCTCGGGATCGCAGCAGTGTCCATGTTCGGTCTCGCCGCCTGTGGCGGCGGCAGCGACACGGCCACCGAGGCCACACCGAGCAGCGCGGCCGGCGAGAGCAGCATGGCCAGCGAGTCCCCTTCGGCAGAGGCCAGCATGAGCCCTTCGGCGACTGCCGACGCCGAGATGGACCCCGCGATGAACCTCGTCGGCCCCGGCTGCGCCGGCTACGCCGAGCAGGTCCCCGAGGGCGACGGTTCGGTCGAGGGCATGTCCCTCCTCCCCGTGGCGAACGCCGCTGCGGCGAACCCCATCCTGACCCAGCTGACGGCCGCCGTCTCCGGTGGGATCAACCCTGACGTCGACCTCGTCGACACCCTCAACGGTGGAGAGTTCACCGTCTTCGCACCGGTCGACGAGGCCTTCGAAGCCCTGCCTGCCGAGGCAGTCGAGGGCCTGAAGACCGACACCGAGGGCCTCTCGAGCATCCTCACCTACCACGTCGTCCCCGGCAAGATCCAGCCCGCCGAGCTCGAAGGCACCACCCAGACCACGGTCCAGGGTGCCGAGCTCGAGGTCACCGGTACCGGCGACGAGCTCATGGTCAACGACGCCAACGTCGTCTGCGGTGGCGTCCAGACCGCCAATGCCGTCGTGTACCTCATCGACACCGTCATGATGCCCCCCGCCGCCGGCTAAGGACGACTGACCTCCCTGGAGCAAACCTCTAACGTGTCCCAGGGATCACGGACGCACCCCCTCACCCCTCGCGGTGAGGGGGTGCGTTCGTCTGTCCGTCGGCACCGGAACCCTGGGTGGCATGCCCGGGACCATCGCCTAGACTTGGGCTTCCACCCGGTCCCGAGGACCGGGATCCCCAGCCTTTTCGGAGATCGAAGCTTGTGAAGAACCCTGCCGCGCGCCGCACCCGTCCTGGCCGGATCGCCTCCGGCCGGGTCCTGCTGGCCGCGGTGGTCGCATCGGCCGTCGTCCTCACCGGGTGCACGGGCGGCGAGGTCGGCCCACCCGCGCCGTCCCCGACCGCCGCGGCCCAGGTGGCGGAACCGTCACTGTTCACGTTCGGGACAGCTGCGGACCCCCGGACGCTCGATCCTGCACTGGCCAACGACACCGAGTCCTACCGCGTGACCCGCCAGATCCTGCAGGGGCTCGTCGGAGTGGATCCGCTGACCTCGGAACCGACGGCCCTCCTGGCGGAGTCGTGGGAGGAACAGGACAGCGGGCGGGCGTACCAGTTCACCCTCAGGGACGACGTCGTGTTCCAGGACGGTGAGCCCTTCGACGCAGCAGCCGTCTGCGCCAACTTCGAGCGTTGGTACAACCTGCCGGCATCCTCCCGCTCCGACACCGCCGGACTGCCCTTCGAGAACGTCTTCAAGGCCTACTCCGATCAGCCCGACGTCAGCCTGTACGACGGTTGCACCGCCTCTGGCCGACACACGGTGAGGCTGCAGCTCACGAGCCGTGTCACCGGCCTCATCCCGGCCCTCGCCTCCCCCTCCTTCGCGATGTCCTCCCCCGCTGCGCTCGACGCCGGCCGGGCCGACTCCCTGAGCGGGACCTCGGAGGGGACCCGCATCTCCGACTACGGGCAGGCCCCCGTCGGGACCGGCCCTTTCGAGCTCGTCAGCTGGGAACCGGGCACTGTCGAACTCCGCTTCTTCGACGACTACTGGGGTGAGCGCGGCGAGGTGGACCGCGTGATGTTCACCACCATCGCGAACCCCGACTCACGTGCCCGGGCGCTGACGACCGGCCGCATCGACGGCTACGACTTCGTGTCCGTCGACAGCGCAGTCGACCTCGCCCGCAACGGGCTCCAGTTCCTTCAGCGCGACCCGTACTCCGTGCTGTACCTCGGTCTGAACCAGGATTTCCCCGGCATCGACGATCCCCTCTTCCGGCAGGCGGTCGCCCATGCCATCGACAAGAACGCCCTGATCGACGGGCGCTTCCTCAACGGCACGAAGGCGGCTCGGCAGTTCATCCCCGAGAAGCTGGGCGTCGGCAACGACTCCGTCAAGGAGTACAGGCACGACCTCGATCTCGCGAAGGAACTGCTCGCCGAGTCAGGCTATGACGGACGCGAGCTGCCCTTCTATTACCCGCGCAACGTCTCGCGGGCCTATCTGCCGGCACCCGAGAAGGCGTACGCCGAGCTGAGCCGCCAGCTGACCGAAGCGGGCTTCGTGATCAAGCCGGTACCCGTCGAGTGGAGCGAGGACTACGTCGCTACCGTCCAGCAAGCGGGCGACAGGGCCTTCCACCTCCTCGGCTGGAGTGGAAGCTACCAGGATCCGGACAATTTCGTGGGTGCGCTGTTCGGCAGCTACAGCGAGGAGTTCGGTTACGAGGACCCGCAGCTGTTCAGCAAGATCAACCGGGCGAGGAGCCTGCCCGACGGAGAGGACAGGACGGCGGCCTACGCTGACATCAGCGGCCAACTCTCGCAGCGGATCCCCGCCGTCCCGCTCGCCTTCCCCATCTCCGCGCTGGCCATGAGCGCCCGAGTCACGAGCTACCCCGTGAGTCCCGTCATGGACGAGGATTTCAATCGCATCGATCTGGCGGGTGTCGAGCCCAGGCCGTCACCGTCCGGCTGACGCCCGGACCTCCGGACAGCGGCACCCGCGCGGGCTGAACTGATTTAGTCAGTGTCACCACCTGACGCTAGGCTTTCCCTGCTAGGACCTCGCGACTGGAGACAACGTTGACCACTATGAGCCAGGGCACACCCGCCAAGACGACCGACGTCGTCCTCATCGGCGGAGGGATCATGAGCGCCACACTCGGGGCGTTCCTGAAGCAGCTGCAGCCCGAGTGGGACATCTCCCTCTTCGAACGGCTCGACGTCGCGGGCCTCGAGAGCTCCGATCCCTGGAACAACGCCGGGACAGGGCACTCCGCACTCTGCGAACTGAACTACTCGCCTGCGGGCAAGGACGGTTCGGTCGACCCGGCGAAGGCTGTCGCCATCAACGAGCAGTTCCAGGTCTCCCGGCAGTTCTGGTCGCACATGGTGTCCGAAGGCCACGTCGGTGACCCTCGCACCTTCATCAACTCCGTCCCGCACATGAGCTTCGTGTGGGGCCAGGCCAACGCCGAGTACCTGCGCAGGCGGTACGAGGCGCTGAGCCCGCAGCCGCTGTTCAGCAGCATGGAACACAGCGAGGACCACGACACCATCGCAGGCTGGACACCGCTGGTCATGAAGGGGCGCAACCCCTCCCAGCCCGTCGCGGCGTCGCGCGTCGAAGGCGGCACCGACGTCGACTTCGGCGCCTTGACCCGCCAGCTGACCACCTACCTCGGCAGTACCGGAGCAGACCTGCACTACGGTTTCGACGTGCTCGACGTCGCACGCGCCTCCGACGGTCGCTGGGACGTCAAGGTCAGGAACAAGGCGACGGGCGAGGCCAGCACTGTCACCACCCGGTTCGTCTTCATCGGCGCGGGTGGCGGGGCCCTGCACCTGCTGCAGCGCAGCGGTATCCCCGAGGGCCGCGGTTTCGCCGGTTTCCCTGTCTCCGGGCAGTTCCTCCGCTGCACCGACCCCGAGCTCGTCGACCAGCACAACGCCAAGGTCTACGGCCAGGCATCCGTCGGCGCTCCGCCGATGTCGGTTCCGCACCTGGACACCCGTTTCGTCAAGGGCGAGCGTTCCCTGTTGTTCGGTCCCTACGCCGGTTTCTCCACGAAGTTCCTGAAGCGCGGCTCCTACCTCGACCTGCCCACCTCGATCAGGTCGTCCAACCTGGTGCCGATGCTCGCGGTGGCCAAGGACAACATGTCGCTCACGAAGTACCTGATCACCGAGGTCCTGAAGAACCGCGATGCCAAGAACGAGGCCCTCAACCAGTTCCTCCCGACCGCCGAGGGCGGCAGCTGGGAACTGATCTCCGCCGGGCAGCGTGTACAGGTCATCAAGAAGGCACCGAAGAAGGGTGGCGTTCTCCAGTTCGGTACCGAGGTCATCACCTCCTCGGACGGATCGGTCGGTGCGCTGCTCGGCGCCTCGCCCGGGGCCTCGACAGCGGCCCCGATCATGGTCGAGCTGCTCAAGCGATGCTTCCCCGGCAAGATGACCGACTGGGAACCGAAGCTCAAGGAGATGCTGCCCGGGTACGGCATCAAGCTGAACGAGAATCCGTCCCTCGCGGCCGAGGTGCAGTCCCTGACCAATCGGGTCCTGAAGCTCACATAGGAATAGGCGAAGCCAGCCGGCCGGGCTGCCGTCAGCATCGAAGGCAGGATCATTGTTCCGTCTGGCTCAGCTCTCCCTGGGTAACCGGGCGCTCATCGCGCTCATCACCATCCTCGCCAGCGTGTTCGGCGTCATCACGCTCGGCTCGCTGAAGCAGGAACTCATCCCGTCGCTGGAGTTCCCGCAGATCACGGTGCTCTCCACCGTGCCGGGAGCTTCACCGGCCTACCTCGACCAGCAGGTCAGCGAACCGCTCGAAGCGGCGCTCAGCGGCGTCGAGGGGCTGGAGTCCTCCTCGTCGACATCCCGCAGCGGGATCTCCACGGTGAGTCTGGTCTTCGTCTACGGCACCGACCTCGACCGCGCCCGGTCCCAGGTGGACAGGGCCATCTCGACCGTGCGTCCCTCCCTGCCGGAGGACGTGGAGCCGCAGGCCCTCGCGGGCAGCATCAGCGACCTCCCGGTCGTCTTCATGGCCGTCTCCTCGGACCAGTCCCTCAGCGAACTGAACGGCGACCTGGCCCGGCTGACCGTCCCGCGGCTCCAGAAGATCGACGGCGTCCGGACCGCCGACATCTCCGGCGGTACGACGCAGCACGTTGCGATCCTCCCGCGCGAGGGCGCACTGGAAGCCGCCGGACTCTCGGTCGGCGACCTCGCGAGCACGCTCGAGGACAACGGTGCACTGTTCCCCATCGGGACTCTCGACGAGGCGCCGCGATCCCTCACCATCCAGGCAGGAAGCCAGATCGGCTCGCTCGGGGACATCGAGGCCCTGCCCGTCCTCGCCTCGGAACCGGCCGGGTCCGCGCCGACGGGAGCCGGGCAGGATGCCCCGGCCGTCGTGACGATCGGCGACGTCGCGGCCGTCAGCCTCGAGGACGACGAGCCGACGTCCGTCACGCGGACCAATGGCGTCGAGACGCTCGCGCTCACCGTGACGAAGGTGCCCGACGGCGACACGGTGGAGATCTCGCAACAGCTCGTGGCACTGGTCCCGGACCTCGAGGCGGAGCTGGGCAACGCGGCGGACATCACCGTCGTGTTCGACCAGGCACCTTTCATCGAACGCTCCATCGACGACCTCACGACGGAGGGCATCCTCGGCCTGGGCTTCGCCGTGCTCATCATCCTCATCTTCCTGCTGTCGGTCCGCTCGACACTCGTCACGGCCATCTCGATCCCCCTGTCCCTGCTCATCACCTTCATCGGGCTCTACGCCGCCGGCTACTCGCTGAACCTGCTGACACTCGGCGCGCTGACGATCGCCATCGGCCGGGTGGTGGACGACTCGATCGTCGTCATCGAGAACATCAAGCGGCACCTGGGCTACGGCGAGGAGAAGAGGGAAGCGATCCTGACGGCGGTCCGCGAGGTTGCAGGGGCCATCACCGCCTCGACCCTGACCACGGTGGCCGTCTTCGCGCCGATCGGCTTCGTCGGCGGCCTTGCGGGTGAGCTGTTCCGACCGTTCGCCGTCACGACGGGTATCGCGCTGCTGGCCTCCCTGGCCGTCTCGCTGACCATCATCCCGGTCCTCGCCTACTGGTTCCTGCCCCGGACATCCCGCGCGAACCGCCGGATGGCGCGACACGCGGCGGCGGACACCGCCTCCGACTCCGACTCCTACTCCGCCCCCGAGGAGGGCCGGTCCGCCACTCCCCCAGCGGCCGCCGGCTCCCGGTCGGGCTCTGCCGCCGAGCGGCCGCCGCTCCTCCAGCGCGCCTACCTCCCACTGCTCAGCGGAACCCAGCGGCACCCCGTCATCACGCTCCTGAGCGGCGTGGTCGTCCTCGGGGCGACCGCCGCGATGGTCCCGTTCCTGCCGACCAACCTCCTCGGCGGGTCGGGCCAGAACAACTTCTCGATCACCCAGACCCTCGCCCCGGGCTCGAGCCTCACCACGACGACGGAGGCAGCCGGGCGCACCGAGGAGATCCTCGCCGCCATCCCGGAGGTGCAGGACGTCCAGCTGACGGTCGGCAACGCCGAGGGGGCATTCGCGGCCCAGTTCTCCGGCGGTGCCTCCGTCGCGACCTTCACCGTCACGACGGACGAGGAAGCCGACCAGGAGGCGCTGCAGGAAGCGGTGCGGCAGGACCTCGACGGGCTCCAGGACGCGGGGACCTTCTCACTGTCGAGCCAGCAGGGCGGATTCGGCACGTCGAGCACCATCGACATCGACATCACGGCGCCCGGCAGCGAGGACCTCGAGGAAGCGAACGCCATCGTGCTCGACGGCTTCCAGGGCCTCGAGGGCGCAGGAGAGGTATCGAGCAACCTCTCCTCGGCGCAGCCGCAGGTGCAGATCGGCGTCGACCGCGCGGCGGCGGTGGAAGCCGGACTCAGCGAAGGCCAGATCGCCGGCCTGCTCGGCGGCAGCATCAGTCCCGTCCCGGGTGGGTCGGTACGTTTCGACGCCGAGGACTTCCCGGTGCTCATCGGTGAGGGCACGGCGATCACGAGCCTGGAACAGCTCCGGGACCTCCGGGTGCCGGCCCCCGGCGGAGCAGTTCCGCTGACTGATGTCGCATCCGTGGAGGAGGTCCAGGTACCGCTCTCGGTCACGAGTTCCAACGGTGAGCGCACGGCGCGCATCTCGATCACGCCGTCCGGCGACGACCTCGGTACCCTCACGACAGCCGTCGACGAGCGCCTGGCCGGCATCGATCTGCCCGCAGGGGCCACCGCTACCGTCGGTGGCGCGTCGAGCCAGCAGGCGGACTCGTTCGGTCAGCTGTTCCTGGCCCTGTGGGCGGCGGTCGCCATCGTCTACGTCATCATGGTGGCGACGTTCAAGAGCCTCGTCCAGCCGTTGATACTGCTCGTCTCGATCCCTTTCGCGGCCACGGGCGCTATCGCCCTGCTGCTGATCACGGGCATTCCCCTCGGCCTGCCCTCGCTCATCGGCATGCTCATGCTGGTCGGCATCGTCGTCACCAACGCGATCGTCCTGATCGATCTGATCAATCAGTACCGGCTGCCCCGGGACGGCAGGCCCGGCCTCAAGGTCGCCGACGCGATCCGCGAAGGAGCCCGCCAGCGGCTCCGGCCCATCCTCATGACGGCGCTCGCCACCATCTTCGCGTTGACACCGATGGCTCTCGGGCTCACCGGCGAGGGAGGCTTCATCTCACAGCCCCTGGCCGTCGTCGTGATCGGTGGTCTCGTGTCCTCGACCGCGCTGACCCTCATCCTCGTTCCCGTCCTGTACCGGCTCGTCGAGGGTCGCCGCGAGGAGCGGGCCCTTCGCCGGGATGCCGCAACCTCCGGCTGATTCGACGGTCACCGCGACGCGCGCTACCGCTCGCCGTATACTCGATGCATAAGCATCTAGTTGCCGGTCGTCCGGCAGGCCGGGAGACAGCCATGGCGGAGGACCACCACGAGGCAGAGCAGAGCGGGACGGCGAAGCCCGCCGGGACCGGCCCGCAGGGGCGATCGGCCATCCGGCAGGCATCGGAGACGTGGGAGTCCCTGTTCCGCGCGCAGGTCGGTGTGATGCGGCGGATCCGGCGGGACCCCGTGTTCAGGGAGTTGCCGATCGGCGAGTACGACGTCCTGTTCAACCTGAGCCGATGCCCCACCGGCTGGACCCGCCTCAACGAGCTGAACCACAGGCTCCTGATCAGCCAGCCCAGCCTCAGCCGGATGGTGGACCGGCTCGAGGCGAAGAACCTGGTCCGCAAGCGCCCTGCGGAGAACGATCAGCGCGGCGTCGAACTCTCCCTCACGGACGAGGGCAGGGACCTGCAGCGCTGCATCGGCACGACCCACGTGCGCCGCATCCACGAGGTGCTCGCACCCGTGCTCGACGCGACCGAGATGGAGCAACTGAAGGCCCTGACGGACAAGATCAACGCGAGCCTGGGCTAGCGCCCGACCGTTCGACGTCGACCCCGAGCCGGGTGCACAGGGCACAAGCACAGGCCACACCTCGAGGCGGACCGAACCGCCCGAACGGGCAGGACCAACCAGCAGGAGAGGAACACCTTGAGTGATTTCACAGCGGAAGCGATCGGCGATCTGACGGGCAAGCGCGTGGTCATCACCGGAGCGAACAGCGGCCTCGGTCTGCAGACCGCCATCGCCCTGGCCCGTAAGGGAGCCCACGTGGTGCTCGCCTGCCGCAATGAGCAGCGCGGGCGGGAAGCCGAGGAGCGTGTGCGGTCGCTCACCGGCAGCGGGGGTGTCGAGATGCGTGTCCTGGATCTCGCGGACCTCGCCTCCGTGCGGGGCTTCGCCGCCGGACTCCCCGGCCCGGTCCACGTCCTCGTGAACAACGCCGGCGTCATGGCGACGCCGAAGACCACGACGGCGGATGGCTTCGAACTCCAGTTCGGCACGAACCATCTCGGTCACTTCGCGCTGACCGGCCTTCTCCTGCCGCAACTTCGGGAGGCGGGCTCCGCACGTGTCGTCACGCTCTCGAGCCTTGCGCACAAGCGCGGCCGTATCGCGTTCGACGATCTGCAGTCCGAGCGCGGCTATCGTCGGTGGAAGGCCTACGGCCAGAGCAAGATCGCGAACCTCTACTTCATGGTGGAGCTCGACCGACGGGCACGCGCAGCGGGCTGGGACCTCACCTCCGTGGCGGCGCATCCCGGCCTCGCCAACACGAACCTCACCGCCGGCATGCAGGCGCCGGCCATGCTCGACGTCGTCGGCGGCTTCGCCAGGCTGCTGAGCCAGTCGGACGCCGCGGGCGCACTCCCGACCCTGTACGCCGCGACGCAGCCGGACGTCCACGGAGGGGACTACTACGGTCCGTCGGGCCCGGGAGAGACCCGGGGCGCGCCGCGCCTGGTGGCACCCGTGCC
>JASLAA010000012.1 GCA_030147325.1 Arthrobacter sp. | reverse complement strand
TGCCGTTCCTGACGGTCATGGGGCTCTCGGCCGCCGGGACCGTCGCGGTGGCCGTGATCGTGGCCCTGACGCTCACGCCCGCACTCCTCGCGCTGATCGGTCGGCGCGTCGTGTCCAAGCGCCGGTGGGCGAAGAACCACGGCAGCAAGCATTCCGCCGCCGCCCTCGACGCAGCCGAGAACGGGACCTCCGTGGCGGACCAGCGGGCCGCGAAGGGCGCAGGCTGGGGTGGCTTCGTCACCAGGAAGCCTGTCCTGACGGTGCTGGCCGGAGTCGTCCTGCTCGGCGTGATCGCCGTGCCGGCCGCGCAACTCCGCGTGGGCCTGCCCGACGGCGGCACCGAACCCGCCGATTCGACGGCATTCCAGGCGTACAGCACCATCGGCGCCAAGTTCGGAGCGGGTACCAATGGGCCGCTCATCGTCGTCGGTTCGCTTCCAGAGACGTCCGACGAGACCGAGGCCACCGAGCTCCGCCTCGATGTCAACGACCGCCTCCTGGAGGTGCCCGACGTCGCCGCTTCCGTCCCTGCGACGGTCAGCGAGGACGGACGCACCGCGATCTTCCAGGTCATCCCGGAGGAGGGCCCCGCGAGTGAGACCACGGAGAACCTCGTGCGCGACCTGCGAGCGGCAACAGACGAGTTCGAAGAGGAGACAGGCGTCGCGATCGCAGTGACCGGGCAGACCGCGGCCAACATCGACGTCTCCGCCAAGCTCATGGAGGCTCTGCCGCTCTACCTCGGCATCGTCGTCGGGCTGTCGCTGATCCTGCTGCTGCTCGTCTTCCGCTCGATCCTCGTACCGATCATCGCGACGGCCGGCTTCCTGCTCTCCCTGCTCGCGAGCTTCGGAGCGACGGTGGCCATCTACCAGTGGGGTTGGCTCGGCGACTTCTTCGGGGTGACGAACCCGGGACCGATCCTCAGCTTCCTGCCGATCATCCTGATCGGAGTGCTGTTCGGCCTCGCGATGGACTACCAGATGTTCCTGGTATCCGGCATGCGGGAGGCCTTCGTCCACGGTGACGACCCGAAGGCCGCGGTCAGGATCGGCTTCAGCCACGGAGCGCGGGTGGTGACCGCCGCGGCGATCATCATGGTGTCCGTCTTCGCGGGCTTCGTCTTCTCACACCTGGCCATGGTCCGGCCGATCGGGTTCGGGCTCGCGTTCGGCGTGCTGCTCGATGCCTTCGTGGTGCGCATGACACTGGTCCCCGCGGCGATGTACCTGCTGGGCAAGCATGCCTGGTGGCTGCCGGCGTGGCTCGAGCGGATCCTGCCCGACGTCGACGTCGAGGGCGCGAAGCTCGTGCGCGGCGACAACGACGACACGAAGCAGGAGAAGGAAGCGGTACCGGCCTGATGAGTGGGGCGTTGCCTCGGGGATCAGGCCCCGAGGTAGCGCCCCGGCCTGTGGTTGAGGGCCACGACGAGGTTCAGCACTACCGCCCCGACGGCGGACAGCAGCACGCTGGCCGGCTCGACGACGGCGAAGGCCGCGAGCACGATCGATGTGTCCAGTGCCATCTGCACGTACCCCGCCCGCCAGTTGAGGCGCTCCTGGAGGATCAGCGCCAGGATGTTGAAGCCGCCGAGGCTCGCCCTGTGCCGGAAGAGGATCAGGAGCCCGACGCCGGCGAGCAGGTTCCCGCCGAGTGCTGCGTAGAGCGGATCCAGCGTGAGTCCACCGAGGGCCAGGGGATGGAGGTAGGACAGCCCCGACACGAGGGCCACAGCAGCGATGGTCCGCAGCGTGAAGTCCCAGCCCTTCTTCCAGACCGCGAGCGCGAAGAACGGCAGGTTGACGGTGAAGAACAGGACGCTGAAGGGCAGCCCGCCCAGATAGCTCATGAGCAGGGCAAGCCCGGCGGTACCACCGGTGACTGCGCCGCTGGTGGTGAGCAGGAACAGCCCGAGCGAGACCGTGAACGTCCCGGTCACGATGCCCAGGACGTCCTCGAGCAGGGAGTGCCGGACGATCGGATCTGTCCGAGCTAGGTCGGAGGAGGCGGACTCGGTCTTCATGGCGGCAAGCTATCACCGGGACCGGCGCCCGGAGTGCCAAAGGGCGTCGGATGTGAACGAAAGCACAGGTACCACGTCGTGGAACCCTGCCGGCAGGCCGACGTCCCTTCGGAGATCGTCGACAGGCTCCAGGGCGTCCGCGGCAACGCAGCGAGAGGGCGGACCCGCCTGGGTCCGCCCTCTCGTTGATATTGCTCCCGCGCTGCCTGCCCTAGTAGAGAGCAGCCTCGGACTCGGTGGCCGGCGTGATGCCGCTGCCGAGGTTGGCCGCGAGCTTCGCGCCGAGTTCGGCGTCGACGTTGGCCCAGTACTGGACGGCGCGGGCCCGGATCTCGCCGCTCGTCACGCCGCCGACCGCTCCGGTGATGGTCTCCAGGAAGCGAGCGCGCTGCGCGTCGTCGAACACGTCGCGGTACAGGGTGCCGGCCTGACCGAAATCGTCGTCCTCAGCATGCAGTGAGTGCGCCGCATACACGAGGTCGCCGTCGTTCTCCCAGCCGCCGTGCGCGCCGTACTGCGCGGGATCCGCAGCCGGTCCGCCCACCGAGTTCGGCGCGTACACGGGCGTCGTCGCGGAGTTGAAGTGGTACCGCGCTGCGCCGTCCTTCGAGTAGTTGCGCACCTCGTTCTTCGGCATGTTCACGGGCAGCTGCGCGTGGTTGGTGCCCACGCGGTAGCGGTGTGCGTCCGCGTAGGAGAAGATGCGGGCCTGCAGCATGCGGTCGGGGCTCGCTGCGATGCCGGGCACGAAGTTCGACGGCGCGAACGTGGCCTGCTCGATCTGCGCGAAGTAGTTCTCCGGATTGCGGTTCAGCGTGAGCTTGCCGACCGGGATCAGCGGGTAGTCGCCTTGCGGCCAGACCTTCGTCAGGTCGAACGGGTTGAACCGATACGTCTTCGCGTCGTCGTAGGGCATGATCTGGACCTTGAGGTCCCAGCTCGGGTGGTTGCCCTTCGCGATGTTCTCGGAGAGGTCGCGCAGGTGGTGATCGGCATCCGAGCCGGCGAGCGCCTCGGCTTCGTCGACCGTCAGGACCTCGTGGCCCTGGTTGGACTTGAAGTGGTACTTGACCCAGAACTTCTCGTTGGACTCGTTGATCCACATGTAGGTGTGCGAACCGTAGCCGTTCATGGTGCGCCAGGAGTTGGGCAGGCCGCGGTCACCCATCAGCCAGGTCACCTGGTGGGCGGACTCCGGGCTGAGGGTCCAGAAGTCCCACTGCATGTCGGCGTCGCGCAGGTTCGTCCCCGGAAGGCGCTTCTGCGAGTGGATGAAGTCGGGGAACTTGATGCCGTCGCGGATGAAGAACACCGGGGTGTTGTTGCCCACGAGGTCGTAGTTCCCCTCGGAGGTGTAGAACTTAAGCGCGAAGCCGCGGGGATCCCGCCAGGTGTCGGGCGAGCCCTGCTCACCGGCAACGGAGGAGAAGCGCAGGAGGGTCTCCGTCGTCGTGCCCTGCTGGAAGAGCGCCGCGCGGGTGTACATGCTGACGTCCTCGGTGGTCTCGAAGACACCGAAGGCTCCGCCGCCCTTGGCGTGGACCACGCGCTCCGGGACGCGCTCGCGGTTGAACTGGGCCAGCTTCTCGATGAGGTAGTGATCGGTCAGCGGGATGGCGCCGTCGCGGCCGAGGACGGATGAATTGCTGTCATCGATGACGGGGGCGCCGGACTGGGTGGTGCTGAAGTTCGCGGACATAGTGCTCCTGTTCCTTGTGGATTATGGGTGGCTTGGGGCTGCCGGACGGCAGCTGTCGCAGAGGCCCTGGTAGAGGACCTCCGCGATCTGGATGGTCATGCGGGAAGCGCCGGGCGACCACTCGGGAGTGAGGCACGGCGCGTGGCCCACCGCGCAGTCGACGTCCTCGATCCGGCCGCATCCCGTGCAGACGGCGTGGTGGTGGTTGTCTCCCACACGGGTCTCGTAGCGAGCGGGGGAGTGCGGTGTATCGATGCGGCGGAGCAGCCCGATCTCGGTGAGGTCGGCGAGGATGACGTACACGGACTGCACCGTGATCTGCGGCAGAGCCGCACCCACGACGGTCGCGGCGTCGTCTGCTGTCGCGTGGGGGTGCCGCTCGACGGCGTCGAGCACCGCGAGGCGCTGACGCGTCACCCGGCGGTTGCGGCCGCGGAGTGCTGCGGTCCAGCGGGCCTCACGGGCCTCCTGGGTGCCTGCCGTCTGCGTCATGAGCTCATTCAACCAGTAATTCTGAGTTAGTCATAACAAGGCTCGACGAACTCGTGCACCATCGGTTCAGGCTGATCGGTACCGTGGACAGGGTGAACCTCATCAAGCGCGGCTGGGCCTGGGCGCTCGACTACGCCTACGTCGGCTTCTGGCAGGCCCACGGCTTCATCTTCCGGGTGGACCCGGCGCGGTACCTCACCCCGCCACAGGGTGCACAGCACGGCAAGGTCCCCGTGCTGCTGATCCCCGGGATCTACGAGACGTGGCAGTTCATGAGGCCGGTCGCCGAGCACCTGCACCGTGCAGGCCACCCGGTCCACGTGGTGCAGAAGCTGGGCTACAACCGCGGCACCGTCGAAGCAATGGCGCGCCTGGCCGCGAATTACCTCGAGGAGCACGATCTCAGCGATATCGTCGTCGTCGCCCACAGCAAGGGTGGACTGATCGGCAAGTTCCTCATGACCATGACCGGCGCTGCCCCGCGGGTCACCCGGCTCGTCGCCGTGAACACGCCGTTCTCCGGGTCGATCTACGCCAACTTCTTCCTCCTGCCGAGCATCCGCGCCTTCTCGCCGCACAACCGCACCCTGCAGGCGCTCCGTGCGAACCTGGACCTGAACGGGCGTATCACCTCGATCTACGGGCGCTTCGATCCGCACATCCCGGGTGGCAGCTTCGTCGAGGGTGCGAGGAACGTGCAGCTCGAGACCATGGGCCATTTCCGCCCGATCGCGGACGCGCGCGTCCTGCAGGAGATCGACCGGGCCCTCGAGGCCGGGGAGCGCGACGCAGCCTGAAGGAAACCGTTGCCGGAGCGAATCAAGACGCGGCTAGACTCTCCCCGTGCCCAGACTCCTCGCCGACATCACCCCGCTCAGGGAGTCCCCGGCATTCCGGAGGCTCTACATCGGGACGGCGCTCTCCGCGATCGGTACGCAGCTCACCATCGTCGCCGTCAGCCTGCAGATCTATGCGCTGACGCAGTCCACCCTGAGCGTCGGACTCCTCAGCCTCTTCGCACTGGTCCCGCTGGTCGTCGCAGGCCTCTACGGGGGTGCGATCGCCGATGCCCAGGACCGCCGCACAGTGGCGCTGTACTCATCGATCGCGCTGTGGGTCACCACCGGGGCCATCGCTGCGCAGGCCTGGCTCGGCGCGGACAGCGTCTGGCTGCTGTACATCCTCATCGCCATCCAGTCCGGGGCGGCGGGCATCAATCAGCCCACGCGCAGCTCCATCATCCCGCGCCTCGTCCGT
The DNA here is from genome assembly GCA_030147325.1 of Arthrobacter sp. Classification (GTDB taxonomy): domain Bacteria; phylum Actinomycetota; class Actinomycetes; order Actinomycetales; family Micrococcaceae; genus Arthrobacter_D. The sequence goes on along the minus strand of JASLAA010000012.1, from coordinate 46,312 downwards.
CCGGAACTGCTGCCGGCCGCGAACGCCCTCAGCATGATCACCTTCGGCCTCGCATTCACCATCGGCCCGCTGCTCGCCGGTGTCCTCGTGGCTCAGGTGGGCTACGCGTGGACCTATACGGTCGACGTCGTCACCTTCACCTTCGCGCTGTGGGCGGTATACCGCCTCCCGCCCCTGCCACCCGAGGGCCCCACCCGGAGGGCAGGGCTCGCGACCGTCCTCGAGGGGTTCCGCTTCCTCGGCAGCCGGCCGAACATCCGGATGACCTTCGTCGTGGACCTCATCGCGATGATCACCGCCCAGCCGCGGGCGCTGCTTCCCGCTGTCGGCGCGGTACTGATCGGGGGAGGCGAGCTCACCGTCGGCATCCTGCTCGCCTCCGGTGCCTTCGGTTCGGTACTCGCAGGTCTCTTCTCCGGCCCTCTCGGACACATCCACAAGCAGGGCCGGGCGGTGGTCTGGTCGATCGTCGGGTGGGGCGCCTCCGTGGCGGGCTTCGGGATCGTGGTCGTCATGGCCAGCTCATCCTCCCTACCTGCCCCCGGGGAGGGGGAACTGTCGGTGTGGGTTGTTCCGGCGTCCGCCTGCCTCGTCCTGGCCGGCATCGCCGATTCGATCAGCAGCGTGTTCCGGAACACCATCCTCCAGTCGGCCACGCCGGATGCGATGCGCGGCCGGCTCCAGGGAGTGTTCATCGTCGTCGTCGCGGGCGGCCCCAGGCTCGGGGACATCGCGGCCGGCGGGCAGGCCGCATGGCTCGGTGAGGGGTGGACCGCCGTCGTCGGTGGGTTGGCCTGCGCCATCCTGGTGCTCGCCGTCGCCCGGTGGCAGCCCCGCTTCATGCAGTACGACTCGCGGCACCCCGAACCCTGAGCACCGGCTTCTCCCCAGCAAGCCCCCAGTACGCCGCCGTACGATGAGAGGACAAGACTGATCCGGCCCTCTCTCCTCCGCGCGGGACGGATGGTCTCCACACTGCAAGGAGTGAGACGTGCACAACCATTTCAACGGTGCCAAGACGGCGTTGTTGTTCGGCGCCCTCATGGGGATCTTCCTCGTCTTCGGTGCGGTCATCGCCGCCGCGACGGGCAGTTCGATGTTCATCTGGCTGTTCGCCCTGTTCGGGGTCGGTTCGATCGCCTACAGCTACTGGAACAGCGACAAGATCGCGATCCGCAGCATGGGGGCCGTCGAGGTCACCGAGCAGCAGGCGCCGGCGATGTACCGGATCGTCCGGGAGCTGAGCACGCGAGCCAATAAGCCCATGCCGAGGCTCTACGTCTCGCCGACCATGGCGCCGAACGCGTTCGCGACCGGCCGCAACCCCGAGAACTCCGCCGTCTGCTGCACCCAGGGCATCCTGCAACTGCTCGACGAACGGGAACTGCGCGGTGTCCTCGGGCACGAACTCATGCACGTCTACAACCGCGACATCCTCACGGGCTCCATCGCGGCTGCAGTCGCCGGTGTCATCACGTCCGTGGCGCAGATGTTCGCCTTCACCGGCATGATGGGCGGCAACCGGAACCAGGGCGGCAACGCCATCGGCGCGCTGCTGCTGGCGATCCTCGCGCCCCTCGCCGCGGGCCTGATCCAGACGGCCATCGGCCGGACCAGGGAGTTCGACGCCGACGAGGACGGCGCGATCCTCACCGATGATCCCCTGGCCCTCGCCTCCGCGCTCCGGAAGCTCGCCAGCGGCACGCAGCGCGCCCCCCTGCCGCAGGACCAGCGCCTCGTGAACACCTCCCACCTCATGATCGCGAACCCCTTCAAGGGCGGCGGAGTAGGCAAGCTGTTCGCAACCCATCCGCCGATGGACCAGCGCATCGCACGCCTCGAGGGCATGGCCGGACGGCCGCTGGCCTGACAGCCCCTTCACGAACGACGACGGCGGCCCCACCTTTCCGCAGATGGGGCCGCCGTCGTCGTTCGGGGGGAGATCGGTTCGCGTGCGGGGTCAGCGCATGTTCACGAACTGGAGATCTGCTTCGTCGAAGTTCTTGAGCAGCGCCATGGTGGCCTGCAGGTCGTCACGCGACTTCGAGCTGACGCGCAACTCGTCGCCCTGGATCTGCGACTTCACGCCCTTGGGCCCTTCGTCACGGATGAGCTTGTTGATCTTCTTCGCAAGGTCCTGGGCGATGCCCTCCTTGATGGTGGTCTCCAGCCGGAACTCCTTGCCGGAAGGGTAGGGCTCGCCGGTCTCGAGCGACTTCAGCGAGATGCCCCGCTTGATCATCTTCGACTGCAGGACGTCGAGCACAGCGAGGACACGCTCCTCCGAGTTCGCCTTCATGAGGATCTTCTCGCCGCTGAAGTCGACCTCGGCCCCGACCCCCTTGAAGTCGTACCGCTGGACGATCTCCTTCTGCGCCTGGTTCAGCGCATTGGCGACCTCCTGCTTGTCCACTTTGCTGACGACGTCGAACGTGGATTCGCTTGCCACGATGCCTCCTCGGGCTGGTTGGTTTTCTTGCCCTCCAGACTATCCGCAACCCCGCGTCTGGGTGGGCGCCGCTTCACAGCGCGCTGTCAGGCAGCATGGTGCCTGCCCCCACGATGGGGTGGAACGGTAGGACCAGCAGCACACCTTCCAAGGAGTACACCCCATGCCTGTTCCGCGACACCGCCGCTATCAGATCCGGCTCCGCAAGGCGGTGGCAGGATCCTGCCTCGCAGCTGCCACCGCAGCCTCGCTCACGGGATTCACCGCCGTCCCCGCGCTCGCGACGTCCGCCCGGACGGTCGCGGCCACGTCGGACTACGAGGCGGACTACGAGGCGGATGATCTCGTCGCGGGTCCCGGAGCGGTGCCGGCCAATGTCTCGGTTCCGGTGACAGTGGCAGCTCCGGCTCCATCAGCGACGGAACGCCTCGCAGGGGTGCGCGCCGACCTCGACACCGCGGTCCTGATGCGTCTGGTCACGCCCGAGCAGGCCTCCGGGTTCTACTCGCAGATCGAGCGTCGGGTGGCCGCGGGACTGTAGCGTCCACGCCGATTCGTCACTCGGCGGGTTTGTCTGTAAAGTTGTCTTGCCCGCGCTTGCTGCGGGTGGTCTTCCTATGAAGACGTTCGGCAGATTACCCGAGCGGCCAAAGGGGGCTGACTGTAAATCAGCTGGCAACGCCTACGGGGGTTCGAATCCCTCATCTGCCACTCGCCCGAAAGGGCGGGGATCTAGGACCTACCGGAGCGGCCCCCATGCTCCGGTAGGTCCTTCTTTTTGCCCAGGTGGGCACACCCCACGGTCACGCTGCGACCGGGCCGACCAGCGCCTATGCCGCGCGTGGTGTCCCGAGGAGGATCCGGGAGAGCGGCGTCCGGTGAAGGACCATCGCCAGAGCCCAGGGCAGCGCCAGCGCTGCGATGAGCACCCAGAACGAACGGTCCGGATCGGGGACCGCGAGCAGCCAGAGAACATAGGTGTGGGTGAGGACCACCATCAGGCACCCGGCGGCGAGCTTCGTGGACAACGCGTGCACCCGGTCCGGTAGCCGGGTGAACACTCCTTCGAGGATCAGGAGGAGGCCGCTGCTGATCAGCACGGCCGCGGCGACGCTGAGGAGAGGTGTACCGAGCTCGCCGTACTTCAGGTCCAGGGGCGCTGACACCCTCGCGAGAACCAGTGCTGCGCCGGCGACGACGCAGCCGACCCCTGAGCGGACGGGATGGTGGATGCGGCCGCGCACCCGCTGCAGTCCCTGACCGGCGAGCATGAACACGAGAGCCGCACCGGCAACCCCGATCGACAGGGGAAGCGGGGCGAGGGCGTCGCCGAACCGATGGATGGCACCGGTGATGCCGGCGATGATCACGACCCGAAGAACGAGGGGAACCGGTTCGAGCGCCCGGAACACGACGGCGGAGAAGAACAGGGCGGGCATGAACCAGTAGGCGCCGAAGGGTCCTGCGTTCAGGGAGCCGCCTACCAGCGGCAGGAGGACGGCCTCGGGCGCCAGTTGCCGGCGGAGGTCCAGCAGGGGCACGTGGACGATCAGGGTCACCACCAGCCACGCACAGTAGGGCACCATGATGGTCCTGAAGCGCTTTCTCGCTTCCGCCGCGACAGGCCAGGCGGGCGGCCCCCTCTTCTTCCAGAGGTACCCGGAGAGCAGGAAGAACGCGGGGACATGCCACGAGTAGAGGCCGGCATCGATCACCGGGCCCGACCAGACGTGGCCGGCGACGATCCCGACGACTGCGAGCACGCGGAGGGCATCGATGGCACCGGAGCGGGTTGCCGGTGTGGCTGGTGCTGGTGCCTCCAGGGACGCCACGCCTTCCTCCGAGATGGACAATGACCAACACCAAGGGTAAGCGAGCGTTCCTCGACGGTGCGCTTCATGAACGCCGCACCGCAGCCGGTCGTCTTGCGCGGGGAATTATGCACCGAGGCCTCCCGGTGGGCAATCCGTCCCCCCGCCTCCGCCGAACATCCAGTGCGTGCCTACAGTGGAATCGACGGCGGGAGGCCAGGATCAGCGGGACGGGGAGCACACGGATCGGTTGGCTGGACAGTCTGCGCGGCGTCGCCATTCTGTTGGTCGTCGTACTGCATGCAGGCGAAGCGCTGCGGATGGCGGTCGGGCCGACGTACGGGGTCGATCAGTTCAACCTCTTCTTCGAGCCCTTCCGCATGCCCGTCCTCATGTTCCTCTCGGGGGTCCTGCTCCCGCGGTCGGTGGCGAAGTCAGGGCAGGAGTATTTTGCCGGGAAGACGTCCATGGTCGCGTGGCCGTACCTCCTCTGGTCGCTCATCATCCTGGCTGCGAGCGGCGACCTTCGTCCGGCAGCGCTTGCGCAGATCTTCTATCTCTCGCCGACCTACCTCTGGTATCTGTGGTTCATCCTGATCTTCTATGCCCTCGCCTATCCGCTGCGGCGCCTCCCGCCGCTGATCGCTTCGGGAGCCGGACTCGCGGTGTCGCTGCTTCTCCCGGACGGCACGCGCGCTGAGACCATGGCCTTCCTCGCGGCATTCTTCTTCCTCGGAGCCTGGTGTGCCCGGCACTCAGGGGCGGTGGAGCGGGTGATCGCCGGACCCTGGGTCCTCGGGGGAGCGGGTGCTTCGGCCCTGGCCATCGGTCTGCTCAACGTCGCGGGCCAGGACGTGCTGTACCGGGCGGAGTACGCCTGGGGAGTCCTGGGGGGACTGGCCGTGGTGTGCTGGGTGTTCCCCCGGCTCGGAAGCAACCGGGTGACCGCGGCCCTCGAGTTCGTCGGCCGCTATTCGATCGTCTTCTACGTGGCGCACCTCGGGCCGATCATGATCACCCTCGCCCTCGCCGACGCCGTCGGGCTCTCAGGACAATGGTTCATGCTGGCACTGCTCCTCGTCGTCGGTGTCGGAGCCCCGTTCGGCCTGGCCTGGATGTATTCGACCAGGAAGCACGCCAGCGTCAATCTGCTCTTCGAGCTGCCGGCCCTGAAACGGAGACCGCGGGACAGGGCTTCAGCCGTCCGTCGGTCGGAGGCCTGACCGGGGATCAGGGAAGGCGGGCGAGCGTCGTCCTCAGCAGGAGGTCCTTGCCGGGCCCCGTGATATCCCACGAATACTCGATCGACTCCCACGCGGTGACCCTGAAGGTCACGCGATAGGTGTCGGGAGGGCAATCATGCTCGTCCCGTGCCTCGCCCGTCCGGAGATCGAGGCGGCAGAGCAGGCGTCCATCCGGGAAGTGCAGCGCGATCGTCGGTCCCGCCACCCTGACCGCGTAGGAGCGGGAGGCCGGGCCCTGGAAGTGCGGCCAGGAGACCGTGCCACGCTCCTCCCAGCGGAGACCTTCTCCGTCGCTCGTGAAGGTGGTGGTGCCGGTGAATGTCCCCGCAGCGCCGGAGGAGCGGTCCAGGAGGTCACGATGGGTCCACCAGGATCCGACGAGGAATGCGAGGGGATCCTCGAGGTCCACGGCCTGTAGCGGCGCCTCGTGCATCGTGCCCTCCTGATGTCGAATACCGAGATGCTGACCGTGCGCAGCGCAGCTTGAGTCCGCCCGGCCTGACTGTTAGGCTACCTAAATATGAGTGCTCCCACCGATCCGCAGCTGCTGGCCCTGGCGCAGGACTTCCGCACCACCCTCCGCCACGCCGTCTACCTGAGCCGCTCCATGGACGGAGACGGCGAGATCACCACGATGCAGATGAGCACTCTCAGCATGGCTGCGGAGGCTCCCCTTCGAGTGAGCTCCGTCGCCGCCAATCTCGGGATCCGCGTGCCCTCGGCGACGGAGCAGATCATCAAGCTCGAACAGGCGGGCCTTGTTCGGCGGCACCCCGATCCTACCGATTCCCGCGCAGTCCTCGTCCAACTGACGGAGCAGGGCCGGGCGGCCTGGCAGGATGCCGGTCGACGGCGGAACGAGCGCGTCGCGGCGCGGCTGCAGCTGCTCGACGCCGACGATCGGGCGACCCTTGCCGCCGCCCTGCCGGTCATCGACAAACTGAACCGCACCGTCTAGGGTCCGCTCCGGCGCCGGACCCCGCGGAGGATGTCCAGCAGGCGGCCGACGTCGTCATGCCGCCAGGATGGACAGGGTCGCCTCGTCCTCCGAGCCCGCGTAGTAGCGATCCAGCACCGCCCTGAACCACGGCTCCTGGGGTGCGGCCCGGTCGAAGAGCGTCATCGAGGACTGCAGCTTGCGGGAGTCGATCCCGCCCAGCACTGCGACCGGATCGCTTCCGTCCAGCGAGAGGAGGGCGTGGACGCTCTCCATCAGGCGCGGTCCGAGCACCGGATGCGACAGGTAGGCGCGAGCCTCCTCGAGCGACGCGACCGCGTACCGGACCGACGTCGGGCTGCTGCCGAGGCCCGCGACCTGCGGGAAAACGAACCACATCCAGTGGCCGGTCTTCTGTCCCCTCCGCAGTTCGTCGACTGCCAGGGCATACGTCCCGTCGGCGTCCTGCGCCTCCACGAATCGTGCCAGATCGTGCGGGTCGCTCACTCGTACCTCCGTTGTCGATGGATCCCCGTGCTTCATCGGTAGCGAACAGGCCTGACATGACCGTCCGCGGTCGCTAGCGTTAAGGGATGTCGACAATCAATATCACCGAGGCAAGCTTCCCCGAAACCATCGAGGGCAACGACATCGTGTTCGTTGACTTCTGGGCCGAGTGGTGTGGGCCGTGCAAGCAGTTCGCGCCGGTGTACGACGCCGTCTCGCAGCAGCACGAGGATGTCACCTTCGCGAAGGTGGACACCGAGGCCGAGCAGTCCCTCGCCGCAGCCGCGGGGATCACCTCGATCCCGACGCTGATGGCGTTCCGCGAGAAGGTCCTCGTCTTCTCGCAGCCGGGCGCGCTCAATGCGACCCAGTTCGGCGAACTCGTCGAAGCCGTGAAGGGCCTGGACATGAAGGCCGTGCACGAGCAGATCAGCCAGCAGGCCGAGGGTGGCAGCCCCGCTGCCCAGTAGGTCCCCGCAACACGACGAAACCCCGCACCCATCGGATGCGGGGTTTCGTCGTCGTGGAGTCAGGCCGCCTGGTCCGAGCGGACGACGTCGACGGGTTCGGCCAGCAGTGCGCTGAGCGACTCGCCGAGGTCCTGGACAGCGGGGCCGGCCAGGTGGGTGTCGAGGAGCTCGGTGGACTCCCACTGCTCGGTCAGGACGATCCTGTCCTCCTGCTCGTCGGTGATCTCGTACCGGATGCAGCCCGGCTCCTGCACCACCTGTTCGATGGCGATGTCGAGGGCGAGCTTCACGCGGAAGAACTCGCCGTCGAGGGGGGTGAATACTGCGGTGACGTCTACGGGGGTGCTCATGGTCCAACCCTAGCGGCGGCGCCCGGGTTCTCCGTCTCGTTGCGTCGCGGCTAGCGGCGGCGGTGGTCCTCGGGCGACAGCCTGGGCCCGAAGGTGGGCTTGCGGAAGCCACTCGAGTAGAGGGAGCGGACCACCCGTTGCCGGTGCCCCTTCCAGGGTTTCAGGAGTTCGATCATCCCGGCGTCGTCGGTGCGCCGCCCCGTCAGGGCAGCGCCGACGTAGGCCGCGAGGTGGTAGTCGCCAACCGAGACCGAATCCGGGCAGCCGTGCGTCCGCTGCACCACCTCGGCCACCGTCCATACGCCGATTCCCGGGACGGAGCGCAGGCCGGCGCGGACCTCGTCGCTGCCGTGCAGCGCGGCGAGCCGTTCGAGGCCCGACGCCACGAGGGCGGCCTTCAGGATCGTCGCCGATCGTTGGGCGTCGACCCCGGCCTTGTGCCAGTCCCACGAGGGGACGCGGCGCCACTGCTCGGCGGTCGGCGGCAGGCGGAGCCCGGCGGGGGCAACCCCGCCCGCACCGGGAGCGGCGTCCCCGTGCTGCGTGAGCAGGTAGCGCCAGGCCCGCTTGGCCTCGATGCCGGTGACCTTCTGCTCGAGGATCACCCGGGCGACGGTGTCCAGCATTCGTCCCGACGCCGGCAGCCGCAGGCCCGGATTGAGATATCTGCCCTTGCGCGCGAGCTCGGGGAGGCTCGCACGGAAGTCGTCGCTGTCGAAGGCGGACCAATCGTCCCCGTCGCCGAGCAACCGGGGAACGGACTCGAGCGCCCGCGCCGCGCCGGGCCCCCACGCGCAGGCCTGGACTCGCGCAGTGGTGAGCGGGCCGCGCTGCCGCAGCAGCAGGGTCGCGGGTCCGTCGGCAGTGCGGAAGGCAAGCCAGTGGTCGGGCCCCTGGATCACGAAGGAAGGGTCGTGCGCCCCGCACCGGAGGGTGCCGACGGTCGCCGCGAGGTCGTAGGGGCCGTCCGGAATCCACTCCAGGGCCTCGGCGCCCGAGGGCACGACGGCGGGAGCGATGGTCATGCATCCATGGTGCCACGGGGCACCCGCCGCCCGGGATCGTCCCCGCGCCGGAGCGGGTGCGCGTCCCCGCCCGACTAGCCGCTGATGGTGCGGGCGATCGTCCCGCCGAGCGACGCCGTCGTGGCCGTGCCGCCCAGGTCCCGGGTGAGGGCATCGCCGCCAGCGGCCAGGACCGCTTCGATGGCGGACAGGATCCCGGCGGCCGCTTCCGGTTCCCCGAGGTGCTCCAGCATCATGGACGCGCTCCAGATCTGGCCCACGGGGTTCGCGATGCCCTTGCCCGCGATGTCCGGGGCGGATCCGTGGACCGGTTCGAACAGGCTGGGGAAGGTCCGGTCCGGGTTGATGTTGCCGCTCGGCGCGACGCCGATGGTCCCGGTGCAGGCGGGCCCGAGGTCGGAGAGGATGTCGCCGAACAGGTTGCTGGCCACGACGACGTCGAACCAGTCGGGGTGCAGCACGAAGTTGGCGCACAGGATGTCGATGTGGAACTTGTCCACGCGGATGTCGTCGAAGTCCGCCGCCATCGCCTCCACGCGTTCGTCCCAGTAGGGCATGGTGATCGAGATGCCGTTGCTCTTCGTCGCCGAGGTCAGGTGCTTCTTGTCCCGCTTCTGCGCCAGCTCGAACGCGTACCGGAGGATGCGGTCGACACCCGTGCGGGTCATCACGGTGTCCTGGATGACGGTCTCGCGGTCCGTGCCCTCGAACATCCTGCCGCCGACGCTCGAATACTCGCCCTCGGTGTTCTCGCGCACCACGTAGAAATCGACGTCGCCCGGCTTCCGTCCGGCGAGGGGGCTCGTGATGCCCGGCAGCAGCCGCACCGGGCGCAGGTTCACGTACTGGTCGAAATGGCGCCGGAACTGCAGGAGACTGCCCCAGAGGGAGACATGGTCCGGGACGACGTCGGGCCAGCCCACCGCGCCGAAGAAGATCGCGTCGAACGTCCGTAGCTCCTCGAACCAGCCGTCCGGAAGCATCTGCCCGTGCTCCAGGTAGTACTCGGCACTGGCGTAGTCGAACTCGACGGCGTCGACCTCGAAGCCGTACCGGGCTGCGGCGGCTCGCAGCGCCCGGAGTCCCTCGGGCATGACCTCCTTGCCGATGCCGTCGCCGGCGATCACGGCGATCCGATAGGTGTTCGTCATGGCAGGTTCTCCTCATCGGCAGGGGGCTTACCGTCCCAGCGTAGGCTCATCGGCCGGATCGCTCACGCAGGGACAGCACGACGGCGGCACCGGACGTCACCGTGACCTGCTTCCCGGGCACCAGACGGTAACTTTGTAACCATGAAGTACGCCAATTCCATCGTTGACCTGATCGGCAACACCCCGCTGGTCAAGCTCAACTCCGTCACTGACGGCATCGCAGCCACCGTCCTCGCAAAGGTCGAATACCTCAACCCTGGCGGGTCGGTGAAGGACCGCATCGCGGCGAAGATCATCGACGCCGCCGAGGCCGAGGGCAAGATCAAACCGGGCGGTACCATCGTCGAACCCACCTCGGGCAACACCGGCGTCGGCCTCGCCCTCGTCGCCCAGCAGCGCGGCTACAAGTGTGTCTTCGTGGTGCCCGACAAGGTGGGCGAGGACAAGCGGAACGTCCTGAAGGCCTACGGCGCGGAGGTCGTGGTCACCCCGACCGCCGTCGCCCCGGACAGCCCGCAGTCCTACTACGGCGTCTCGGACCGCCTGGTGCGCGAGATCCCCGGCGCGTACAAGCCGGACCAGTTCTCGAACCCCAACGGCCCGCTGAGCCACTACGAGACCACGGGTCCCGAGATCTGGAACGACACCGATGGAACGCTGACCCACTTCGTCACGGGCGTCGGCACCGGAGGCACCATCACCGGCACCGGACGGTACCTGAAGGAGGTGTCGGCGGAGCGCGAGACGGGCCCCGTGCGCATCATCGGCGCGGACCCTGACGGATCCATCTACTCCGGGGGGACCGGGCGGCCCTACTTCGTCGAGGGTGTCGGCGAGGACATGTGGCCCGACTCCTACGATCCGTCCGTCCCGGACGAGATCCTCGCCGTGACCGACGCCGAGAGCTTCGAGATGACCCGGCGCCTCGCCCGCGAGGAGGGGCTGCTGGTCGGCGGCTCCTGCGGTATGGCCGTCGTCGCGGCCCTGCGCGTCGCGAAGAACCTGACGGCGGACGACGTCGTCGTGGTCCTCCTGCCCGATGGCGGCCGCGGCTACCTCGGCAAGATCTTCAACGACGACTGGATGAAGTCCTACGGGTTCCTGGCCGGCGGCGACGATGCCAGCGTCGGAGAGGTGCTGCGCGCCAAGAGCGGCTCCCTGCCGGAACTGGTGCACACCCACCCCGGTGAGACCGTTCGCGACGTCATCTCGATCATGGACGAGTACGGCGTCTCCAGCATCCCCGTGCTGTCGCAGGAGCCTCCCGTGAAGATGGGAGAGGTCCTGGGTTCCGTGGACGAGCGCTCCCTGACCGAGAAGATCTTCCACGGCGAGGCCAAGCTGACCGACACGATCTCCGAGCACATGGACGCGAAACTGCCGCTCATCGGATCACTGGAATCCGTCGGCACGGCGCGGGAGCGGCTCCAGGACAGCGACACGCTGATGGTGACGTTCGTCGGGTCGCCCGTGGGAATTCTTACGCGCCACGACTTGCTGACATACATGAGCAAGTAGAAAATCCCTTCCCAGTTCCAGGAGCATCGTGACGCACTCTGACGCCCAGGGCTTCAACACCCGAGCCGTCCACGCAGGCCAGACCCCCGACCCGACCACGGGAGCGGTGATCCCGCCGCTCTACCAGACCACCACGTTCGCTCAGGACGGCATCGGCAAGCTCCGCAACGGGTACGAGTACGGGCGCGGCACCAACCCCACCCGTGATTCGCTGCAGACGCAGATCGCAGCCCTGGAGGGAGGGAAGCACGCTTTCAGCTTCTCCTCCGGGCTGGCGGCGGAGGACGCCCTGATCAGGGCAGCCCTCCGCCCGGGCGACCACATCGTCCTCGGCAACGACGCGTACGGCGGCACCTACCGGCTGATCGACAGGGTCCTGTCCCAGTGGGGTATCACCAACACCGCTGTCGACATGGCCGATCCCGCTGCCGTGCAGGCCGCCATCGCGGCGGGCAACACGAAGATGGTCTGGGTCGAGACGCCGTCGAACCCGATGATGAAGATCACCGACATCGCAGCGACCGCCCGGCTCGCCCACGACGCCGGCGCCCTGCTCGTCGTCGACAACACCTTCGCTTCCCCGTACCTGCAGCAGCCGCTGGCCTTCGGCGCCGACGTCGTCGTGCATTCGACGACCAAGTACATCGGTGGCCACTCGGACGCCAGCGGCGGCGCCGTCGTCGTGAACGACGACGAGCTGGCGGAGAAGGTCGGGTTCATCCAGTTCGCGGTGGGGGCGGTGTCCGCGCCGATGGAGGCCTGGCTCACCACGCGCGGACTCAAGACGCTGGGTGTCCGCATGGACCGGCACTCCGCGAATGCGACGGCGATCGCCCGCTGGCTGCAGGCGCAGGACGAGGTGGAGCGCGTGTACTACCCCGGCCTGCCCGAACACCCCGGCCACGACCTCGCAGCCGCCCAGATGAAGGACTTCGGCGGCATGATCTCCGTGACGTTCAAGGGTGGGGCGGAGGCTGCGAAGAAGGTGGCGGAGTCCACCCACGTCTTCATCCTCGCCGAGTCCCTCGGGGGCATCGAGTCGCTGATGAACTACCCGTCGGACATGACCCATGCCTCGGTGAAGGGCACGGAGCTTGCGGTGCCGGAGAACCTCATCCGGCTCTCCGTCGGCATCGAGGACGTCGAGGACCTGATCGGCGACCTGGAGCAGGCCATCTCGGCCCTGCGCTGAGGCCCGTTGAAAAAGGCCCCTCCCGCAGCGGGAGGGGCCTTCCTCTGTCTCCGGGACGGACCTAGCGGGATCCGGGCAGCCGGAAGCGCTTCCTGGCCTTCGGCTGGGTCAGCTGGAAGAAGTCGCTGCTCTGCGGCAGCCACATGAGGAGCACCGCGATCAGCATCGCCCCCGCGATCAGCGACAGGCCGGGGGTGCCACGCACGATGATCGGCACTCCCACGATGATGCCGACGGTACTCAGCAGCTCGCGCGCACTCCTCCTTCCGCGGCGGAGCGGGAGCAGGAGGAGCAACAGCAGGACGGCGATCGCGCCGAAGAGCGCCCCCAGCCCGATGGACCCGGCGCGCTCGAGGTCCTGGATGGCCGCCGAGGTGACGAAGGCGACGGCCGCGACGAGCAGCAGCACAGCGATCACGAGCCACAGGACGAGCGCGGCACGGAGCGTGAAGGGCCGCGGGGGGAGGGTGTCCTTGCGCGCGTTCACCGGGGGACTCCTAGCCTCGCGGAGCGACGGTGCCGCTGCGCGTCGCCGTGTCGTAGGAGTAGACCTCGGTCCCGCCGATCCAGACCTGCAGGGCGCGCTGCATGACGTCGAGCGGATCGCCGCTCCACAGGACGAGGTCGGCATCCTTGCCGACGGCGAGCGAGCCGAGTCGGTCGGCCAGACCGAGGACCTTCGCCGGGTTGATCGTGATCGACCGGAGGGCCGTCTCACGATCGAGGCCCTCCTTGATGGCCAGCGTGGCCTGGTGGACCAGGAAGTTGATCGGGATGACGGGGTGGTCCGTGATGATCGAGATCTCGACCCCGGCCTTCGCGAGCTTGCCCGGGTTCGCGAGCGAGCGGCCACGCAGCTCGACCTTGGACTTGGTGGTGAAGAGCGGGCCGATCAGTACGGGGGTGCCACGCTCGGCGAGCACATCCCCGAGCAGGTGGGCCTCGGTGCCGTGATCGAGGACGAGGTCGTAGCCGAACTCGTCCGCGAGGCGGATGGCGGTCGCGATATCGTCCGCCCGGTGTGCGTGCTGGCGCCACGGGATCTCGCGGCGGAGCACCATGGCGAGGGCCTCCAGGTGCGGATCGCGCGCATTCTCGTCCGCCTTGCCCATGTAGTTCTGCGCTTTCATGAACGCCTCGCGGATGACGAGGGCGGTGCCGAGGCGGGTGGACGGCGTCTTGTCCTTGCCGCCATACACCCGCTTGGGGTTCTCGCCGAGCGCCGACTTCAATCCGCTGGGCGAGCGCAGCACCATCTCCTCGAGGTAACGACCGTGGGTATGGATCGCGACGGCGAGCCCGCCGATCGGGTTCCCGGAACCGGGGTTGACGTTCACCGTGGTCACGCCGCCCGCGAGGGCGTCGTCGAACCCGGGGTCGAAGGGGTTGATGGCGTCGAGCGCCCGGACGCCGGCGGTGTTCGGATTCGTCATCTCGTTCGTGTCGTCACCGGCGGCACCCTCGCCCTCCTCGTGCGTGCCGAGGTGCACATGGGCGTCCACGAAGCCCGGCAGCAGCCACTGGCCACCGGCATCGATCACCGTGGCGCCGTCCGGCACGGGCACCGACGCACCCAGTGCTGCGATGCGACCGTCCTCGACGACGACGGTGCCGTCGAAGGGGTCGCCGTCGATCGGAACGACGTGGGCGTTGACGATGGCGGTGACGGAAGCGGGTGAGGTGGTGCCGCTGGGGGAGGACATGGGTGGGTCGGCCTTTCGAAGGAAGCGGGGTGATTTCCACCATAACGGCACGCGGACGGCGCACCCGAGCGTGCCTACACTGGAGAAGCCGTGCCCAGGGTTCTCAGGAGCGGCGTCAGGACGCCCCCTTCGGAAGGACAGCATGAGTCAGCGCAGCACCCCGGCAGCCGTCCGGGCGCTGGGCATCATCGCCGCGGTGCTCGTGGCGGCGGGCCTGATGACCTGGGCCTTCGCGTGGGCGGATTTCATCGGGCTCGATTTCCGGGTCTACCGGATGGGCGGCCAGTCCGTGGTCGATGGCGATGGTTCGCTGTACACCCGTTCGTTCGGTGAAGGAGAAGGCTCGCTCCTGTTCACCTATCCGCCGTTCGCCGCCCTCGCCTTCACGATGCTGACCCTCGTGAGTGCCGAGACCGGAGCCATCCTTTTCGTCGGCCTGTCGATCCTCATCGCCGCAGCGACATCGCTGGTCGTGACGCGCTACCTCGGCGGTTTCCCCGGCGCGAGGAACGTGCTCACGCACCCCAGGGCGTTGCCCCTGGCCATCATGGGAACCGGACTCGTCTGCCTGCTCGGTCCGTGGCGGGAGACCATGGCCTTCTCACAGGTCAACATCCTGCTCTTCGCGATGATCGCCGCCGATCTCCTGTCCGGCCCGCACCGCCGGATGCCGACAGGTCTGCTCACGGGCATCGCCGCCGGGATCAAGCTGACCCCTCTGGTCTTCGGGCTGTACTTCCTGGTGAGGGGAGAGTGGAAGCAGCTGTTCACCATGGCGGGCGGGTTCTTCGGGACCATAGCCCTCGGGTTCCTGCTCCTGCCGGGAGAATCGGCGACCTACTGGCTGCAGATGCTGCGGGACACGGGTCGGATCGGGGGAGAAGGCTATGTGGACAACCTGTCCGTCCGCGGTGCGATCCTCCACTTCCTGGGACCGGACTTCCCCTCGACGCTCCCGTGGCTCGTCCTCTCGCTCCTGCTCGTTGCTGCGACGGCCTTCGTCATCAGGTCAGCCGACCGGCGTGGGGACCGGTTCATGCCGATGGCCATGACGGCACTCCTGATGCTCCTCATCTCCCCGATCTCGTGGTCGCACCACTGGGTGTGGATCGTCGTCGTGCTCGCGGTCCTGGCCGGGCAGGCCGCTGCGTTGCCCGCGGAGCTGAAGGCGTACCGCACGACGGCGGCGATACTCTTCGTGGTGACGCTGGCCGTCTTCATCTATTCTCCGAAGACGATCGGCCTGCTCTTCGGGGCGGACGATCTCGACTCGCAACTCACCACCGGCTGGCTGATGGCCTCCAGCGCCGGCGTGTTCTGTGCGCTCGCCGTGACCGTCTTCTGGATCCAGCTGTCCCGGGTCCTCCCGGAGCTCCCGCCGGCGCAGCGCACCGCCATCCCAGAAGGCACGGCCAGCGACGACGTCCTTCACGGGAACCGGTCGCACTGATGGGTGTGGCGGCCCGACCGACCCTCGCGGCTCCGGTCAGCCGACTGCGGCTGGCCGCCGGATGCGTCGTCGCGCTGCTCCTTCCACCGATGCTCGAGGCGGCGGTCTTCCTGGTGGGGACCTCGGTGCTCGCCGTCGATGTCCTCTTCCAGATCGCGGGGGTGATCGCGGTCGCCCTGATCGGCGGTCTCTGGCCCGCACTGTTCGCAGCGCTGTGGAGCAGCGTCATCCTCAACTACACATCGACGGAGCCCTTCGGTTCCCTCGAGATCTCGGACGCCGAGAACGTCGTGACGGTGCTGATCTTCGTCGCGGTCGCGGTGACGGTCTCGCTGGTGGTCGGCCTGTCCGCGCGCCGATCACGTGAAGCAGCGCTGGCCCAGCAGGAGGCCTCCCTCCTCGGCGAACTCGCCCGCGGCGTCCTCGCCGAGGAGGACACCCTCCAGGGATTCCTGCGACACGTCCAGACCCAGTTCGACGTCGACGCGGCGGCGCTCTTCGAGCACCCTGAGGACCCTTCTCCGGAGGAACCGGCGCACGGTGGCACCCGCGGCGTCGAGCCGGACGACGACGTCCCGCTCGGTGGGGGACGGGGTGGCCCGTCCCTGCTGAGGGCACTCGCCGTACGGCCCGAGCACGCCGCCATCGGCACCTCGGGGGGCGGGGCGCACTCCTGGTCGCCGGAGCAGGCGACCGTGACGGAGCCCGTGGGCGGCGGACTCTCCCTGGCGCTCTTCGGGCCTCCCCTCCCGACCCGGCAGCGGGGTCTGCTGACCGCCTTCGCGGGCCAGCTGCGCTCGCTGCTGCAACGCCAGGAGCTGCTCGCGAGCACGCGCACCAACCGAAGGCTCGTCGAGGGCAACGTCATGCGCACCGCGATCCTGCGTTCGGTGTCGCACGACCTCCGGACACCGCTCGCCGGGATCAAGCTCGCCGTGAGCAGCCTGCGGCAGCCGGACGTGACGTTCACCGCTGCCGACGAGGACGAGCTGCTCGAAACCATCGAGAGCTACTCCGACCGGCTCGACGCGCTGGTCAGCAACCTGCTCGACATGTCGCGTATCACCGGAGACGCCGTGAATCCCCACCTCCAGACCCTCGCCTGGGCGGACGTCGTCGGACCGGCCCTGGCCAACGTGCCCGAGGACCGGGTACGCGTGTCGATCCCACCCAACCTCCCCGCCGTCGAAGCAGATCCCGGCCTGCTCGAGCGCGTCCTCGCGAACATCGTCGAGAATGCCGTCAGGTACGCGCCTGACTCGACGGTCGAGATCACCGCATCGGCCGGCGGCACGGGGCGGGCCCTCGTCGACGGATTCCCGGCGAGCGAGCTGCGGGTGATCGACCACGGGGGAGGGGTCTCGCCCGGTGATGTCGCCGCCATGTTCCGTCCGTTCCAGCGCCTGGACGACGCCCCGTCGGGTGGTGCGGGGGTCGGTCTGGGCCTCGCGGTGGCCAAGGGCTTCACCGAGGTGATGGGCGGAGTGCTCGACGCGGAGCAGACGCCCGGCGGCGGTCTGACCCTCGTGATCCGGCTGCCTCTCTCCACGGGAGCGAGGAGGCAGTGATCCGTGTGCTGGTGGTCGACGACGAACCGCAACTGCTCCGGGCACTCGAGATCAACCTCCGCGCCCACGGGTACCAGTGCATCACGGCGGTCGACGGCGAGACGGCGTTGGCCGCCGCCGCGGAGCACCACCCCGACCTGGTGGTGCTGGATCTCGGGCTGCCCGATCTCGACGGCGTCGAGGTCATCCGCCGGATCCGCGGCTGGTCGCAGGTCCATATCATCGTGCTGTCCGCCCGGCACGGATCCCAGGACAAGGTCGACGCCCTGGACGCCGGCGCGGACGACTACGTCACGAAGCCGTTCGGCCTCGACGAGCTACTGGCACGCCTGCGGGCGGCCGGGCGGCGCGCTGCCGTCGACGCGGATGCCCCCGTCATCGAGACGCCCCACTTCACGCTCGACCCCGGTGCCCGGCGCGCCTCCCGCGGCGGCGAGGACGTCCGCCTGACGCCCACCGAGTGGAAGATCGTGGACCGGCTGATCGCCCATCCGGGCAGGCTCGTCTCCCAGCAGCAGCTCCTGCTCGACGTGTGGGGACCGGCGTACGCCAAGGATGTGCAGTACCTCCGGGTCTACCTGGCGCAGCTGCGCAAGAAGCTCGAGCCCGAACCCGGTTCCCCCCGCTACTTCCTCACCGAAAATGGCATGGGTTACCGCTTCGAGCCGTGAACCCGTTCGGGGACCAGGCCCCGCATAGGATGGTCGCCATGACACTCGGGACACTCCTCGCCGTCTGCCGCGTGCACGAGCTCCACCCCACGAAGGACTCCACGGGTGTGACCGCCATCGACAAGAGACCGGTCGACGGCCCGGTGGCCGTTCATCCACTCGGTGTGACCGGTGACATCCAGGCCAGCCGCAAGCATCACGGCGGACCGACGAAGGCCGTCTACGCCTATGGGCAGGATGATGCCGAGTTCTGGACGCAAGAGCTCGGGCGCGAGATCACGCCGGGTCTCTTCGGCGAGAACCTCCGGGTGGGCGGGATCGACGCGTCGAACGCCGTCATCGGGGAGCGGTGGGGCGTCGGGGAGCAGGTGGTCCTGGAGGTGACGATGCCGCGGACGCCCTGCGTGAACTTCGCCCGGTACCTGGGCGAGACCTCCTGGGTGAAGCGGTTCGCCGAGGCCAACCGGGTCGGAACCTATCTCAGCGTCGTGACCAAGGGGAGGATCGCGGCGGGTGATGCCATCCGGGTCCTCAGCGTCCCCGAACACGGCGTCACCTCGGCGCAGGTCTACGCGGGCCTCCGCCCGGAGCAGGCGCAGGCGCTGCTCGACGCCGCTACCGCGGGTCGCCTGGCCCTGACGCCGCAGGTGAGGAAGTCGGCGCTGCAGGCTCTCAGGCTCGGACTTCCTGCCTGACGTGCCGAACGTCACCTCCGCAGGCCGGGCCTCGTGGAGCGCATCCGTGTGCGGGTGCCGTAGACTGGGAACATCCCCCACACCGGTATTCCCTTTATTTCCGCCCCTCGGGGCCGGATAGGTTGTGTTGGGGCTCGGAGCACAGACTCGCGAGCAGATTCATCAGGGAGCGCCGGCTAGAAGAAAAGTCACACATCACTGCTGAGAGAGCAGAGATACACGTGTGATGAGGAGTTCGGCCTCGGGATTGAAACAGTGCCGGATTCCTACGTTCATTCGGCACTCCGGGCTCCACCCCGTAGGCCGACCGGCACCTACCTGGAGGATTATTTTCCGTGCCTGAAAACCTGTCCGAGCAGATCACCGACACCACCCCCGTCACCGAGACCACCGCAGCGGTTCCCGCAGCAGAGTCCGACGACGACGGCGTGAGCATCCGCTTCACCGAGCTCAACCTGGACGGCCGCATCCTCGCGGCGTTGACCGACCTCGGCTACGAGAAGCCCTCACCCATCCAGGCAGCGACCATCCCCGCGCTGCTCGAAGGCCGCGACGTCGTCGGACTGGCGCAGACCGGCACCGGCAAGACCGCCGCGTTCGCCGTCCCCGCGCTGTCCAAGATGGCGGAACTCGCCGATGTGAACGGCGGACCGAGCAAGAACACGCAGGTCCTGGTGCTGGCACCGACCCGCGAGCTCGCGCTGCAGGTGGCCGACGCGTTCACCTCCTACGCCAAGCACATGGCGGGCTTCACCGTTCTCCCGGTCTACGGTGGATCGCCGTACGGCCCCCAGCTCAACGGCCTCCGCCGCGGCGCGCAGGTTGTCGTCGGTACCCCCGGCCGTGTCATCGACCACATCGAGAAGGGGTCACTGGACCTCTCCAACCTCGAGTACGTGGTGCTCGACGAGGCCGACGAGATGCTGCGCATGGGCTTCGCCGAGGATGTCGAGAAGATCCTCTCCTCGACGCCCGCCGAGAAGCAGGTTGCCCTGTTCTCAGCGACCATGCCTCCGGCCATCCGTCGTATCGCCAAGAAGTACCTGAACGATCCGGCCGAGATCTCGGTCAAGGGCAAGACCACGACGGGCACCAACACGCGCCAGCGCTACCTGCAGGTCATGGGCCCGCACAAGCTGGATGCAATGACCCGCATCCTCGAGGTGGAGGACTACGACGGCATCATCGCGTTCGTCCGCACCAAGGCTGCTACCGAAGACCTGGCGGACAAGTTGCGTTCACGGGGCTTCTCGGCAGCAGCGATCAACGGAGACATCCCGCAGCAGCAGCGTGAGCGCACGGTCGAGGCCCTGCGCGACGGCAAGATCGACATCCTCGTCGCCACGGACGTCGCAGCCCGTGGCCTGGACGTCGACCGCATCTCGCTCGTCGTCAACTACGACATCCCCAACGACACCGAGTCCTACGTCCACCGTATCGGCCGCACCGGCCGGGCAGGCCGCTCGGGCGACGCGATCCTCTTCATCACCCCGCGTGAGAAGTACCTGCTCCGTTCGATCGAGAAGGCGACGCGCCAGCCCGTCGAGCAGATGCAGCTCCCCTCCACGGACAAGATCAACGAGCTGCGCCTGAGCAAGTTCGCGGACAAGATCACCCAGACGCTTGCCGGCAAGGACGTCGCACTCTTCCGTGACCTCATCGCCACGTACGAGCGCGACCACGATGTACCCGCCAGCGAGATCGCTGCTGCCCTTGCCGTCATGGCGCAGGGCGGCCAGCCGATCCTCGTCCAGGACATCCCAGTTGCTCCTGCCGGCCAGCGCGAGCGGGCCGACGGTCGCAAGGATGCCTTCGGCTCACGCGGACCGACGCGCACGCTCACCGAGGGCAACGCCACCTACCGCATCGCGGTCGGTCGTCGCCAGCGCGTGATGCCGGGTTCGATCGTCGGCGCCATCGCCAACGAGGGCGGCCTGTCCTCCTCGCAGATCGGCGGCATCGACATCCGCGCCGATCACAGCCTGGTCGAGCTGCCGGCGGATCTCTCGACGGATCAGCTGCGTGCCCTGTCCAAGACGCGCATCGGTGGCGAGCTCATCCACCTCGAGCTCGACAAGGGCCGCAAGCCAGCGGGTAACCGCGGCGCCGGTGAGTTCAAGAAGCCCTTCAAGAAGGACTTCCCGAAGCGCGACGGCGACACCCGCTTCTCCGGTGACGCCACCCGCAAGCCACGCTCCGCGAAGGGCGCCGGAGCCGGTGCAGGACGCAGCAGCGCGCAGTCCGAGCAGTGGTAGGAATCAGCTAGGCGGAACCGCGTCCGACCCGTGCCCCGCACGGGTCGGACGCACCCTCCGCGGGTCGCCCGGAAGGGCGGTCACCGATTTCGCGACAGTGGCCGGGAACTGGTAAAGTTTCTTGCTGTTGCCCCCCTAGCTCAGTGGTAGAGCGCGTTCTTGGTAAGAACGAGGTCACCGGATCGATTCCGGTGGGGGGCTCGTCAATGAGAGGCCCGCGGCGATCATCCGATCGGTGCGGGCACCCTCATTCAGGGCGGTGTAGCTCAGCTGGTTAGAGCGCACGACTCATAATCGTGAGGTCCCGGGATCGAGTCCCGGCACCGCTACAACGACGAAGGCCCCGGGACCTCGGTCCCGGGGCCTTCGTCGTCGTCCCCGAGGAGTCCGCCGGCTACGGGACCCCGGGTGACCTCGGCGGATCAGTCGCCCTTGACGTTCACCAGTTGCCGGAGGGTATGGCGGATGTCCACGAGTTCACCTGCATCGCGCATGACGACGTCGATGTCCTTGTAGGCCGCCGGGATCTCGTCGAGGAAGGCCGCGGTGTCGCGGAACTCGATACCGCGCATCGCTGCGCGCAACTGATCCTGTGTGAACGTCTTCCTGGCCGCGTTGCGCGAGTACTCGCGTCCCGCTCCGTGCGGCGCCGAGTCCATGGCCTCCCGGTGACCCCTGCCGGTGACCACGTAGGAGCGGGTGCCCATGGAGCCGGGAATCAGGCCCGGGCGTCCCGGATCAGCGGCGATGGCACCCTTCCGGGACAGCCAGATCTCCTTGCCGTAGTGGGTCTCCCGCTGCGTGTAGTTGTGGTGGCAGTTGATGCGCTCGCGCTCGGTCACGGGTCCGCCCACCCAGTCGCCGAACTGCCGCACCACACGATCCATCATCTCCTCGCGGTTGAGCAGGGCGAACTTCTGCGCCCACATCAACTCGCCGATGTAGCGGTCGAACTCGGGTGTGCCCTCCTCGAGGTAGGCGAGATCCTGGTGGGGCAGGTCGATGGACCGGCGAGTGCAGTAGTCCTGTGCCGCCCTGATGTGGCGCTGAGCGATGCGGTTCCCGATCCCCCTGGACCCGGAGTGCAGGAAGAGCCAGACGTCGTCCGCCTCGTCGAGCGACACCTCGATGAAGTGGTTGCCGGATCCCAGCGTGCCGAGTTGCAGGCGCCAGTCCCTGACGTAGCTCGCCGGGTCGAAGCCCGCGTGCCGTGCGTCCTGCTCGAGGGTCGCGACCCGGGGCCGGGCGGAGGCGCTCACCCGTTTGTTGTTGTTGCCGGCTGACAGGGGTACGGCCCGTTCGATCGCCTCACGCAGCGGCCTGCGATCGAACCGTGCGATGTCCTGCGCCGAGTAGTCGGTCCGCACGGCCACCATGCCGCAGCCGATGTCCACTCCGACGGCGGCCGGGATGATCGCGCCGAGGGTCGGGAGGACCGAGCCGACGGCACACCCCTTCCCGAGGTGGGCGTCCGGCATCGAGGCGAAATGCGGGTAGACGAACGGCATGGCGCTCGTCATGCGGTTCTGCGCGAGCGTCACGTCGTCGATGATGCTCGCGAAGTTCACGTACTTCTCGGTGATCCATTGCATGCGTCGAGGCTAGCGACCGGGCCGGGCGGGCGCACGCGGGTGCCGGCCCGGTTGCCGGTCTTGCGGCCGTCTCAGCGGATGCGTACGGCCTGCAGGACGGCGTCGCTGATGTCGACGTCGAGCCCGGCCGCGTTCTGTGCGACGCGCGGACGGGACTCGCACACCTGGATCTCCCAGCTGTCGTCCAATAGGTCGGCGAGCTGGTGCGGTGTGTAGAACAGGTCCGCGTTCGGCGGCCGCCCGATCCCGGTGTGCAGGTCGGAGGGGTCATGCGCGGCGATCAGCAGGGTCCCCCCGGGCCCGACCAGGCCGGCGAGGGCCGAGAAGACACGCGAGCGCTCGGGATCGGGCAGGTGCATGAACTGGATGGAGACGAGGTCCAGCGGGCCAGGGAGCTCCGGAGCTGCCAGGAGGTCGACATGGCGCCACTCGAGGCGTCGGGCGACCGATGCCTCGAGTTCAGCTGTGTGGTCGCGGGCCCGCGAGAGGGCGACCTCCGAGACATCGACACCGACGACGGACCAGCCTCGCGACGCAAGCCAGATGGCGTCCGCACCCTCCCCGCAACCGACGTCGAGCGCGGTGCCGGGAGGCAGGTCCCGGACCCCCGCGACGAGTTGCACATTCGGCCTGCCGCTCCAGATCCGGTTCTTCTGCCGGTAGCGGTCGTCCCAGAACTCCTGCGTGTACTCACCCTGCACGGTGTACTTCCTTCCGATCGGAGAGCGCTGCGGCCGGCAACCCGGCGAGCCCGTGGCGGCGCCCGAGCACGCGCTCGGATACCGCTGCCTCCGACGCCGCCGAGAAGGTACCGCGGTGGCCCTCGACGGCCCACCCCGTCTCCTCCGTGATGAGGTCGGCGTTGATGGCGGCACCGGCCATGGTGCCTTCCGCCGCGGCGACGATCACCTGTGCTGCCACATTCGAGACATTACCCGCCACGTACACGCCCGGTGCCGCCGTCGTCCCCATCGGTCCGGCTTCGACGAAGCGCCCCATGCCGGACGGGTGGTCCTGCAGGGTGAGCCCGAGCGGGGCCAGCAGGTCGCCCCGTGCCTCCATCCGGGTGCCCACAGCCAGGGCTGCGAGCTCGAACCCCGCGCCTGTCATCAGGGTGACTCCCGTGAGGACGCCTGCGGTGGAGTCGACCGATGCCACCGCACCGTCGACGACGCGGACGGACCGGGCGGCCAGCTTGTCCCAGTCCTCGTCCGTGGGGATCACGGTGTCATTGAGGAAGAGCGTGATGTCGTCCGACCACTGCCGGAACAACAGCGTCTGGTGAACGGACAGCGGGCCCGTGCCGAGGACACCGATGCGCTGCCCGCGGATCTCGTAGCCGTGGCAATAGGGGCAGTGCACCACTCCATGACCCCACTGCTCGTGGAGGCCCGGGATGTCCGGCAGGCCGTCGGCCAGGCCCGTGGTGACCAGCAGGCGGCGCCCGGTGACGCGCTGCCCATCGGTGAGGACCACCTCGAAGCCATCGGTATGCCGCTGGAGCAGCGAAGCCTCACCGACCACTACCTCGGCACCATAGGAGCGTGCCTCGGACCGCCCAGCGTCGAGGAGTTCGAGGGGCGTCATGCCCTCACGGGTGAGGAAGCCATGGACCCCCGCGGCGGGAGCGTTGCGGGGGTTGCCGGCGTCGATCACGAGGACCGAGCGGAGCGCGCGTCCCAGTGTGACGGCGGCACTCAGTCCTGCGGCGCCCCCTCCCACGACGACGACGTCGTACCTGGCCCGCTGGGGGTGTGTGCTGGGTGACATGCTCGTTCTCCCTTCGATGTGCTGATGCCTCAAGCCTCCTCTCGTTCTTTCGGATTGACAATTTGCTTTGCTGCTATGGCAAACTAGCCCCATGTCCCCGGACCCGAATTCCGACGTACCTGCCGACCTGGCCTCGGTGCTCGACGCCGTCGGGCCTCGCCTGCGTGCCCTGAGAGCACAGCGCAACCTGACGCTCGGCGAGGTGTCCGCTGCCTCCGGTGTCTCGGTCAGCACCCTGTCGCGGCTGGAGTCCGGCCGACGCCGCCCGAACCTGGAGCTCCTGCTGCCCATCGCGAGGCTTTTCGGTGTGCCGCTCGATGATCTCGTCGGTGCTCCCGCGACCGGCGACCCGCGCATCCACCTCCGTCCGATCGAGCATCACGGTATGACCGCCATCCCGCTCACGAGGCGTCCGGGCGGGGTGCAGGCGTTCAAGATGGTGCTCGCGGGGGATGCCCGGGGCTCGGAGCCCGAGCTCCAGATCCACGAGGGCTACGAATGGCTCTACATCCTCAACGGCTCACTGCGTCTCGTGCTGGCCGACAACGATTTCGTGCTCGGTCCGGGCGAGGCTGCCGAGTTCGACACGCGGACACCCCACTGGTTCGCCAGTGCCAACGGACAGGCCGTCGAATTCATCAGCCTCTTCGGCCAGCAGGGGGAGCGGATGCACGTCCGGGCCCGGCCGAAGCGCCGATCCTGACCGACCGGTCGGGGGTCGCGAACCTATTGATCAGCTTGCTTATCACTTGCATGCTTCCTAGGCTGGAGGAGTACGACAGCCACGCTCTACGTAAGGGAGAACAGCATGTCCGAACACGATATCTCAGGCAAGAAGGTCGCCTTCCTGTTGACCGACGGCGTCGAGCAGATCGAGCTCACGAGCCCCTGGAATGCGGTCAAGGAAGCCGGCGGGACGCCGACCCTCGTGTCTCCGAAGTCCGGGTCACTGCAGGGGTTCGACGGCCTGGACAAGGCGGACAGCTTCGACGTGGACCTCGCCGTCTCCGCGGCGAAGGCCGACGACTTCGATGCCCTGGTGTTGCCCGGGGGAGTGGTGAACGCCGACTTCCTGCGCGTGGACAAGGACGCCCAGGCCTTCGCCCGGGCCTTCTTCGAGCAGCACAAACCCGTGGCGTCCATCTGCCATGGTCCCTGGCTGCTGATCGAGGCCGGCGTCGTCAGCGGCCGTGACCTGACCTCGTACCACACGCTCGCAACGGATCTGCGGAATGCAGGTGCGAACTGGAGCGACGAGGAAGTGGTGGTCGATCAGGGTCTGGTCACCAGCCGCAGCCCCGAAGACCTCGAAGCCTTCAACGACAAGCTCCTCGAGGAGATCGCAGAAGGACCGCACGAGGGTCAGACGGCGTAGCCGGTTACGGACCGATAGGACAGGATCGGGGGATGACAGACCTGCCGTTTCCCGTCCAACCGATGCTCGCGAAGGCCGTCGCCTCGGTGCCCGATCCCGACAGCGTTCCGGGAGGTCTGCTCTACGAGCCCAAGTGGGACGGCTTCCGTGCGATCGTGAGGATCCAGGACGGCACCTGCGAGATCGGCAGTCGTGGCTCGAAGATGCTCACCCGCTATTTCCCCGAGCTGGTCGAGGCCCTTCTCCTCAACCTGCCCGAGCGGTGCGTCGTGGACGGGGAGATCGTGGTGCGGCGGGGTGTGTCCGGTGCCGAGAGGCTCGACTGGGATGCATTGTCCCAGCGGATCCATCCCGCCGAGAGCAGGGTCCGCCTCCTCTCGGCCCAGACGCCGTCCTCGTTCGTCGCCTTCGACCTCCTCGCCATCGACGGCAACGACCTGACGGGCCTCCCCTTCAGCGACCGCAGGGCGGCGCTGGAGGGCGTCGGGGAGTCGTTCTCCGCCCCGCTCCACCTGTCGCAGGTCACGCACGACGTCGAACTCGCACGGCGCTGGCTCGTCGAGTTCGAGGGGGCAGGCCTCGACGGCATCGTCGCGAAGCCGCTGGCCGCGCTCTACGAGCCCAACAAGCGGCGCATGCTCAAGGTCAAGCACCACCGCACGGCCGACGTCGTGGTGCTCGGATACCGGGTGCACAAGTCCGGCCAGGGCGTCGGTTCGCTGCTGCTCGGGCTCTACGACGACGACGGCGAGCTGCGGAACGTCGGAGGCATCTCGGCGTTCTCCGACAAGCGGAGGCTCGAGCTGATCGGCGAGCTCGCACCGGATGTCCTCCGGAACGACGACGGGGAGATGGAGCTGGGGGCCACCGAACGCAGCCGCTTCGCGGCGGCGAAGGACGTGTCGTACGTCCGATTGCAGCCGCGGCGCGTGGTCGAGGTCCGGTACGACCAGATGGAGGGCGACCGCTTCCGGCACACCGTGCAGTTCGAGCGGTGGCGCCCGGATCGTGAAGCCCGCTCGTGCACGTTCGACCAATTGGACATCCCCGCGGCCTACGATCTCAGCAGAGTGCTCGCCTGATGGCCTTCGCGGCGGCCCCCGTGCGGGTGCAGGTGTCGGCCGGGTGACGTCCTCGTACCTCTCCAGCGGGGTGAACTGGCATGGTGACCGGCCCGTGCTCTCGCTGCGCGAAGTGCCCGCGACCCCGGAGGAAGCAGTGCGGGCACCTGCTGGCGATGGCGAAACGCAGGACGTCGACCTTGCGCCCGGCTCGAGGCTCGCCTTCGACATCGGCGGTGACTCGCGCTACTGCCTGGGCTTCCATCGCGTCCACGGCCGGGACGACCGCACCTGGATCCCCTGTGCCGATCAGGCGCCTGCCGAGCGCGGATACCAGTGCGGGCGGTGCTTCGCCCAGGACGACGTCCGGTTCATGCACGATGTCCATAGGTCCGGCATCGCGCCCGCGGGACTGAAGCGCTACCTCGACCAGCCGCACTGGCTGTACATCGCCACCTTCGCGGACGGCTCGACCAAGGTCGGCACAGCAGCGCACCCGAGGAAGCAGGCACGCCTCGTGGAGCAGGGGGCCGTGGTCGCCCAGTTCGTCGCGCACGCGGCCGACGGACGGGTCGTCCGCGTGCTCGAGGACGAGGTCACCCGCAGTGTGGGCCTTCCGCAGGCGGTCAGGTCCGGCACGAAGGCCGCATCGCTGTGTGCGCCCCTGGCGCCGAGCCGGCTGGAGGACGTCAACGACGGGTTCGCGCTCGCGGCCCGGGGGTTGCTCATCGGCGGGATCGGGATCGATGGCTACGAGGTGGTCCACGAGCAGTTCGAGCCTCCGTCGTCATGGGCGTCGGTGCTCGGACTCCGCGGGCTGCAACCGTACCCGGAGCCGCTGGGACATGGTCGTCACGGCTTCACGGTCCTGGAGGTCCTCGGCCCGTCGGCGCTGGTCTCGATCGACGGCTCGGATGTGCTGTTCATCGCGGACCTGGCGCAGCTCAAGGGGAGGAGGCTCCGCTTCGGTGCGTTCAGTACACCGGTCCCCGCGGTGCAGGAAGCGCTCTTCTGAGCGCCGGCCGGACTGTCGGCAGTAGAATCGATCCATGCTGAACACGCCCTGGGAGACCGGCTCGGATCTGTACCGCAAGCTCGTGGTCTCCGCGCTCGTCACCACGGCGACCGGCATCCTGATCGCGGTTCTCGGAGCAGTCACCGACCAGCGTTCGCTCGTGCTCACCGGGATCCCCGTCATCGTTGCCGGCATGGTGTGCCACCTCGCGGGGATGGTGATCCGGTCGCGGGACATCCGCCGCCGGCTGAAGGACAGGCGCTGACGCACCCCGGCGATACCGCCCGCACCCGACGACCCGCAGCCGTTCCCATTCCACGCCCGATGCCGTTTCCCACCGGAGGTTCCATGACCATCGATCCAGCCCTGCAGGGGCGTAGCTATCCCGCCGGAGAGCCCTACTCCGTCGGCCGCGAGGCCATCCGCGACTTCGCGCGTGCCGTGAAGGCGACCCACCCGGCCCACTACGACGTCGACGCGGCGGTGGCCCTCGGACACAGCGACCTCGTGGCGCCACCCACCTTCGCGATCATCGTCGCGCAGCGCGCGGACGCCCAGCTCATCAGCGACCCGAGCGCGGGCATCGACTTCACCCGGGTGGTCCACGCCGACCAGCGGTTCGTCCACCACCGTCCCATCGTGGCCGGTGATCAGCTCGTCGCCGAACTGCACGTCGACCAGGTGCGGGCCATGGGCGGGGGAGCTATGATCACCACGCGCTCGGAGATCTCGACCGTCTCCGGCGAGAGGACCGCGACGACGACGTCGTCCCTCCTGGTGCGCGGGGAGGACCAGTAGCCATGCCAGTGCTCTCCACGCTCGAGGTGGGCCAGCGGATCGGCTCCGCCACCATCGACATCACCCGGACGGATCTCGTGCGGTACGCAGGTGCCTCAGGTGACCTGAACCCCATCCACTGGAACCAGTCCTTCGCGGAAGGGGTCGGGCTTCCCGGCGTCATCGCGCACGGCATGTTCACCATGGGTGCGGCCGTGCAGCTGGTCACCGATTGGATCGGTGACCCTAGCGCCGTCGTGGATTACCAGACCCGCTTCACGAAGCCCGTCACGGTGACCGACACGACGGCCCGCCCGGGCGAGGCCGGAGCCGTCGTGGAGGTGAGCGGGGCGGTGGGCGCGATCGACACGGAGAAGTCGACGGCGCGCATCGACCTCACCGTGACCTTCGCCGGACAGAAGGTCCTCGTCAAGGCGCAGGCCGTGGTGCGACTGCCATGAAGGCGCCCGTGACCAGTACGCGGCTCGCCGAACTCACCACCACCCGGGTCGGTGGCCCCGGACGCCGTGTGGTGGAGGCCTCGACGGAGCAGGAGATCATCGAAGCGGTCCGAGCTGCGGATGCCATCGGGGAGCCGTTGCTCATCATCAGCGGAGGGTCGAACCTGGTGATCGGTGACGGCGGATTCGAGGGCACGGTGGTGCGTATCATCTCGTCGGGCTTCACCGTCGACGACGATGACGCGACCTGCGGCGGCGTCATGGTGAAGGTGCAGGCCGGCCAGGACTGGGACGAGCTCGTCAGGTACACCGTCCTGCACGCGTTCTCGGGGCTGGAGGCCCTCTCGGGTATTCCCGGGTCCACCGGCGCTACTCCGGTGCAGAACGTGGGCGCGTACGGTTCGGATGTCTCGCAGACCATCGCGACGGTGCGGACCTATGACCGCGAGACGGACAGCATCAGGAGCTTCACCAACTTCGAGCTGGGATTCGGCTACCGCGACTCCCTGCTCAAGCGCAGCACGGTCGATGGGTCACCGCGTTACGTGGTGCTCTCGGTCGAGTTCCAGCTCGGGCTGGGGCGCATGAGCAAGCCGATCAGGTACGCCGAACTCGCTCGTGCGCTCGGCGTCGAGGTAGGAGCCCGCGCCTACGCCAACGACGTCCGGCGGGAGGTGCTGGCACTGCGTGCGGGCAAGGGCATGGTGCTGGACGCACCGGACCCGGACACCTGGAGCACCGGATCCTTCTTCACGAACCCGGTCGTGTCCCAGGAGGCCGCGGCGCACCTGCCCGCCGACGCGCCGCGGTACCCGTCGGGCGAAGAGGGTCAGGTGAAACTCAGTGCCGCCTGGCTGATCGACCACGCGGGATTCGCCAAGGGTTTCGGCCTGGGCGACGACGACGGACGCGCGGCCGCCGGCGGGCGCGCTGCACTGTCCACCAAGCACACCCTCGCCGTCACCAACCGGGGAGGCGCATCGGCGGAGGATCTCCTGGCGGTCGCCCGGCTCGTGCGCGACGGCGTCGAGCGTGCCTTCGGCATCCGCCTCGAAGCGGAACCGCTGCTCATCAACTGCTCGCTGTAGCTGCCTGCCGGTGAACGGGCCGGCTGCGTCCGCTCCGCTCAGCAGCGGCGGGGTCCGTTCTGCTGCGCCGAAGCCGATGAACCCGGCGTCCGCCGCGTCCGCCACGAGAAGCAATGTGGTCCGGCAGGCCGGGGAACCGTGATCCGGCTATTGCCTGCCGTACTTCCGGTGCACCGCCTGCTTGGAGACACCGATGCTCTGGGCAATCCCTCACAGCACGGGGCATCGGCGGGCGTGCTCCGCGGCGGCGCGGGTGAGGACGACGTCGTGCCAGCTCTCCGCGCGCTCCACGAGTTGCCGTGAGCACAGCCATTGCGCCAGCCTCGACGCCACACTGATCTGCGCGAGTCGGTCATGGAAGTCCGGGAGGAGCCGTGGGACCGAGAGGAATCCCGGGAGGTCATGCAGCAGTTGCGGCGCACCCATGACCTGCAGGTAGGGACTGTCGGTGCCGAACTGTCGCTCCAGCGAGAGCAGCTCCCGGTCTCCACCTTCGAGGTGCGCGGCGGCCACGTCCTCGAGATAGTTCCGGAGGTGGCACTGGACCCTCTCGTACCGCAGCATGCTCTCCGGGTGCCGGGTATGACCGCTCGCGGCGAAGAAGCGCCGAAGAATCGTGTCTGCGTTCAGGGGTTCCATGCGCACATCCTGCCTCTGGCCACCGACCTTTTCGTCCCGGTGTTCCTCCGTCCAGTGGTCGCGCCGTGACGGGTTATCGGGAGGTCCCCCGGAGTGGCTAGGATTTTCCTTGTGCAGGACTGCATCCCGTCGGCTCAGCGGGGTGTGGGGACACCATCCCGGACGAGGAGAGCGGCTTGGCGGAACAGCGGTACCCACAACAGCATCGTTCCACTGGCGAAGCGGGCTTCCTCAGGCAGCGCGCCTTCGATTCGACGACCGTGGGCTACTCGCTGATGGACCCGGAGTTCGTCATCCTCGATGTCAATGCGGCCTTCGCGCAATCCACCGGCATGACGCGGGAGGAATTGGTCGGGAGGCAGGCCTTCAGTCTCTTCCCCGAGAACCCGCTGCAGTCAGACGACGCACCCGCGCGGGTGATGCGCCGGTCCCTCGAGCGGGTGATCTCGACGAGGGAGCCCGACAGCATGCACATCCACCGCTATGACATCCCCGACCCGAGGAGCCCGGGAGCCTTCCTCGAGCGCTATTGGAGCCCTGTCAACATCCCCGTGCTGGGCGACGACGGAGGGCTGGTCGCCATCCTGCAGCAGGTGGAGGACGTCACGGACTACCGCGAGGACCTCGTCAGGGTCCTCGGATACCTGCAGGAGCTCCCTGCGGGGACACGATCGGAGAGTTCGGCCCGCTTCACGCAGTTCGCCGCGACCGCAATGGCGCATTCGAGTCTCTACCACTCCGCCCGGCAGGAGGTGGAGCAGCTGCAGGAGGCGCTGACGACCCGGGGCGTCATCGACCAGGCGAAGGGGATCCTCATGGGACAGCACCGGTGCACCAGCGACGAAGCATTCCAGCGACTCAAACAGCTGTCCAATGAGACGAACGTGCGGCTCCGCGACGTCGCAGGCGCGGTGATTTACCAGGCGACAGCCCCTCGCGCGGCCCAGACCGGCCCTGGGACAGCAGGGAGCTGAAGCGCTACAGGTTGCCGGTCGCGATCATCAGCATCCGGCGGAGCGGTTCGGCGGCGCCCCACAGCAGCTGGTCACCGACGGTGAAGGCGCTGATGTAGTCCGGACCCATCTCCAGCTTGCGGATACGGCCGACGGGGACCTCCAGGGAGCCGGTGGCCGCGACAGGCGTCAGCCCGGCCAGGGTGTCCACCTTGGTGTTCGGGATGACCCTCACCCACTCGTTGTCCGCAGCGATCAGCGCCTCGATCTCGGGAACGGGGAGATCCTCGGTCAGCTTCAGGGTCAGCGCCTGCGAGTGCGAGCGCATGGCGCCGACGCGGACGCACAGGCCGTCGAACGGGATGCGGGAGCCCTCGCCGAGGATCTTGTTCGTCTCGGCCCCGGCCTTCCACTCCTCCTTCGACTGGCCGTTGCCGAGGTCGCCGTCGATCCAGGGGATGACGGAGCCTGCCAGCGGCACACCGAAGTGGCTCGCCTCGAGGCTCGGGTGCCGCTGCTTCGCGAGGATCGCGCGGTCGATGTCGAGGATCGCGGAGGCGGGGTCGTCGAGGTTGACGGCGACGCTGCCGTGCAGCGCGCCGAACTGGTTGAGGAGCTCGCGCATGTGGCGGGCTCCACCACCCGACGCCGCCTGGTACGTCATCGAGGTACCCCACTCGACGAGCCCGTTGCGGAAGAGCCCGCCCAGGCCCATGAGCATGCAGGAGACGGTGCAGTTCCCCCCGATGAAGTCCCGGACACCGGCGGCCAGACCGGCGTCGATGGCGTCTCGGTTCACCGGGTCGAGGACGATGATGCTGTCCTGCTCCATGCGGAGCGTCGACGCGGCATCGAGCCAGAGGCCGGACCAGCCGGCATCGCGCAGCTTCGGATAGACCTCCGAGGTGTAGTCGCCGCCCTGCGCCGTGACGATGATCGGCAGCTTGGCGAGGGTCGCGACGTCGTACGCGTCCTGCAGGGCACCGGCTCCCTCCGCGAAGGACGGCGCGGCGCCCCCTGCGGCCGACGTGGAGAAGAACACCGGGTTGACCCGGGCGAAGTCCCCCTCGTCCTGGAGCCGCTGCATGAGGACCGAGCCCACCATGCCGCGCCATCCCACGAAACCGACGGATGGCAGGGCTGAGCTCTCTGGTGCTGAAGTCATGTCCCCAGTTTAGGTGGGAGCTCCGGCGCGGGCCCTTTTGTGACTGACCGGCGCTAGTCCTGCTTCGTCCAGAGGCTGATCCGGTACCGCGTCCCGTTCGAGGACTCCAGCCAGCCGGACTCTGGGCTCAGCGCAGCGAGCGTCCACTCCGTGCCGAGAGCGGGCGCCACCGTGTCACCCTCCGCCGTGGACCCGATGACGGTGACGAGGGCAGCGTTGGCCTGCTGCATGGCGTCCGCATAGACATGGCCGCCACCGATGACCCAGATCTGCTCGGCGCCGGGGCTGGCCCGGGCGGTGTCGAAGGCCGCCTCGAGCGACGGGACGACGACGGCGCCCGGAAGATCGGCACCGGAGCGTGTGATGACGATGTTCGTGCGGTCCGGCAGCGGGCGGAAGGTTGAAGGGAAGGACTCCCAGGTGCGGCGGCCCATGATGACCGGATGACCGGTCGTCGTCGCCTTGAAGTGCGCCATGTCCTCCGGCACGTGCCAGGGGATCCCCCCGTCCTTGCCGATCACGCCGTTCTCGGTCTGGGCCCAGATCATGCCGATCACGGGACGGGACCCGACGGCGTCGGCCACGCTCAGGGCAGGATGCACCGTCGCCTCGCTCACACTGCCACCGGCGCCTTGATCGTGGGGTGGTGCTGGTAGTCGACCACGTCGAAGTCCTCCAGGCTGTAGTCGAAGATACTCGCGGGCTTGCGCTTCAGCTCGATGCGCGGGTAGGGGTAGGGCTCCCGGGACAACTGTTCCGTGACCTGCTCCACGTGGTTGTCGTACACATGGACATCGCCCCCGGTCCAGATGAACTCACCCGGTTCGAGGCCGGTCTGCTGAGCCACCATGAGCGTCAGCAGGGCATAGGACGCGATGTTGAACGGCACGCCGAGGAAGGTGTCCGCGGAGCGCTGGTAGAGCTGGCAGGAGAGCTTCCCGGGGCCGCCGTCCACGCCCGGCGTCACGTAGAACTGGAAGAAGACATGGCACGGTGGCAGTGCCATGTTGGAGACCTCGGCTACGTTCCAGGCCGAGACGAGGTGACGGCGGGAATCCGGATTCGTCCTGAGTGCCTCGACCACCTGGGCGATCTGGTCGATGTGTCCGCCGTCGGGCGTCGGCCAGGAGCGCCACTGGACGCCGTAGACCGGACCGAGTTCGCCGTCGTCGTCCGCCCACTCGTTCCAGATGGAGACGCCACGCTCCTGGAGCCAGCGGACGTTCGAGTCACCGCGCAGGAACCAGAGGAGTTCGAGCGCCACGGACTTGAAGTGCACACGCTTGGTGGTGATGAGCGGGAAGGACTCGCCGAGATCGAAGCGCAGTTGCCGGCCGAAGACGCTGCGCGTGCCGGTTCCCGTCCTGTCGCTCTTCGCGGCGCCGTTCACCATCACGTCGCGCAGCAGATCCTCGTAGGGGGTGGGGATAGGTGTGCTCACCCCTCCAGTCTAGGACGCGGGCCCCGGCGCCGGCGGTCCCCGGAGCGGGCGGTAGACTTCGCCCGAACCATCGCCCGACAGGCAGGCCGGAAACCTTCTGTTCACCTTCCACCGGAAGACTCCAGTCGTGATCACCCCTTCGTCCGAGACAGCCCCGGCGCCCTACTCCGCGCAGCTCCCGGCCTCCGGGCTCGCCCCGCACCCCCGGACGCTCCTCGACATCCTGCGCGCCACCGCCGCGGACCATCCCGATGCCTCCGCCCTCGACGACGGCGCGAACGCCCTCAGCTACGCCGACCTGATCGCGGCGGCCGACGCGTTCGCTGCAGCCCTCCAGGCGGCCGGGGTCGGGGTGGGGGACACCGTCGGTGTCCGGATTCCCTCGGGGACCAATGAGCTGTACATCGCGATCCTCGGCGTGCTCACCGCCGGGGCGGCCTACGTGCCGGTCGACGCCGACGACCCCGACGAGCGGGCACGCACCGTGTTCGCGGAATCGAAGGCGGCTGTCGTCGTCGGGCAGGGCCTGGTGCTCACCGAGGGGACCGGCGGGTCGGGCGGACGCCGCGAGCCGACCCCCGAGGACGACGCCTGGATCATCTTCACCTCCGGATCAACGGGTACGCCGAAGGGTGTGGCCGTCACACACCGTTCCGCGGCCGCGTTCGTCGATGCCGAGGCGCGGCTTTTCCTGCAGCGTGACCCCATCGGGCCCGCGGACCGTGTCCTCGCAGGACTGTCGGTGGCGTTCGACGCCTCGTGCGAGGAGATGTGGCTCGCCTGGCGGTACGGCGCCTGCCTCGTGCCGGCGCCCCGCGCGCTCGTCCGGACCGGGGTGGACCTCGGTCCGTGGCTGGTCTCCCGGGGTATCACCGTCGTCTCCACGGTGCCGACACTCGCCGCGCTGTGGCCGTCCGACGCGCTCGAGAACGTCCGACTGCTCATCTTCGGCGGAGAAGCCTGCCCGCCGGAGCTCGCGCAGCGACTCGCGGTGCACGACCGCGAGGTGTGGAACACCTACGGACCCACCGAGGCCACCGTCGTGGCCTGCGCCGCCCGCCTCGGAAAGGAAGGCCCCGTGCGCATCGGGCTTCCCCTGGACGGCTGGGACCTCGCCGTGGTCGACGAATCGGGCGTACCCGTACCGGAGGGCTCGACGGGCGAGCTCATCATCGGGGGAGTAGGCCTGGCCCGTTATCTGGACTCGGAGAAGGACGCCGAGAAGTACGCTCCGATGCCCACCCTCGGCTGGGACCGCGCCTACCGTTCGGGGGACCTCGTCCGGCTGGAGGCGGCAGGACTCGTCTTCGTGGGCAGGGCCGATGATCAGGTCAAGCTCGGAGGGCGCCGCATCGAGCTCGGTGAGGTGGACGCCGCCCTCCAGTCCCTGCCCGGGATCGCCGGTGCTGCCGCAGCGGTGCAGAGCACACCGTCCGGCAACCAGCTGCTGGTCGGGTACCTCGTTGCTGCCGGGGCCGCCCCCGACCTTCCGGCTCTTCGCGAGCTGCTCGCGGACAGGCTCCCCGCCGCCCTCGTGCCGCTGCTGACCCTGACCGGGGCGCTACCCACCAAGACGAGCGGCAAGGTGGACCGGAACGCACTGCCCTGGCCCCTCGACGGGGTCGGCGACGACTCGGGGATGAAGGTCCTCGACGCCCGCACGCAGTGGATCGCCGAGCAGTGGGCCGCTGTGCTCGGATCGGTGCCCGCGAACGAGGACGCCGACTTCTTCCTGCACGGCGGTGGTTCCCTCGCGGCCGCGCGCCTGGTCTCGCTGATCCGCTCGAGGTACCCCGTGGTGACCGTCGGGGACATCTATGCGCACCCGCGGCTCGGGGCGCTCGCCGCCTTCGCGGCGAGCACCGGCGACGGCGGGGAGGCGCGGACGGTACCCGCCCGCGCCGTCCGCGTCACCGCCCGGAAGTCGCAGATCTTCCAGACACTCATGGGGGTGCCGCTCCAGTTCCTCTCCGGGATGCGCTGGCTCACGTACGCGATGATCGCCACCAACGTGCTTGCCGCACTCGGTGTCCTCATGGCAGCTCCCACGCTGTCCTGGGGCTGGGTAGCCCTGTCCTGGTTGATCTTCGTCAGCCCGTTCGGCCGCATGGCACTGTCCGTCCTCGCCGCCCGCCTGCTCCTGCGCCGCGTGCAGCCAGGCGTCTACCCACGCTCCGGCAAGGTCCACCTGCGGCTGTGGCTCGCAGAACAGATCTCCGACGGCGTCGGCGCGGTCAGTCTCGCGAGCGCGCCCTGGGTGCCGATCTATGCCCGCGCACTCGGCGCTACGATCGGGCCCGACGTCGCCCTCCATTCCGTTCCGCCCGTCACGGGCCTGCTGACCCTCGGCGCCGGAGCGTCGATCGAACCGGAAGTCGACCTTTCGGGCTGGTGGATCGACGGCGACCGCGTGCACGTCGGGGCGATCTCGGTGGGGGCCGGTGCCGTGGTCCGTGCCCGGAGCACGCTGATGCCCGGGGCGAGAATCGGGGCAGGGGCCGAGGTGGCCCCCGGGTCCGCTGTCCTCGGTACCGTCAAGCCGGGCCAGCTGGTCTCCGGGTCGCCGGCCGTACGCACAGGCAAGGCGAAGCAGGACTGGCCGGTCGCTGCGCCCGCTCCGTCGCCGATGCGCTCGCGCCTCACCTTTTTGCTGTCGGCGGCCGCGTCGGGTGTCCTCGCGCTGCTCCCGTTCCTCGCCGCCGTCGTCGCATGCCTGCCCGTCGTCGCGGCGCTCCGCGGAGCGCCATCGCTGTCCGCCGCCTGGCCGTCCGTGGCCGGCTGGGTGGCCCTCACCGCGATCCTGTGGTTCGTCCTGAACGCCGTCCTCGTGCTCGCCACGGTCCGTCTGCTGTCGATC
Organism: Arthrobacter sp.; assembly: GCA_030147325.1. Lineage (GTDB taxonomy): Bacteria > Actinomycetota > Actinomycetes > Actinomycetales > Micrococcaceae > Arthrobacter_D. The sequence continues at coordinate 9,122 of JASLAA010000012.1, read as the reverse complement.
GGCCTGCGCGCAGGACATTTCTCGACGCGCAGCCGGATCGGCTGGCAGATCTGGGCCACCGAGCGCGTCCTCGACCTCGCGCGCGACCTCCTCTTCCCCCTGTATGCGAGCCTCTTCACGCCCGTATGGCTGAGGCTGCTCGGCGCCCGCGTGGGCAAGAACGTGGAAGCCTCCACCGTGCTGCTGATCCCCTCGATGACCACCATCGGCGAGGGCGCCTTCCTCGCGGACGACACCATGGTCGCCTCCTACGAGCTCGGCGGCGGCTACCTGCGGATCGCACCCGCCAAGATCGGACGGCGTGCCTTCCTCGGCAACTCCGGCATGACGTCCGCCGGACGGCGCGTGCCCAAGAACTCGCTCGTCGCCGTCCTCTCGGCCACACCGGCGAAGGCGAAGGCCGGCAGCTCGTGGTTGGGCAGTCCGCCCGCACGCCTGCGCAGGCTCGCCGCGACCGGCGACCTCAGCCGGACCTTCCAGCCGCCCGGCCGGCTCAGGGCGGCTCGGGCCTTCTGGGAGATCTGCCGCATCGTGCCGATCATCCTGACGGTCATGCTGGCCGCGGCGTCCCTCGTCGCGTTCGACGCACTGGCGCTGTGGGGTGGACATGTGGTCGCTGCGGCGCTCAGCGGCGTCGTGTTCATGGTGCTCGGCGCCGTGGCAGCCGGGAGCGCCGTCGTCGCGAAGTGGCTCCTCGTCGGGCGGATCCGAGCCGGTGAGCACCCGCTGTGGAGCTCCTTCATCTGGCGCAACGAGGTGGTGGACACCTTCATCGAGAGTGTCAGCGCGCCGTGGTTCGCGCGGGCTGCCAGCGGGACTCCAGCCCTGGTGTGGTGGCTGCGGGCGCTGGGCTCGCGCATCGGGCGTGGAGTCTGGTGCGAGAGCTACTGGCTGCCGGAGGCCGACCTCGTGGTGCTCGGTGACGGCGCCACCGTCAATCGCGGCTGTGTCGTGCAGACCCATCTCTTCCATGACAGGATCATGAGCATGGACACCGTGGAGCTCGCCGCCGGCGCAACCCTCGGTCCGCACAGCGTGATCCTGCCCGCCGCGGACATCGCCGCCGGAGCCACCGTGGGGCCGGCGTCGCTCGTCATGCGAGGCGAGACCGTCCCGGCGGGAACCTACTGGATGGGCAACCCCGTCAGGTCCTGGTCGGATCCGGGGGACGGTGCGTGAGCGGTAGCTCCGAGGACAGCGCGCCGGATACGTACACCCCCAGCAACGGCAGCACCACCTACCGGGTGGAGCACTACGACCTCACACTCGAGTACAAACTGGCCAGCAACCGCCTGTCGGGGCGCGCGGTCCTCACCATGACCGCCCGGCGGGGCCTGCGGCAGCTCGAGCTCGATCTGAGCGGTCTGCGCGCCACCAAGGTCACGTCGGACACCGTGCGGATCCGCTCGTTCAAGGAGCGCGGCGGGAAGCTCGTCGTCGCCTTCCGGGACGAGGTGCCCCGCGACGCCGCATTCCGCCTGGACATCAGGTACGAGGGCACCCCCGGCCCGATCTCCGGGACCTGGGGCGACGTCGGCTGGGAGGAACTCACGGATGGCGTCCTCGTCGCAGGCCAGCCCACCGGTGCGCCGTCATGGTTCCCCTGCAACGACCACCCCTCCCACAAGGCCGCGTACCGGTTCACGGTCACGACGGACGCCGGTTACCGGGCCGTCTGCAACGGCGTCCTCGTGACCAGCGTCGCCCGATCGAGTCGGACCACCTGGGTGTACGAGCAGGCGGAGCCCATGGCGAGCTACCTCGCAACGGTGCAGATCGGGCGCTACGATCTCATCGGACTCAACGACCCGGCGCAGCCCGCGGTCAGCCTGCCCGCGCCGGGAGGTCTGCGTGACCCGGGGGCGCCCGTGCCCCAGTACGCCGCCGTGCCGCCCGCCCTGGCCCCCGTCGCCCGGGCGTCGCTGGCCCGCCACCACGAGATGATGGCAGCCTTCGAGCAGCGTTTCGGCCCCTACCCCTTCCCCCAGTACCTCGTGGTGGTCACCGATGACGAACTCGAGATCCCGCTCGAGGCACAGACGCTGTCCATCATCGGCCGGAACCACCTCGACGAGGGGTGGGACGCCCAGCGCCTCATCGCACACGAACTGGCCCACCAGTGGTTCGGGAACTCCGTCACCGCAGCCCGGTGGCAGGACATCTGGTTGCACGAGGGCTTCGCCTGCTACGCCGAATGGATCTGGTCCGAGGCCAGCGGTTCGACGACGGCGCTCGAGCACGCCCGCGTGACGCACGAGCGGCTTGCACGGGAACCGCAGGATCTGGTGATCGGCGACCCCGGGGCAGCCGATATGTTCGACGACCGGCTCTACAAGCGCGGCGCGCTCGCGCTGCAGGCACTGCGCGGCGCAGCGGGCGACGAGGATTTCTTCCGGCTCCTGAGCTCCTGGTCCGAGGAGTTCCGGTTCCGTTCGGTGACCACGTCGGACTTCGTCGCGCTCGCGGACGCAGCCCTTCCGGGCATCGAGGTGGAGTCCCTGCTCGGGCCGTGGCTCTTCTCGGAGCAGCTCCCCGCTCTCTGACGCCGGCGTCGACGAACGGCCGGTTCCGGCAGCGCGGGGGATCAGAGGACGGCGACGGCGGCAACCAGCCCTGCGCCGTCGAGTCCGGGAGCGACCCCGGGGACGTCGCTGATCCTCGTGTCGCCCAGGACCTCCAGCTCATTCGGTCCGTGGTCGACGAAGCCCGTCCCGAGGGCTTTGGCCAGCGCTTCCTTGCGCGCCCAGAGCCGTGCGCGCGCCGCGGGTCTGAGTGGTTCCGGCAGCTCCCCGACCGCGGCGGCCTCGTCCCTGGTCAGCGCGATGTCGTCGAAGCCCTCGAAGTCGGCCCGTCGCACTGATTCGAGGTCGATGCCGAACCCGGAGGCGTTCCCTCCGCCGGCGTCGGACCGGAGGTGCCGGTCGGTGTCTGCTGACGACGATCGGCTGGGATCGCTCCGTCGGTCGAGGATGCCCAGCAGGACGAAGCCACCGGCCCTGGACAGGCTCGGCAGGAGAGGCAGCGGCTCGCCGCGGAGGGTGTAGCCGGGCCGACCGTGGTCGGTCGAACCACGCGAGGGGGTGCAGCGAGGACACGCGAAGCGCGAGACGGGAAGGCCGGGGTCGACGTCGAGGATCTCCGCCATCAGCCGCCGCATCAGGTAGCGCCCGCTGATGAAGGACGAGGCGGCAGCGGGGTCGTCGATGCGCGCGGCCCTGGCCCGTTCAGCGTCATCGAGAACCGGCAACATCCGGGGGACGGTCGGAACGTCCGCCGCTCCGATGCGATGCAGGCGGAGGGTTGCGGCGTCGAGACCGCCACCCGTCGGCCGGTCTCCGGTCCGGATGTCCAAGGGGTCCACGCCACCATCGTCCCCCGATGTGCACGGAGCGCGGGAACGTCCCCCGCGCGTCGTCGGCGCAGGGGGAGTCAGTGGCGGGCGCTGAACAGTTCGGAGCACACGTCCTCGCGCAGGACGAACGGGCGGGGCCGGTCGCTGTCGGAGGCCCTGCCGTACACGTAGTAGCCGCGGCCCTCGCCGGGGCCGCCGGCTGCACGGTCGATGGCGTGCAGGAGCTTCGGTGTCAGCGGCCCCGTGGGTCCGATGCTGTGGATCTCTTCGATCTCGTGCGGAGCGAGTCCGCGTACGAGGCCCTTCACATCGGCCATGGCTGCTGTCCTGTCCTCGGTGGTGCTTCCGGCATGAGGAATCAACACTAGGTATCGGGGGTGAACAGGGCATGAACCACGGACGCTGGGGTGATGACTGCGGGGGTGCTACTGCGTGAATCCCTGCGCCTCGGCGCCTGTCGGCCGGGACGTCGCTGTTACCCGGCGGACCGTTCACGCCCACTGCGATGTCCGCCAGTGAATTCTCGGGACGACCTTCCCGGCTTGACCGTCACCTTGCTCTGGTTCTCTTGACGTCATGACACCCACCGACGGGCCGCTGCCCGAGAACTCCCACCTGCGTCAGGACATCAACATCCCCGAGGAAGCGACGATCGGGGGTGCCGACGCAGCTTCCGCAATGAGCACCACGTCGTCCCTCAACGCGGGCCAGCAGGTAGCCGGCCTCAGCCCTGTCGATGAGTATCGCGAGGGCACGAAGGACGGGGACGCCGTCAGCACGGGTGGAACGAGTCCCGAGGAGAGCTGATCCCTCCGGCTCGTGCCGGGGACGACGCCTGTCCGTAGACGGGACCAGGCGTCAGTCGTCGTAGGCGCGGAACTGCTCCACGGAGACGATGCGCCCGGGGTTCGCACTGCTCACCTGGCAGATCACGGCCTCACCGGGAGCGAGATACGGGTCCTCCACCGGCAGCCGGGTCCTCAGCCGCCCGGACATATGGCCGGCCAGCACGGAGAACACCAGGGGCAGGACGGGCCGGTGCGTGCAGATCGCGACGGGCCTCCGCTTGTCGAAGACCCGCTCGACGGCGCTCCTGGCGCGTCCCGGCCTGCGCGCGGCGTCGTGCTCGGTGAGCGCGTCGACGAGTTTCAGCTTGGCGCTGCGCTGGTTGACATACGGTGAGACGGTCTGGACGCACCGCACCCACGGGCTGCTGACCACGCGCTCGGGATTCCAGGCCTGCAGCAGGCGGCTCACCGCGGTGGCCTGTCGCCTGCCGGTAGCCGCGAGCGGCCTCTCACCCTCCGCCCTGCTCCACGAGGACCGCGGCTTCGCCTTCGCATGGCGGACCACGATCAGCGGCCAGGTCTGCAGGTCCCGGCCCCGATGCGCCGCGACGAGCGCGTCGAGGGGCTCGACGTCGGAGGGGTTGCTCAGGAGTTCGCGCGCCCGATCGGGGGAGACCCACTGCAGGCGGTCCACTTCCTTGCCATCGGGTGCGGCGACGAGACGCTGGACCCTCGCTGCCCAGTAGTACACCACCTTGTCACCGGAGGAGACCGGGTAGCTGATGGTTGCCAGCGGGATGCCGAGCGTGACGCTCAGCCCCACTTCCTCGAAGGTCTCACGCACGGCGCATTCCGGTGTCGTCTCGCCGGGATCGAGCTTGCCCTTCGGCCAGGACCAGTCCTTGTAGCGGGGACGGTGGATGATGAGGACCTCGAGCAGGCCCTTCTCGATCCGCCAGCACAGCGTGCCGGCGGCGATGACTGTGGCGCCGCTGCCCTGGGTGGTGCCGGCAGCGGCGTCCTTCGTGGGCGAGGCCATCAGCGGCGTGCGACCGCTCGCTGGCGTGCACGCGAGGCCAGCAGCCAGGACTGGATGTCCTCGAGCGGAGCACCGTCGTCGTCCTTGTGATGGCGCGACCAGTCGCCTGCGGCATCGAGATGCCAGCTCGAGATCGCCGGGTTCATGTAGCGCTCCATGAGGGTCATCAGATAGGTGATGTCCTCGGGTGCGCTGAGCTGCACGAGGGCCTCCACGCGCCGGTCCAGGTTCCGGTGCATCATGTCCGCGGAACCGATGAACACGGCAGGTTCGCCTCCGTTGGCGAACGCGAAGACGCGCGAGTGCTCCAGGAACCGCCCCAGCACCGAGCGGACCGTCACGTTCTCGCTCAGGCCCGGCACTCCGGGCCGCACGGAGCAGATGCCGCGGACGATCACGTCCACCTGCACGCCTGCCTGTGAGGCACGGTAGAGAGCATCGATGATCGCCTCGTCCACCATGGAGTTGACCTTGATCATCACGCGGGCGGCGAGGCCCGCCTGCTTGTTCGCGATCTCCCGCTCGATGCGGTCGATCAGGCCCGAACGGACGGAGCGCGGCGCGACGAGGAGGCGTTTGAAGGTGGACTTCGGCGCGTAGCCCGAGAGCTGGTTGAACAGGCGCGACAGGTCCTGGCCCACCTGTTCGTTGGCCGTGAGCAGGCCGAGGTCCTCGTAGTAGCGGGCGGTGCGCGGGTGGTAGTTGCCCGTCCCGATGTGGCAGTAGCGGCGAAGACCGTCGATCTCCTGCCGCACCACCAGGGAGAGCTTGCAGTGCGTCTTGAGGCCCACGATGCCGTAGACGACATGGACACCGGCCTGCTCCAGCTTGCGGGCCCAGGAGATGTTCGCCTGCTCGTCGAAGCGTGCCTTGATCTCGACGAGCGCCAGGACCTGCTTGCCCGCCTCGGCGGCGTCGATCAGGGCGTCGACGATGGGGGAGTCGCCGGACGTGCGGTACAGGGTCTGTTTGATGGCCTGCACCTTGGGGTCCGCCGCAGCCTGTTCGAGGAACGCCTGGACCGACGTCGAGAAGGAGTCGTACGGGTGGTGCAGCAGGATGTCCCGGCGACGCATGGCCGCGAAGACGTTGGCTGCTTTCGAGGTCTCGCTCTCGTTCAGGTAGCGACTGGTGTGGGGGACGTGCTTGGGGTAGTGCAGGTCACCCCGGTCGATCCCCGCGATCACGCTCAGACCCCGCAGGTCGAGGGGCGCGGGGAGGTTGTAGACCTCGTCCTCCTCGACGCCGAGCTCGCGGGACAGCAGTGCCCGGATGCTCGGGTTGATGTCCGTGGTCACCTCGAGGCGGACGGGCGGCCCGAAGCGCCGGCGCAGCAGTTCCTTCTCCAGTGCCTGGAGCAGGTTCTCGGCGTCGTCCTCCTCGACCTCGAGGTCCTCGTTCCGCGTGACGCGGAACAGGTGGTGTTCGAGGACCTCCATGCCGGGGAAGAGCTGGTCCAGGTGGACCGCGATGACCTCCTCGAGCGGGATGAAGCGCGCGATGCGCCCCGCGACGTTCCCGGCACGTGGGCCGTCCACGGACATGAGCCGCGGCAGCTGGTCGGGGACCTTGACGCGCGCGAAGAGTTCCTTCTGGCTGACGGGATTCCGGACCACGACAGCGAGATTCAGGGACAGGCCCGAGATGTAGGGGAACGGGTGTGCCGGGTCGACGGCAAGGGGGGTGAGGATCGGGAAGACCTTCTGGGCGAAGATCTTGTGGAGCTCGGCCCGTGCGGCGTCGTCGAGCTCCTCCCACGTGGTCAGGTGGATCTGCTCCTCGGCGAGCGCGGGGCGGATGTGGTCGGCGAAGACGGCGGCATGGCGCTGCTGCAGCTGATAGCCGTCCTGCATGATCTTCTCGAGTTGCTCGATAGGGCTCAGCCCGGCGGCCGAGGGGACGGCGAGCCCCGTGGCGATACGCCGCTTCAGGCCCGCGACACGCACCATGAAGAACTCGTCCAGGTTCGACGCGAAGATGGACAGGAAGTTGACGCGCTCGAGGAGGAACAGTTCGGGGTCCTCGGCGAGTTCCAGCACTCGGGCGTTGAAGTCGAGCCAGCTGATCTCCCGGTCGAGGAAGCGATCGGGCCGGATGTCCCCGGACGGAAGCAGGCTCGGCGCGAAGTCCGGGATGTCGATGCGGTCCTGCGTCGCCCTGGCCGGAGCCGTCTCGGACGATCCGTACAGCGACGCACCTCTGGGTTTTGTCTCTGAAGCCATTGCGTCTCCTGCAGCGTGGGCGGGCATGATATGGCGGGCGCTCCGCTCCTGTAAGCCGGGGCGCGCCTCGAAAATAACCTTACAAGGTGGTTACGTCGCCGCGGCCGCGTACATGACGTCCACGTCCCAGCGGGTGAAACCGAGGTTCCGGTAGAGCGCCACGGCCGCCGCGTTATCGGCGTCGACGTACAGCATGATCGCCTGCAGCCCCTTGTCGTGGAGGTACTCGATGCCTGCGATCGTCAGGGCCTTTCCGAGTCCCATCCCCTGGGCCCCGGGCGCCACGCCCACCACGTACACCTCGCCCATCGGGGGATGGGCGCCGACACCGGCGTGGATCTTCGTCCAGTGGAAGCCGAGCAGCGAGTCGTCCTCCTCCCGGACGGCGAGCAGGAATCCGTCCGCGTCGAACCATTCCTCGGCCATCCGTGCCTCGAGGTCCGCGCGCGTGGTGGCACCCTGTTCGGGGTGGTGGGCGAAGGCTGCAGCATTCACCGAGAGCCACGCCTCCTCGTCCTGACCGCGCACGAAGGGCCGCAGCACCACGCCGGCGGGCAGCTGCAGGGCCGGGACCGACTGCTCGACGGCTGCACGGGTCAGGCGCATCCGCCACAGTTCCCGCACGGGGGCGAAACCGAAGCGGGTGGCGAGGTCGGCAGCGGCGGAGTGGTTGCCGTGCGACCAGCCGCGCAGCTGACCGATGTCCTCGGCCAGGACCGCCTCGATGAGCGCGGTTCCTGCGCCCTCTCCCCGGCAGTCGGGTCCGACGACGAGTTCGAGTACCGCGCCCTCGGTTCCCCGGGTGATCACGGCGACGCCTGCGAGTTCGGCGTCCTGCTGGCCCGCGGTGCGGGCGGTGAGCACGAGCAGCCGGTCGCCGGCATCGTCGGCGCGCAACGTGACGAGGGTCTGCTCCGACAGCGGCGGATTACCGTCCGCCTCGATGGCTGCTGCCACCAGTCGACGGACCTCTTCGAGGAGGGCGGCGGGCGGTGCGCCTGCGATCCTGTCGACGGACCAGGTGGGGGCGTGCTGCTCGGCGGTCATGCGCCCAGCCTAGTCCCCGCTCCTGCCGCGCGTTTTGGCGAGGACCTCCCGGTGCGGTAATGTCGTGAACTGCTCGAGGGGGATGCACCAGTGGGGTGCCCGCGATACGTTCGACCCGTATGTCCTCCACCAGAAGCCGGTGTCGCAGCTGTCTGCAGTGCCGGACATGAGAGAAGCCCCTTCCGCCTACGGGTGGAGGGGGCTTCTCTCATGTCCGGTGCGACCGGGACCGGCGCTCAGGCGTCCTGGTCGACCGAGCTGCGGTCCTCGGGAAGCCTGGTCAGCGTGAAGCGGTAGCCGACGTTGCGCACGGTCCCGATCAACTGCTCGTGGTCCGCGCCCAGCTTGGCGCGCAGGCGCCGCACGTGGACGTCCACCGTGCGGGTGCCTCCGTAGTAGTCGTATCCCCACACCTCGTGCAGGAGCTGGTCGCGCGTGAAGACCCGGCCGGGGTGCTGGGCGAGGTACTTCAGTAGCTCGAACTCCTTGTAGGTCAGGTTCAGGGGTTCTCCTGCCACCCGCGCCGTGTAGCTGGCTTCGTCGATCACCACGCCGGAGGCATGGATCTCGGTGCTGGCGTCCTCGCTGGCCGCCGTCGAGCGGGCGATCACGAGACGCAGCCGCGCCTCGACCTCGGCGGGCCCCGCACTGTCGAGGACGACGTCGTCCGCCAG
>JASLAA010000009.1 GCA_030147325.1 Arthrobacter sp. | reverse complement strand
TGAAGGATCCGGCCAGTGGCTGGTCGGCCGCATCAGCAATCCCTGCAACGGAGCTCGCCGCGTCGTAGGCCATCCCATAATCTGCGTACGCATCGGAGGCGCCGTCGGATCCGTCCGGGCCGGTTCCCTGCGCCCGGTTCGTCTGGAAGCAGGTGAACGTCTCATGGTGGATGTTGCCGAACGCGTAGTTGATGTGACTCAGATTTCCAGCAGCACCCGAGTCCTGGAGGGCCTTCATGGGGAACTGCCGCCCGTAGATACCCCACTGGGGGAAATAGCCGACACTGCGGTAACCGTTGATGCGGGCCGAGATCGTCGCAGGATCCTCGGCGTCGGTGCTCTCGGAATCGTTCGGGGAGCAGGAGACGACACCGCTGACTCCCACCAGGACCACGACGGCCAGGACACTGAGCCGCTGCGACAGGCGCAGGCGCACTCGCTTCATTCTTTCCTCCGGTGGGTGGGACCAGCACCGGCGGGAAGCGGCTCCTCTAGGCTACGGGACCCGCGACCCTCGTGAGGAGACCCTGCCGGGAGCCGCGGCGGCACACATCCGGCTCTCGACTTCGTCTCGGCGGGGGTCGGATAGGAGAGCGCCCAGACCCAACGAGACACCCGCAGCGACAAGAACCGGTGCCCGCGGTTCCCGCACGCTCACCTAGTGACCGGTCACCGCGCCCCTGTGCCTGGCCCGGTTGGTCCTTGCGGCGGGACGCTGCTGAGTTTCCGACATCAACCGATCAGACGATCGACGACCATCGTCGCGATCGAGCTCAGCCGCCGGTGACCAGACGCGCGGCACGGTTGGCGACTGCGGCAGACCGAAGCAGGACCACCGTCTGCACCACCAATGCGCCGAAGGCTGTGACAGGACCGGCCTGGTCGCCGACGAGCAGGTGCGCACCGACGGCCGCCGGGATTCCGGCGAGCGCGACCAGCCGCATCCGCTTCACCACCGGAAGCGCCGCCGCATGCCCGGCGATCCACGCCCCGTCGGATGCCTGGGTGTCCCGGGTGCGAATGCCGGTGGCAGCATTGCGGCCGATCGACCCTGCGGCTGCCTGGCGTGTGACGAACACGCAGACCGCGGGCAGGAGGACGAGGGTGAGGAGCAGGAAAGTCAGGCCGACTGCTTCTTCAGGCATCGGTCACCAGGAGCGATTCCGCGATACAGCACGTCCCGAGGTCATGTCGTGAGTCTACCGAGAGGGTCCAACGGACCGGACCGGAGCGAGGCTCCGACGTCAACAGGCCACGATCGACGCCGAAGGGCGGCCGCTCCGACGACCGGAGCAGCCGCCCTTCGGCGTCAGGGGGAAGCTTGATCAGTGGTCGGCGCCGGATGCAGCAGCCTTCTCTGCATCCTTTTCAGCGCGTACCGCGTCGGTCTCGTGCTGTTCCTCGGCCTTCTCCTGGTGGATGAGCTCTGCGAAGAGCTTCTCCATCTCCTTGGCCACACCGGCAGCCGACGCGGGGTTCTGGCCGGTCACCAGCCGGTCGTCGACCACGACCATCTCCTCGAACACATCGGCCGTGACATGGGTGGCGCCCTGTTCCACGAGCCGGTCCGCGAGGAAGAACGGAACAACCTGGTCCTTGCCTGCAGCCACCTCCTCGTCATTGGTGAAAGCGGCCACCTCCCTGCCCTCGACGAGGCGGAAGCCGTTCTCCAGTTCCACGTTCAGCAGTCCGGCCGGTCCGTGGCAGACCGCGCCCACCAGTCCGCCGGCATCGTAGACACTCGCCACCAGCTTCTGCAGGCCCTCACTGTCCGGGAAGTCCCACATCGTGCCGTGCCCACCGACGAGGTAGACGGCGTCGTACTGGGCGGGATCGACGACGTCGACGCGGGCCGTGTTGTAGAGCCCCGCCCGCGTCGTCTCGTCCTCCGTGAAGGCGACCTGGATGGGATCCTTCGTATCCACCTCGTCGCGCGGGGGCTGGCCGCCCTTGATGGATGCGAAGTCGACGAAGTGCCCGGAGTCCTTGAAGACCTTCCAGGGGTGCGCAGCCTCGGCCACGTTGTAGCCGGTCTTCTCCCCGGTGTCGCCGATCTCGGAAACGCTGGTCAGTACCATGAGGATTTTCTTCATGACGTGCTCCTTTCGTCCAGCTTCCACCCTACGCGCGGCCTGCCCGGGCTCGATCATCCGTGGTCGGTGCGGAGGCGACGTCCCGCGATCAGGGCTGACCGGGGACTGCTGAGCCGGGCAGGACCGATCAGCGGAACCTGGCTCCGGCCACCGCCGAGAGCCGGCGTCGCGCCTCGTCCGGCGCGACGTACTCCCCCACCGTCCGCCCGGCACCCAGCGTCGCGACCGACGTGACGATCGTGTGGGGGTACACGTGCACCAGGTTGAAGCTCTGCGCGGCGTCCATCCCGCGGATGCCACCCACCGGCACGTTGAGATCCTGCGTGTAGCAGGTGGACGACGCCACCGACACGGGGATCCCGGCGAACAGTGATGACGACGGGAAGTGCACGTGCCCGGCCAGAATCAGCCGGATGTCCTTCCCCGCTACGATTTCGGCGAGCCGATCCTGGCGCCGCAACTCCGTCAGCACCGCGAGATCCTGCACCATCGGGATGGGCGGGTGGTGCAGCGCGAGGATACTGCCCCGGGGTGCGGGCCGGGACAGCTCCGCCTCGAGCCAGGCGAGCTGTGCGTCGTCGAGTTCGCCGTGATGGTGGCCGGGCACGGACGTGTCGAGGGTGATCACCCGCAACCCGCCCAGCCGGTAGCTGCGGTGGAGCGGGGTCTCCTCGGGAGGTTCTCCGAGGAGTGCCGTGCGCAGGGCGGAGCGTCGGTCGTGGTTCCCCATCAGCCAGATCACCGGGGCGTCGAGCTGCTCGGCGAAGGGCTCGACGACGTCACGCAGCGAGGCGTAGGCCCTCGGATCGCCGGTGTCGGTCAGATCCCCGGTGAAGACGAGCGCATCCGGGCGGGCACCCGACTGCACGATCTCCGCCAGCAGCTGACCGAGGCGCGCTCGCCCGTCGACACCGCCGTACAGCAGTCCGTCGGCGATGAAGTGCGTGTCACTGAAATGGAGGAGGAGGTGGTCGGCGGGAGGATGTTCCCGTGAAAGGGAAGCATCCTCCCGCGAGCTGGTGGTCGGCATGGGCGCTAGGCGGTTGCCCCGGCCGTGGCGCGCTCCGGCGTCGACCGCTCCTGGCCGAAGATCAGCTCGTCCATGCGCTCGGCGATCCTGCTCCAGTCATGGCGTCTGAGCAGCCTGCGCAACTCCGGCGACGGGGCCTTGCCCGCACGGCCGCGCAGCGCCTCGCACGCGGCGGCGAATCCCTCGGCATCGTCCCTGAGGTCGACCACCCCCGGGAAGTCCGCGACGACGTCGGCCACTCGCGTGGACACGACCGGCAGCGCGGACGCCAGGTACTCGAGCGTCTTGGTGGGGCTGATCGACTTCGTGGCCTCGTTCAGCGCGAACGGCATGAGCGCGACGTCGAACTGCGCCATGTGGCCGGGCAGGTCCTCGTACGCCTGCTGCCCGAGGTAGGTGATGTTCGGAGCCTGCGGGAGGTCCGACTCCTCGATCTTGCAGATGGGTCCGACCATGCGGATCTCCCACTCGGGAAGCCGTTCCGCAAGTCCTGCGATCAGGTCGAGGTCGAGCCGCTCGTCCAGCACGCCCACGTACCCGGCCACCGGCTTGCTGCGATCGGGCGTCGCCTCGCGGGCCGCGGCGGCGTAGTGCTCCACCGATACGCCGCTGGGCACGAGATGTGCGTCCTCCCTGCCCTGCTTCACCACCGAGCGGTGCAGGGACCGGCCTCCGGCGAAGACGACGTCGGCCTGCTTCAGCGCCTGGCGCTGCCGCACGATCAGTTCTGGCGCGGCGTTCTTGAAGGCCGCGAGATCGTCCATCACGTCGAAGACGAGGGTGGTCGGCTCCAGCGCCAGAGCTGCCTCGAGCGCCAGGGGGGTGTAGATCCACACCACCCGATCGCCCGACGGCGGGCCGATGAGTTTCGGCAGTTGGTCGACGTAGTCCGGCATGACCTCGTCGAAGAAGCCGACGTGCCTGCCCTGTTCCGGGATCTCCAGGAAGACCCGTGTCAGGCCGTCCACCTCCGCGGTCCCCAGACGGTTCTCGGTCACCTCGACACCCTGGGGCGTGAGGGGCTCCTCCACGAACCAGGTCCTGCGACCCGGCGTCCTGTTGAGTCGGGACACGAGCTGCTGAGGCCGCTGCCAGACCCAGTCCCAGCGCAGGTGGGACAACACTATGAGTTCACTTTGCATCGACGATCCTCAATTCCATCTTGGTGGTTGTACGGGGAAGTCTTGAACCGAGATCGGTCCCGGGCGGCTGTTGCCAGTCCCAGTGGGCCAGCTGCGGCTGATAGCCCCGCAGCCAGGTGGCCACGGGTTCGGCGAGGAGGTAGGCGGGAAGGTCGCGCGACCGGGCTCCGCCCGCGGCGAGGGCGTAGGACGTCGACATCACCGACGAGCGCCGCTCGAGGTCCTCGTCGAGCCAGTACACACCGACGGGATCGACATGGCCCTCGCAGCGGAAGAGCAGCGAGTTCCAGTCCGTGGAGTCGACGACGGGGAACCAGCACACGCCGTCCATCGTGACGCCGCGGGCCTGGGCCTCCTCGCACTGCTCGAGGACGTACTTCAGCCAGGTGGCCCGGTCCGAGGTGTGGCCGCGGACATTGGTCTCGGTGAGCATGCAGGGCAGCCCGTAGCGCTCCCAGTACTGCTGGATCTGGTCGGCCAGGGGAAGCGGTGTGGGCGTTGGTGCCGTTCCTCCCTGCTCGGAGAAGTTCCACTGGCAGTGCGCGTAGTAGTCCAGGCCCAGCACGTCGATGCTGCCCGTCGGCAGGGACAGGAGCCGCTCACCGTCCACCGGTGCGAGGTCGCGCCCGAGCTGGCTGTCGACGTCGTACCCTCTGCCGAGGAAGGCATCGATGACCAGGAAGCGGCGGTCGTTCGCCATGTCCGCATACCGCCGGCCCGACTCGTCCGAGCCGGTGTGGAACTCGCACGTGTCGACCCAGACGTGCCGGGCGTGGGGCAGCAGCTCCCGGTAGAGGTCGCTCGCCCGGGCCACGGCCGGCATCACGTTCATGATGAGGTCCACGAAGCCCTGCAGCCCCGAGTGGTACGGCGGCCAGATGGCCTCGTGTCCGCACAGGAACAGCGTGGAGAACGGCTCGTTGAAGAGCGTGTACTCCTCCACCCAGGGGTAGCGGCGGGCGAAGGCCTCGGCGTACCGCAGGTACGCCGATCCGAAGCGCGCGTCGGCGAAGCCGTCGGTCAGCCACGCGGGGTAACTCGTGTGATGAACGAGATCCACGATCGGCCGGAACCCGTTGGCCTCCAGATGGCTCATCACCTCGTCGGTGGAGGACCAGTCGTAGGTGCCCTCCACCTCCTCGATGCGGTGCCAGCGGACCGGGTAGCGGAGCCTCGTGATGCCGGACTTCGCAAGCAAGGCAAGGTCGTCGCGCCAGCGGACGTCGTGCTCCGTCGTCTCGAAGATGTCGCGATCGTGCGCCGGCATGAAGGTGCTCTCGAAGCCGCCGATGATCTCCAACGGTGGTCCCTCGTCGCGGTGCATCATGGTGTCTCCTCACGTCCGGAGCGCCGGGCGCCCAGTTCCTCGTAGACCATGTCGAGCAGTTCGGCGGCGCGCAGGTTCAACCGCCGAGACTCGTCGAGGTCGCCGTCGAGGCGGACCACCTCCGCCCGCAGCTTCTCGACGTCCGCCCGCAGCGCCGCCATCTCGTCGGCCAGGCCGGAGGAATTCCCCAGGCGCACCGCCATGCTCCTCGCCACATTCCGTGCCGTCGTCTCCGTCATGCCGTCTCCCTTCTCACGAGCACGCGCCGGCTGGTAGCCGGGCCCGCGCCGTCGTCGTCCTGCTCCTCGGCACTCAACGAGTACCTCCGCAGCTGTTCCTGAAATCGTGTCCAGTCCACGCATCGGTACTCCGACCAGCTCGCCGAACCCTCCGCTCCCGCCACCCCTACTTCGAGGAACGCCCTGCTGCCGGGCGCCGTGAGCAGGTGCTTGATGAGCATCAGCGTGGTGTCCCAGCCGAGCGGGCTGAGCGCGTTGAACAGGTGGTTGGCGAGGACGTGGACCGTCCCGTCCAGCTCGGCGCAGCGCCTGCGGAGCTGCATCGCGTGGCGGGCCATGGTCAGGTTGGCCCGCTCGAACTGCACGCCGTCGTCGTGGGCGAGGTTCTCCTGCGCCCAGGCGAGCGCGGGGCGGCTGTAGTCCACCGCGAGGACGCGGTGACCGCGATCGGCGAGGTAGCGCGCGTCGGCGCCCAGGCCGCACCCGAGGTCGAGCACGGTCGACGACGCCGGCAGGCGGGTGGCAGCCTCGACGGCGAGAGCGGACGGTGCCAGCGCCGGCCCGCCCTCGATCTCGGCGCGGTGGTGGTCCTCCCAGTTCTCCCGGTCGACGTCGAAGTGGTTGAGCCACCAGTAGTAGCGGCGGAAGGCGTCCGGCGGGGTCACGAAGGTGAAGGTGGGATCCGGCACCTCCCAGGACGGGCCGTAGATGGCCGCGAGGAGCTGGGCCGGTTCCGCCGGTCCGGGCAGCAGGCGCCCGTTGACCGGCAGCGGCTTCAATGGATGGATCGTCACGTTCGCTGCAGGCTCGCGGGCGTGGAAGGTGCCGTAGAACCAGCCGTTGCACTCGAAGTAGGTGAAGATGTCGAGGTAGAAGCGGTCCGTCACCGTCCCCCCGGGGAACATGAGCTGCAGGTGTCCGCCCGAGTGCCGCACCACCTCGTACCCCTGCGCCACGAGCGCCCGCTCCACGCGGAAGCTCTCCAGCACCACGTCGGACGGGTTGGTGCAGGAGCTCAGGTAGGCGAGGTCGGCGTCGTCGTCGTGCGCCATGATCCGCCCGTTCCGGACAGGTCCGAGGAGGGTGCCACCGGTGACGAAGAGCTCGATGCCGACCGTCCGTCGCAGCACCTGGACGAGGTGCTCGGCCTCGTCCAGCACCTGCTCGATGAGGGCGGCATCACGGCCCTCGAAGGACCTCGCGATACGGCCCCACTTGTTGACGACCTGCGGGATGCCCGTGCCGGGCTCGCTCAGGTCGAGGTCGATGCCGCTCCCGTCGAAGGACACCGTGCCCGACGCCGTCTCCCGGCCGGCGTGCTCCACGGCGAGGCGTGCGCTCCCCGTGAGCCGCTCCGACAGAGCGGGCGGCCAGGGGATCCGGAGGGCGCCGTCGTCGTCCGCCTGCGGAGCCCGGACAGTCCAGATCCGTCGGTCCGCGAGGAGGACCGACAGCGGATCACCCGCGGGTATCCGGGCACCCTTGATCACCAGCCGACGGGTATCGGCTGTGAGGGCTGCGGCGCTCACCGGACGCTTTCAAGCTGTGTCGCGAGCGGGTCGACCTGCGGCAGCCGGACGTCGAAGATCTGTCCCGTGATGTCCGACGAGAGCACCTGCGCACTCACGCGGGCGACGTCGGCGGCCTGGACGAGCGTCTGCTCGTCCTCGCGACCGAAGGCCTTCTCGCGCATCGGAGTCGCCGTCCGGCTCGGGCTGATGCAGTTGACGCGGATGGAATCGCAGCTCCACTCGTCCGCGAGTGCCTGCGTCAGGTTGACCAGCGCAGCCTTCGTCGCCGAATACACGGTGTACTTGGCGCGACCGCGCGTGTAGGAGCTGGAGGAGAACAGCAGCAGCGATCCGCGCGACTCCGCGAGGTACGAATGGGCCTCCTGGGCGACGACGAACGCCGCCATGAGGTTCACGCCGACGTCGTGCTGGAGCTGCTCGTCCGAGAGGCCCACGAGGTCGCCGATGGTGAGGACGCCTGCCGTGAGCACCACGTGGTCGATCCGCCCGTAGCGTGCAGCGGCATCGGCGAGCGCCCGGGAGACGGAGGAGCGGTCCTCCACGAAGGTGCCGCTGCCGGTTCGGCTGTGAGCCACCACGTGGGCACCCTCATCCTCGAGTTGGCGGCTCAGTTCGCTGCCGATCCCCGAACTGCCACCGAGCACCACGACGACGGACTCGCGCAACGAGGCGGCCGGGAACGGCACGGGGTCGACGTGCTGGTGCTTGAGTTGGAACAGCTTGTCGGCCAGGTGGATGTCGATCGGGTGGGTGATCTTGATGTTGGCCTCATGGCCGGGGACGACGATGATCGGCACGTCCGGGCAGTACCTGAGCACCACCGAGCAGTCGTCCGTCGCGGCGAACCCCGGGTCCTCGTGCGCCCGGCCGTAGGCCTGCATCAGGGTGTCCCACCGGAAGGCCTGCGGCGTCTGACCACGACGCAGGGATGCCCGCGGCGGTACCGCCCTGATGATGTCGTGCTCGTCCACCTCGATGATGGTGTCCGCGGACGGGATACCGGTATCGACGGCGTCATAGGTGTCCAGCGCATCGACGCAGGCACGGATGATGGCGGGGTCCACCAACGGGCGGACGGCATCGTGGAAGACCACCTTGGCGCCCGGGGTCGCGATCTCCCGGAGCGCGAGGTAGGACGTCTCGTTGCGGTCACGGCCGCCGGGAAGCAGGCCCGTGAGCTTCGGGAAACGCTCGCGCGTGACGAGCTTCTGTGCGCGGTCCATGGTGCCCGGGTCCATCATCACGATGATCTCGTCGATGAAGGGGCACTGCTGGAAGATGTCCACGGTGTGCTCGAGGCTCGTTCGTCCTGCCACCGGGACGAGCTGCTTGGGAATCTCGAGGCCCATGCGGGTTCCCACGCCACCGGCGAGGACGACGCCGACCGTTCGTCGTCGGGAGCGCGCCTCGGTGCCCGTCGTGCCTGTCGCGTCGATGACACCGTTGCTGGTCGACATTGCCGCCTCCTTCATCCGTTCCGCAGTTCTCCGCAGTTCTCCGCGAATTTCGTAAGCGTACTTATGACGGAGGCTGTCGGGCAGGAAAAA
>JASLAA010000002.1 GCA_030147325.1 Arthrobacter sp. | reverse complement strand
GCGGTCTGTCGGCCGGGGAGAAGAGGATGCTCGCGAAAGCGCGCCAGATCCTGATCTCCGAGCTCGCACTCGCGGAGAAGACCGACGAAGAGAAGGCCGCAAGCGTTCTCGATGAGGTCCTCGCCTCCTAGGAGACGGGCCACGAACGGAAGAGGGACCTTCGGGTCCCTCTTTTTCGTTGCCCTGTCATAGGGTGACGGAGTGTCCGAGATTCCGCAGCAGGAAGTCCGAGCCGAGGCCGGTGTCGTCGTCGTCGCCGCCGGGTCGGGGCAACGCCTCGGGTACGGCATCCCGAAGGCACGCGTCCTCTGCGGCGGGCGTACCCTCCTCGAGCACGCGTTGGACGCCGTCCTCGCCTCGGGCGTCGCCGCCTCCGTCGTCGTGGTCCTCCCGGTCGCGGACGCCGTCCTCTCCGCCGTCGTCGCGCGAGCGGCCGTCCTCGCCGCGCCCTCCGGCACATCCATCTCGACGGTGACGGGCGGAGCGACCCGCGCCGCGTCCGTCCGGGCCGGCCTCGACGCCCTTCCGCGGTCGGTGTCCGTGGTGCTGGTGCACGACGCGGCCCGGGCACTCACGCCGCCGGATGTCTTCGCCCGCGTGGTCGCCGCGGTCGCGGCAGGCGCTCCGGCGGTCATCCCGGTGCTGCCCGTGGTGGACACCGTCAAGATCGTCGAGCGCGGCATCGTCACGGCGACGCCCGACCGTTCGACCCTGCGTGCCGTGCAGACGCCCCAGGGGTTCGACGCCGCGGCGCTGCGCGCGGCGCACGCGAGCCCGCGGGCGGACCACCCGGACATCACCGACGACGCCATGCTGATGGAAGCCCAGGGCGCAGCGGTGCACGTCGTCGAGGGGGATGCCCTCGCGTTCAAGGTCACCACGCCGCTGGACCTGACGATCGCCGAAGCCGTGCTCGCGCAGCCGGACGGAACGGCCGGTCCGTAGCACCCCGCCTCCCCGCGCATCCGCAACGACCAGCAGGAGCAGTCATGTACCTCAGCGAACACGCCCATCTTCCCCGCACCGGGATCGGGGTGGACGTCCACGCCTACGCGCCCGCCGACGCCCCCGCGCCACTGTGGCTCGCCGGCCTGCTCTGGGAGGGGGAACGCGGACTGTCGGGCCACTCGGACGGTGACGCCGTCGCGCACGCGGCTGCCGACGCCCTCTTCTCCGCCGCGGGCGTCGGAGACCTCGGGACGCACTTCGGCACCGACCGCTCGGAGTACTCGGGAGCCTCCGGCCACGCCCTTCTCTCGGCGGCCGCGGGCATCGTGCGGGAGGCCGGCTTCGACATCGGCAACATCGCCGTCCAGCTCATCGGCAACAGGCCCAAGTTCGCGCCGCGCCGCGCCGAGGCGGAAGCGGTGCTGTCCGACGCCGCGCAGGCTCCCGTGAGCATCTCGGCCACCACCACCGACGGGCTCGGGCTGACCGGCAGGGGTGAGGGCGTCGCTGCCATCGCGACCGCCGTCGTCGTCAGGTCCGGTTCCCGCATACCGCCGGCAGGGGAACGCGCCCACCCGGAGGCCTGAAGCCGGGCGCCGGGTAATCTGGACCGGTGAGCCTGCGATTCTATGACACCGCCCGCGCCGAGGTGCGCCCCTTCGAACCCCTCGAACCGGGCAGGGCGAGCCTCTACTACTGCGGTGCCACCGTCCAGGGCATGCCGCACGTCGGGCACGTGCGGTCCGCGATCGCCTTCGACCAGCTCACGCGCTGGCTGGAGGCTCGGGGACTGCGCGTCACCGTGGTCCGGAACGTCACCGACATCGACGACAAGATCCTCGCCAAGTCGCAGGAATCGTTCCGCGAGGACGTCGTCCACGAGGCCGGCGTGGTGCCCGAGGAGCAGTGGTGGGCCCTCGCCTTCCGCTTCGAGCAGGAGTTCTCCCGCGCCTACGCCGCCCTCGGTGTGCGGGCACCGACCTACGAGCCGCGTGCGACCGGACACATCCCGGAGATGCACGCCCTCATCCAGCTCCTGATCGATCGCGGGCACGCCTACCCGGCGCCCGACGGGTCCGGCGACGTCTACTTCGACGTCCGCTCCTGGCCCGCCTACGGCAGCCTGACCCGGCAGGACATCGACGACATGCAGGCCGCGCCCGACGCCGATCCACGCGGCAAGAAGGACCCGCGGGACTTCGCGCTGTGGAAGGGCTCCAAGGACACGGACCCGGCGACGGCGTCGTGGTCCAGCCCGTGGGGAACCGGCCGGCCCGGCTGGCACCTCGAATGCTCCAGCATGGTGACCAAGTACCTGGGGACGGAGTTCGACATCCACGGTGGGGGTCTGGACCTGCGCTTCCCGCATCATGAGAACGAGATGGCGCAGTCGCAGGCCGCCGGGCACGCCTTCGCGAGGTTCTGGATGCACAACGGCATGGTGACCTACGGCGGCGAGAAGATGTCGAAGTCGATCGGGAACACGGTGAGTCCCCGGGAGATGATCGACGCCGCAGGTCCCCGTGTGGTCCGGTACTACCTCGGGCAGGCCCACTACCGCTCCGTCCTCGACTACCGGGAGACCTCACTGCAGGAAGCAGCGGCCGCGGTTGCGCGCATCGACGGCTTCCTCGCGAAGGCGGCCGCCAGGGTGGGCACCCCCGATACCGCGTCCGGCAGCGCCGCGGATCTGCCGGACGCCTTCGCCGACGCCATGGACGACGATCTCAACGTGCCCCAGGCGCTCGCCGTCCTGCACATCACGGTGCGGAGTGGGAACACCGCGCTCGCTGCGGGGGACGACGACGCCGTTCGGCAGGCGCTGGCCGCCGTCGTCGGGATGACAGCGGTCCTCGGCCTGGACGATGCAGGGCACGCCGCCGGCCGAGCCGCCGGTGCTCCGACGACCGCAGCGCTGGACGCCCTCGTTCGTGACCGCATCGCCGAACGCAGTGCTGCGCGAAGCGCGCGTGACTGGACCCGGGCGGACCAGATCCGCGATGCACTCGCTGCAGCGGGGATCGCCCTGGAGGACTCCGCCGACGGCGTGGACTGGTCTCTCACCGGGGACTAGCGGGCCCTCTTCCCTGGGGCCAGCGCGCGCCGCCGGAAGCCTGTGCCGGGACACCCCATCCGCTCCGCGTAAACTGGAACGGATTCTTCTTCTATATAAAGGTGTTTTTCCATGGCCAGTCACGGACGTCCAGGCTCGGTTCGCAAAACGAAAAAGGGCCCCACCATCGGCACCGGCGGACACGGACGCAAGTCGCTCGAGGGCAAGGGCCCCACTCCGAAGGCGGAGGATCGCCCGTACCACAAGGCGTTCAAGAGCAAGGAGCTGGCCGAACGTTCCGAGGCCAAGCGTGCGGGCGGCCGGAACGCCGGCAGCGGCCGCACCAAGGGCAAGGCTGCAGAAGAGGTCGTCACGGGCCGCAACTCCGTGGTCGAGGCCCTTCGTGCCGGCATCCCCGCCAAGGCCCTGCACGTGGCCATCCGCATCGAGATGGACGATCGCGTCCGGGAGTCCCTGAAGATGGCGGCGGAGCGCGGCATCCCGGTGATGGAGACGGGCAAGCCGGAGCTCGACCGCATGACGGACGGCTCCGTGCACCAGGGGCTCATGCTGCAGATCCCGCCCTACGAGTACGCCGACGCCCTCGATCTCGTCGACGAGACGATCGAGAAGTACCGCCGCGGCCACATCGGCAACGCGCCGCTCTTCGTGGCCCTCGACGGCATCACCGACCCCCGGAATCTCGGTGCGATCATCCGGTCCGCCTCGGCCTTCAGCAGCCATGGCGTGATCGTCCCGGAGCGGCGCTCGGTCGGCGTCACGGCGTCCGCCTGGAAGACCAGCGCCGGTGCTGCGGTCCGGGTGCCGGTCGCCCGCGTCGGGAACCTGAACTCGGCGCTGAAGTCGTTCAAGCAGAAGGGCATCTTCGTCCTCGGACTGGACGGGGACGGCGACGTCTCGCTGCCGGAGCTGACGCTCGGCCGGGATCCCATCTGCATCGTCGTCGGTTCGGAGGGCAAAGGGCTGTCCCGGCTCGTCCGGGAGAACTGTGATCAGATCGTCTCCATCCCCATCGATTCCGCCATGGAATCGCTGAATGCATCGATGGCGGTCGGGATCACCCTGTACGAGATCTCCCGCCAGCGCTCGGTCTGATCCCCGGCATGACGAACCCGTCCCCGCTGCCGCGCGCCTCCCGCGAGTTCCCCCTCGGCCTTCATGCCATCACCGGAGCGTGGGGCAGGGACGCCCATGCCAATGCGGCGGTCTGGGCGCCTGCCATCCCCTCGATGGACGTGCACTGGCAGCGCGATGACGGGACGTGGACGTCCGAGACCCTGGTAGGGCTGGACGGAGGGGTGCACCACGGCGTCGTCGGCCCCGTGGCCCCTGGTGCGCTCTACGCGTTCTGGCCCACCGGCCAGGAACTGCCGGGACATCCCGGCCGGGCGCAGCTGCTCCTCGATCCCTATGCGCGCGCGGTCGAGACCGTCGACACCCCGTCCGGAACGGACGAGCCGCCGTTCCGGACGTACTACTCGGTGTTCCTCGAGCACTCGTTCGACTGGGGCTCGAGCGAGCGACCGCGCACCCCGTGGCGGGATACCGTCATCTACGAGGCCCACGTCAAGGGACTCACCAAGCTGCACCCCGGCGTTCCGGAGGACCTGCGGGGAACCTATGCAGGGCTGGCCCATCCGGCGATGATCGCGCATCTGCGTGACCTGGGAGTCACCGCAGTCGAGCTCCTGCCCATCCATTTCCACATCGACGAACCGCACCTGGAACCCCTCGGCCTCAGCAACTACTGGGGTTACAACACGCTCGGCTTCTTCTCCGCGCACACCGACTACGCCACAGCAGCGGCACGAGCGGCAGGACCGGGCGCGGTGCTGGACGAGTTCAAGGGCATGGTCCGCGCTCTCCACGAGGCCGGGCTCGAGGTCCTCCTCGATGTCGTCTACAACCACACCGCGGAGGGCGATCAGCACCGGCCCGCACTGTGCTGGCGCGGGCTGGGGGACCTCGACTACTACCGGCACCACGACGGCCGCTACGTGGATACGACCGGCTGCGGGAACAGCCTCGACTTCTCCCAGCCCCGCGTCGTGGAGTTCGCGCTCGACTCCCTGCGCTATTGGGTCGAGGAATGCCACATCGACGGGTTCCGGTTCGACCTCGCCGTCACCCTCGCCCGTGATGAGCAGAACACCTTCACGCCGAGGCATCCCTTCCTGGTCGCGGCCGGTGCCTCGAAGGCGCTGCGTGGCACCAAACTCATCGCGGAGCCGTGGGATCTCGGTCCCGACGGCTGGCGGACAGGTCAGTTCCCGGTGGGCTGGGCGGACTGGAACGACGGGTTCCGCGACACGGTGAGGGACTTCTGGCTCCGTGACATCGCCACCCTCCGGGCAGGCGGCGAGGGTTCCTCTCCCGCACGGATCGCCGGTTGCCTGGCGGGTTCGGCGGAGACATTCGCGGCGTCAGGGCGCAGCCCGCTGGCCTCGATCAATCTCGTCACGGCTCATGACGGCTTCACGCTCGCCGACCTGACGGCCTACGAGCGCAAGCACAACGAGGCCAACGGTGAGGGCAACCGCGACGGCCACAGCGACAACCGCAGCGACAACCACGGGGCCGAGGGACGGACCGAGGACGAGAGCATCATCGCGGCGAGGGAACGCAGCGCCCGGAACATCATGGCATCGCTGCTCATCTCGCTCGGCGTGCCGATGATCACCGCCGGCGACGAGTTCGGCCGCTCGCAGGGCGGCAACAACAACGCCTACTGCCAGGACAACGAGCTGGCGTGGCTGCACTGGTCCGATGATGCAGCGTCGCGGCGCATGCTCGATGCCACGCGCACACTGCTCGGGATCCGGAAGGATTTCCTTGCAGGGCAGCCCGCCAGCTTCCCGTCGCGCGGGGACCAGTCGATGCTCCTCTGGTTCAACGCCGCCGGGCTCCCGATGACGGCGCACGAGTGGAACGACCCGCAGACCAGGAGCGTGCAGTTGCTCCTCGGGTCCAAGGGCGGGACGATCAACGGGCTCGTCGTCATCAACGGCTCGCTCGAGGACACCCGCATCCATCTGCCCGCGGCCTGGATCCTCCAGGGCCAGGGCATCGAGGGGGAGCAGCCCCGCTGGTTCGGCCTGACCTTCGACTCCGCGGCCCCCGCCTCGATCCCGGACTCCCGCCGGCTGCGCTCCGGCGAGGGGGACACGATCATGGCCGACTCGGTCCGGATCTATCGCTGCTGACCGAGTCGCGGCGGCCCGGAACGGGCAGGATGACGACGAAGCCCGGGACTCGGTCCCGGGCTTCGTCGTCTTCGGTCCCGGCGGTTCGCCCCGCCGGACGGCTCAGGCGTTCGCGACGAGTCCGAGTTCGGCCTTCGTGACGAGCGTCGAATGCTTCGGCAGTACCCGTACCGTGTAACCGAACGATCCGGAGTGATCGATCCGGATGCCTCCCGTGAAGAGGTAGCGGCCGCTGCCGAGGTTCTCGGCGACGTCGAGGTCCTCGACCGTCACGTCGCTCAGCTCGTCGCTGTCGAGGGCGCGACCGTACGCCACCTCGACGGAGACGTCATCGGGATCGAGTCCGCCGAGCGACACGTAGGCGCTGACCGTGAGCGAGTCGCCGATCTGCGGGTCCTCGGAGACACCGGACGAGTCGACGTGCTCCACCTGCACAGCGGGCCAGCTGCCCTGCACGCGTGAGCGCCAGGCCGCGGTCCTCCTCGCGAGGGAGAAGTGGTCGGCTGCAGCTTCCCTGCCCGCGCGCCAGGCCGGGCGGTACAGCTTCTCCACGTAGTCCTGCAGCATGCGCTCGGCTGATACCGCGGGGCCGAGCGTCGCCATGGTGTGCTTGATCATCGCGATCCACTGGTGCGGTACGCCGTCGCGGGACGGCTCGGAGGGACCAGCGGCGCCGGCCCCGTCGGCCGGTACCAGCGAGTAGAACCGCGGGCCGACCTGGGTCTCGAGGAGGTCGTACAGGGCTGCTGCCTCGATGTCGTCCCGCTCGTCCGCCGACGCGCCGTTGTTGGCGGTAGGGATCGCCCAGCCGTTGTCGCCGTCGTACATCTCGTCCCACCAGCCGTCCAGCACGGACAGGTTGAGGCCGCCGTTGATCGCCGCCTTCATGCCCGAGGTACCGCAGGCCTCGAGGGGGCGCAGCGGGTTGTTCAGCCAGACGTCGCAGCCCGGGAAGAGCGTACGGGCCATGGCGATGTCGTAGTTGGGGAGGAAGACGATCCGGTGGCGGACCTCGGGATCGTCGGTGAACCGGACGAGGTCCTGGATCATGCGCTTGCCCTGCTCGTCCGCGGGGTGCGACTTGCCGGCGATCACCAGCTGGATGGGGTGCTCCGGGTGGAGGAGCAGGGCCTTCAGACGGTCGGGGTTGCGGAGCATGAGCGTGAGCCGCTTGTAGGTCGGGACACGGCGTGCGAAGCCGATGGTGAGGACATCGGGATCCAGCACCGAATCGGTCCATGCCAGCTCGGCGTCGGCCGCTCCTCGCTTCTTCCAGGAGGAGCGCAGTCGCTGCCTCACGTCGTCCACCAGGTTGGAGCGGAGGCTGCGGCGCAGCGCCCAGATGTCCTTGTCGGGCACGTCGTAGACCTTGTTCCACTGGGGATCCAGAATGGACTCCGCACCGAAGTTCGCGAGGGCGAAGTCCGCGATCTCGGGATCCACCCAGCTCGGGACGTGGACCCCGTTGGTCACCGAGGTGATCGGGACCTCGTTGGTGTCGAAGCCCGGCCACAGCCCGGAGAACATGCCGCGTGATACCTCTCCGTGCAGTTTCGCCACGCCGTTGGCACGCTGCGCGAGGCGCAGGCCCATGACGGCCATGTTGAACTTCGCGGGATCACCGTCGGCGTAGTTCTCCGCCCCCAGGGCCAGCACGCGGTCGGTCGGCACGGACGGTGCCAGGCCTGCGTGGAAGAAGTGCTCGATCTGCGACCGGTCGAAGCGGTCTATCCCGGCGGGCACGGGGGTGTGGGTCGTGAAGACCGTGGATGCCCGTCCGGCGGTGAGCGCCTCCTCCCAGCTCATGGGCGACTCGTTCGACGGGTCCATGAGCTCCCGGATGCGTTCGATCCCGAGGAATCCGGCGTGGCCCTCGTTGGTGTGGAACACCTCCGGGGCAGGAGTGCCGGTCAGGCGTTCGAAGATGCGCAGCGCCTTGACGCCGCCCATGCCGAGGAGCAGCTCCTGCTGGAGGCGCTGGTCCCCGCCGCCGCCGTAGAGCCGGTCGGTGACATTGCGCGCGGCCTCGTCGTTCTCGCTGACGTTGGAATCGAGGAGCAGCAGGGGCACGCGTCCGACGTCGGCGCGCCAGATGTGCGCGGACAGCTGCCGTCCGTTGGGCAGGGGCAGGACGACCTTCGCGGCCGAGCCGTCCTCCTCCCGCAGCAGGGTCAGCGGGAGGCCGTCCGGATCGAGGACGGGGTAGGTCTCCTGCTGCCATGCGTCCCGGGAGAGGGACTGCTTGAAGTAGCCGGCCTGGTAGAGCAGCCCGACGCCGACGAGCGGAACGCCCAGGTCCGACGCGGACTTCAGGTGGTCGCCCGCGAGGATACCGAGACCGCCGGAATACTGGGGCAGGACGGCGCTGATGCCGTACTCGGGGGAGAAGTAGGCGATGCTGCGCGGAGCGTCCTCGCCGAGTCCCTGGTACCAGCGGGCTCGGTCAGGTAGCTGTCGAGGTCCGCGCCGAGCTCGTTGATCCGTCCGACGAGCTTCTCGTCCGCGGCGAGCTGCTGGAGCTTCTCCCGGGTGACGGAGCCCAGGAACGAGACCGGGTCATGGCCGCTCGCCTCCCACGCTGCGGGGTCTATCTCCTCGAAGAGACGCGAGGTCGGCAGGTGCCACGACCAGCGCAGGTTTCCCGCTAGTTTCCCGAGCGGTGCAATGCTCTGGGGGAGGACAGTTCGGACGGTAAATCTGCGGATTGCCTTCACCCCGGTTACGCTAGCGCACTTGCCCAGCCGTGGGGAGGGATCGCGCTGCAATCGCTTGCGTAATACCGAGCAGCGCCCGATGTTACGCGAAGCCGCCTTAGCAATTCGGCCCATTACTCGCTAACGTCGTACGGGTGACGACCTCTACCGAGCAGAACCGAAACTCCCCGTACCCCGACGGACTGCGCTTCGGCCGCATCCCGATCACGGCGGTCACCCCCGTCGTCGAGGACGGACTCTTCCCGGCCAAGGCGATTCCGGGCTCCGACATCGCCATCGGCGCGACCGTCTTCCGGGAAGGCCACGACCAGCTCGGCGTCTCGGCCGTCCTGCGCGATGCCAAGGGCAAGGAGGTGCAGCGGGTCAGGATGACGCCCGTGGGCTCCGGCCTCGACCGGTGGGCGGGCACGCTCACTCCTCGCGTGAAGGGTCCGCACACCTTCACCATCGAAGGCTGGTCGGATCTCTTCGGCACCTGGGAACACGACGCGACGATCAAGATCGCCGCCGGGGTCGACGTCGACCTGATGCTCCAGGAGGGCGCGGCCCTGTTCACCCGCGCAGCGGACGAGCGATCCGCCCGGGACGCGGCGCTCTTCCGGCGCACTGCGGCTGCCCTCTCGGACACCTCCCTGGGTGTCGAGGCGCGCCTCGCTGCGGGCCTGTCCCCTCAGATCCACGATGCGATAGCCCGGCAGCCCATCCGGTCCCTCGTCACCTCTTCGCGGGCCTATCCCATCAACGTCGAGCGGGAGCTCGCCGGGCGGGCCGCCTGGTACGAATTCTTCCCCCGGTCGGAGGGAGCCACCTACGACCCCGAGACGGCGGAGTGGACCTCCGGTACGTTCCGCGAGGCGACGAAGCGCCTCGACGCAGTGGCTGCGATGAACTTCGACGTCGTCTACCTTCCCCCCATCCATCCGATCGGCCGGACGCACCGCAAGGGTCCGAACAACACGCTCACCGCGGGGCCCGGCGATCCGGGCTCCCCCTGGGCCATCGGGTCCGAGGACGGCGGGCACGATGCCATCCACCCGGATCTCGGGACGTTCGAAGACTTCGACGCCTTCGTGGCGCGTGCCCGGGAACTCGATCTCGAGGTGGCCCTCGATCTCGCACTGCAGGCGTCGCCCGACCACCCCTGGGTGAAGACGAACCCGGAGTGGTTCACCACGCGCGTGGACAACTCGATCGCCTACGCGGAGAACCCCCCGAAGAAGTACCAGGACATCTACCCGATCAACTTCGACAACGACCCCTCGGGCCTGGCGAAGGAAGTGCTGCGGATCGTCCTCATGTGGGTCCAGCACGGTGTGAAGATCTTCCGCGTGGACAACCCGCACACCAAGCCGGTGCAGTTCTGGGAATGGCTGATCGGCCGGGTGAACCGGAAACACCCCGAGGTGATCTTCCTCGCGGAGGCCTTCACGCGTCCGCCGATGATGCACGCGCTCGGTCGGGCCGGGTTCCAGCAGTCGTATTCGTACTTCACCTGGCGGAACACCAAGACCGAACTGGAGGAGTACTTCACCGAGATCAGCAAGGTCTCGCCGTCGTACTTCCGTCCGAACTTCTTCGTGAACACCCCGGACATCCTCACCGAGTACCTGCAGTACGGTGGGCCCGCAGCGTTCAAGATCAGGGCGGTGCTCGCCTCCATGGCCAGCCCCCTGTGGGGCGTCTATTCCGGCTACGAGCTGTTCGAGCACGTTGCGCGTCCGGGGGCCGAGGAGTACATCGACAACGAGAAGTTCCAGTACCGGCCCCGGGACTACGCGGCTGCCGAGGCCGAGGGCCGCTCCCTGGCCCCGTTCATCACGAGGCTGAACGCGATCAGGCGCTCTCACCCGGCACTCGGGGACCTCGAGAACCTCAGCATCCATGCCAGCACCGACCCGGCGACCCTGGTCTTCGCCAAGCACAAGCAGACGGCGGAGGGTAAGGACACCATCATCGTCGTCGTCACCGTCGATCCGCACAGCACGCGCGAGAGCACGGTGTCGCTGGACCTCGCGCAGCTGGGACTGGATGCGGCCGATCTGGACGCGAACGGTACGTTCGTCGTGGACGACCTCATCACCGGACAGACCTTCACCTGGGGTGAGCACAACTACGTCCGGCTCGATGCTCACGTCGAGCCCGCACACATTCTCTCGATCAGGAGGCAGCACTAGTGCCCAACCCCTTCCAGCTCAATGCACCGGGACTGGCCCACGACCCCCACTGGTACCGCAAGGCGGTCTTCTACGAGGCCCTGGTGCGCGGATTCGCCGACGCGAACGGGGACGGCTCCGGTGACCTCTCGGGTCTGATCGAGAAACTGGACTATCTCCAGTGGCTCGGGGTCGACTGCCTGTGGTTGCCGCCGTTCTTCAAGTCCCCGTTGCGCGATGGCGGATACGACATCTCCGACTACTACGACGTGCTCGACGAATTCGGCTCCCTCAGCGACTTCAAGCGGCTCGTCGCAGAGGCACACGCCCGCGGCGTCCGGGTCATCATCGACCTGCCGATGAATCACACCTCCGACCAGCACCACTGGTTCCAGGAGTCCCGCAGTGACCCGGAGGGTCCCTACGGGGACTTCTACGTCTGGAGCGACACCGACGAGAAGTACCAGGACGCGCGGATCATCTTCGTCGACACCGAGGAGTCCAACTGGACGTTCGATCCCGTGCGCCGCCAGTTCTTCTGGCACCGGTTCTTCGGCCACCAGCCGGATCTGAACTTCGAGAACCCCAAGGTGCAGGAAGCGATCTTCGACGTCGTGAAGTTCTGGCTCGACCAGGGGATCGACGGCTTCCGTGCCGACGCGATCCCATACCTGTTCGAGGAGGAGGGGACGAACTGCGAGAACCTTCCCAAGACCCACGAATTCCTCAAGCGGCTCCGCGCGATGGTGGACGAGAAGTATCCGGGCCGCGTCATCATCGCCGAGGCGAACCAGATGCCGGACGAGGTCGTCGAGTACTTCGGTGACGAAGACGGCCCCGAGTGCCACATGTCCTTCCACTTCCCGATCATGCCGAGGCTCTTCTACGCGCTCCGCGACCAGAAGGCGGCGCCCATCATCGAGACGATGAGGGAGACGCCGGACATCCCGGCCGGAGCCCAGTGGGGGACGTTCCTCCGGAATCACGACGAACTCACCCTCGAGATGGTCACCAGCGAGGAGCGGGAGGCGATGCTCGGCTGGTACGCGCCCGACCCCCGGATGCGGGCCAACGTCGGGATCCGCAGGCGGCTCTCCCCGCTGCTCGACAACTCGCGCGCCGAGGTGGAACTGATCCATGCGCTCCTGCTGTCACTGCCGGGTAGCCCGTTCCTGTACTACGGCGACGAGATCGGCATGGGCGACAACATCTGGCTCGAGGACCGCGATGCCTCGCGAACCCCGATGCAGTGGACACCGGACCGCAACGCGGGGTTCTCACCCGTCGATCCAGGGAAGCTGTACCTGCCCGTCGTGCAGTCCCTCGTCTACCACTACAACCACGTGAACGTCGAAGCCCAGATGGCGACGTCGAGCTCCCTGCTGCACTGGGTGCGCCAGATGCTCGCGGTGCGCAAGGCGCATCCCGCGTTCGGTCTGGGCGCCTACCGCAACGTGCCTGTCGAGTCGGAGAACGTGCTCGCCTTTCTGCGCGAGATCGGTGAGACGAACGCCGAGGGGGAGCCCGCGGAGTCGGTGCTGTGCATCTTCAACCTCTCGCAGCACCCCGTCGCAGCGAAGATGCGCCTCCCGGAGTTCGCCGGCCGTGGGCTGCGCGACCTCTTCGGCGGGTCGATCTTCCCGGCCTTCGCGGAGGACGGCGAGGTCACCCTGACACTCGGCAGCCACGACTTCTTCTGGCTCCGCGTGCGCTCGGCGAGCTCCAACAGCTCCTCCCCCCACACGCAGGCGATGCCGGTCATCCCCATCCCGGAGGCAATCAGATAATGGCGACCCACATCCCCTTCATCCCGGAGATCCTCACCGAATGGCTCCCGTTACAGCGGTGGTTCCCCGTGAAGGGGGAGTCGGTCGATCTGACCGTCGTCGGCGGTACGGTCCTCGAGGACCCTGCCAGCAGGGCCGGCCTCGAGGTGCATTTCCTGGCGGTCGGGTCGGGAAGCCGCACGAACGTCGTCAGTGTGCCGATCAGTTACCGGAGCGAGCCACTCGATGACGCCGCAGCAGGCCTCATCGGGCAGGTGGAACACCCCGAGCTCGGCTCCAGCTGGGCCTATGACGCCACCCACGACGCCGATTTCGTGCGCCTGTGGGTCGACTTCATCCTCTCGACCGGCAGCACCCCGGACGGGCGCCTCTCGGGCGTCGTGGTCAAGGCGCCGCAGCACCAGGAGGAGGGTGTCTCCCAGCCCGTGAAGGTGCTCCAGGGCGAGCAGTCGAACACTTCGGTGGTGTACGGCTCCGGACCAGGATCCATGATCGTGAAGTTCTTCCGTGTGCTCGCGGCGGGCGAGAGCCCCGACGTCCAGATCAGTGCCCGGCTCACGGCGGGCGGCTCCCTGGATACCCCGGACACCTACGGCTGGGTCACGGGTACCTGGCAGGAGACCGGCGCGGAGCCGGGCCGGCACGTCACGGGCCATGTCAGCGTGCTGCGTGACTTCGTCGAGGGAAGCACGGATGCCTGGCGCTCGGCGTCGGCCGCCGCTGCCGATGGAACCGACTTCACGGCTGAGGCGCGGGGGCTGGGACGTGCGGTCGCTCGCATCCACCGCCAGCTCGACGGCGCCTTCGGCAGCCGGACGGCCACCACGGTGGAGGAGAGCGAATTCAGGCATGCCCTGGGCGAACGCATCCGCTGGGCGTGGGAGGAGGCGCACGACGCCGTCGGTCCGCTCGACGCGGAGGTCGACGGCATCCTGCGCCAGATCGAGGCTCTCGACGACATCCCGCCGCTCCAGCGTATCCATGCAGACCTCCACCTGGGGCAGGTGCTCCAGGCTCCGGACGGAGCGTGGCTGATCATCGACTTCGAGGGCGAGCCGCTCCGCCCCACGGCCGAGCGGAGCGTGCCGGACGTACCGGTGCGCGACGTCGTCGGTATGGTCCGGTCGCTCGAGTACGCAGCGGCATCCCGCGGCGCGGCGCCGCTGGGCTCGCCCGAAGCCGCGGTGACCGAGCGGTGGTCCGCTGCTGTGCGCAACGCCTTCATCGAGGGCTACGCGGAGGAGTCCGGTACTCCGGTCGACACCGCTGCACCGCTCTTCCGCGCGCTCTGGCTGGACAAGGCGCTGTACGAGGTCGTGTACGAGATCCGCAACAGGCCGGACTGGGTCGAGATGCCCGTCCGGGACGTCCGCCGTGTGCTGGGTGCTGAGCCCGCCGCCGACGCAACGAAAGCAGCTGAGATGAACACCGCGAAGAATTCCGGGCCGGACGAGGGCGCCGGCGAGGGAACCCTGGCAGGCAAGGCGGCACAGGCCGTCGCGGAAACGGCGAAGGCCGTCGCCGGAAAGGCGAAGGACGTGACGGCCGGGCTGGCCGGGAAGAAGGATGCAGACCCTGCGCCTTCCGACGTCCAGCCGGCGGTTGATCTCGTTCCGACCCCGGTCGATGCCGACATCCTCCAGCAGGTGTCCGAGGGCGCGTACCACCAGCCGCATGCGGTGCTCGGTGCGCACCTCGGCAGCGACGACGGCGTCACCATCCGCACGCTGCGTCGCCTGGCCCGTTCCGTCGTCGTCCTCACCGGGTCCGGTCGGACGGAACTGCGGCACGAGCACAACGGCGTCTGGGTGGGCGCAGTTCCGGCCGAGACCCCCGGGCACGTGCCCGACTACCGGCTCGAGGTGACCTACGACGGCGAGCCCGTCGTCGTCGACGACCCCTACCGCTTCCTGCCGACGCTCGGCGAGATCGACATGCACCTGATCGGGGAGGGTCGGCACGAAACGCTGTGGACCGCGCTCGGCGCGCACGTCCGCCATTACTCGTCCGTGCTGGGCGACATCAACGGCGTCTCCTTCGCCGTCTGGGCACCGAACGCACGCGCCGTCCAGGTGATGGGTGATTTCAACGGCTGGGACGGCAGCGTCAACGCCATGCGTGCCCTCGGCAGCTCCGGCATCTGGGAGATCTTCATCCCCGGTGCGGGTGCGGGGACCTGCTACAAGTTCCACATCCTCGGCAGCGACGGTCAGTGGCGCGAGAAGGCGGACCCGATGGCAAGGGGTACCGAGATCCCGCCGCTCACGGGGTCCAGGGTGGTCGAGTCGACTTATACCTTCGAGGACGACGAGTGGATGCAGGCGCGGGCAGCGAATGATCCCCACAACGGCCCGATGAGCGTCTACGAGGTGCACCTCGGGTCGTGGCGGCAGGGTCTCAGCTACCGCGAACTCGCCGAACAGCTCGTGGAGTACGTCTCCTGGCAGGGCTTCACGCACGTCGAGCTCATGCCGGTCGCCGAGCACCCGTTCGGCGGGTCGTGGGGTTACCAGGTCACCTCCTATTTCGCGCCGACGTCACGCTTCGGATCGCCCGACGACTTCCGCTACCTCGTGGACCGGCTCCACCAGGCCGGAATCGGCGTCATCATGGACTGGGTCCCGGCACACTTCCCGAAGGACGCCTGGGCCCTGGCCAACTTCGACGGCGGCACCCTGTACGAGCACGGCGATCCCTTCCTGGGCGAGCACCGGGACTGGGGCACCCTGATCTTCGACTTCGGACGGCGTGAGGTCAGGAACTTCCTCGTCGCGAACGCGCTGTACTGGCTCGAGGAGTTCCACATCGACGGGCTGCGCGTCGACGCCGTCGCCTCGATGCTCTACCTCAACTACTCGAGGGAGGAGGGCCAGTGGCGGCCGAACAAGTTCGGCGGGCAGGAGAACCTCGAGGCCATCTCCTTCCTCCAGGAGGTCAACGCCACCGCGTACAAGCGGGCACCGGGCGTGGTGATGGTCGCCGAGGAGTCGACGGCCTTCGATGGCGTCACCAGGCCCACGAGCGCCGGCGGCCTCGGGTTCGGCATCAAGTGGAACATGGGGTGGATGCACGACACGCTCGAGTACATCTCGCAGGATCCGATCAACAGGGTCCACCACCACGGCAAGGCGACCTTCTCGATGGTGTACGCCTATACCGAGAACTTCATGCTCCCCATCAGCCACGACGAGGTCGTGCACGGCAAGGGGTCACTCCTCCGCAAGATGCCTGGTGACCGCTGGCAGCAGCTGGCGAACGTCCGTGCCTATCTCGCCTTCCAGTGGGCGCACCCCGGCAAGCAGCTGATCTTCATGGGATCGGAGTTCGCGCAGGAGGCTGAGTGGGCCGAGCACCACAGCCTCGACTGGTGGCTGACCGAGACCCCGTCCCACAAGGGGGTGCAGGAACTGGTCCGTTCCCTGAACAGCATCTACCGCGAGACCCCGGCTCTGTACGCGCGGGACAACGAGCCGGCCGGCTTCCAGTGGATCGACGAGAACGACGGCGAGCACAACACGTTGTCCTTCATCCGCTGGGACCACCAGGGCAATCCGCTCGTGTGCATCGCCAACTTCGCAGGAGGACCCCACGAAGGTTTCCGGGTCGGACTGCCATGGGCCGGTGACTGGACCGAGGTCCTGAACACGGACTCCGAGGAGTTCGGCGGTTCCGGCGTCGGCAACGGCGGAGTGGTGACGGCGCACGAGGGTGCGCACAACGGGCAACCGGCCTTCGGCGACGTACGGGTGCCCCCGCTCGGGGTGCTCTACCTGAAGCCCGCGACCACCTGAGCGGGCTACGCCGGTGACAGCAGCGGACCCTCCCCTCGGGGCGGGTCCGCTGCTGTTTTACATTCCGGCATCCCCGGTGCTAGTCTTTATTTCCGCGCTGATGAAGCCTTCTGGTCGGCCGACAACCACACACTCCCGGTTCACCTTCTGTTCGTATGGACTGAAACGGAACGGCGAGGATGTGGAGCCGGTGGATTTGGATAATCGGACGCAGTGCGGGTAAGCTTGAAAAGTTGCTTCGGAGCGATGACATGACGGTTTGGTTGTGTTTGGTGCCGGTAGCTCCTGTTGTTTGAGAACTCAATAGTGTGCCAAGTTTGTTGATACCGATTGTTTTTTGATTGGTTGAATTTG
>JASLAA010000305.1 GCA_030147325.1 Arthrobacter sp. | reverse complement strand
CCCAGATCCAGTTCTTCATGCCTCATGGAACCACAGCGCAACCCCGGACGCCGGGCAGGGCGCCCGCGGACGACCTATCCGCCGACGACCGAGAATTCCGCGTCCAGCTCCCCCGCCAGTCCTTCGATGTCCCAGCTGGTGGGTCCACCGGTCACCACGCCGGTCAGATCGACCACCATCCAGTTGCTCCCCCGGGCGAGCTGTACTTCTCCCTGGGTGGACCCGTTCCAGATGTCCAGACCGGCTTCGAGGGCCTTCGCATCGGGGTAGAGATCGATCTGCACGTTCTCCGCGCACAGCTTCTGTTCCGAGGTGAGAGCACCCCCGTCGGACGGGACGACCGGGTCGCCGACCGCGTCGGCCTCGCACCCCAGGACCCCGTCGACCGCGGAGTACGCCTCGTCCATCGACGCGAACATCCGCAGCTCGTCCCCGCTCGCCGATTCTGGAGCAGCACACCCGGCGAGAGATCCGACGGCCAGAACGGCCGCGACCACGGCTCCTGCACAACGTCGTCGTTCCATGTCCTGTACCCCCGAAGACTTTTCCCCGCACTCTGCCAGATGTCGACCCGGAGGTGAAGGGGGCGGGCCGGCGACTGCGAGGTCGATGGCCTCGGCCTGCTCCCGTCAGCGTGCGATGCGCCGGGGCCAGGGAAGCGTCGTGAGGATGATGGCGCCGAGCGTCAGGAGCGTCCCGGCGACGGTCGCGAAGACGACGATGGTACCCGGGGCGGGAACCACGAGATCGAGCAGGAGCGATCCGACGAGCTGCCCACCGATCATGCACAGCCCCGTGAGCAGCACGCCCAGACTGCGGACGAGGAGTGCACCCAGTGCGATGAAGATGCAGCCCATGGGCCCGCCGAGGTAGTACCACCACTCGGAGGGCAGCGGATTGCCGGGACCGGCGAGGACGAGCTTGATCAGCCACGCCGTCAGCAGAACCGCCGTCCCGGCGATGAAGTTCATCAGGGTGGCAGCCAACGGAGAGCCGTAGTGCAGCGACGCCGTGCCGTTCATCGCCTGCTGGAAGCTCAGCAGGATGCCGCCGGCCACCGGCAGCAGGACCGGCAGCAGCCAGCTCGACACGTCCCCCGCAGCTCCGAACCGCGGGGACACCGCCCAGATGACCGACAGGACCGTCAGGACGACGCCGATCACGCGCATGGCGGTCACGGCCCGCTTGCCTCCGGGTCCGATGCCCGCCCTGTCCACGAGCAGCCCGCTGAGGGACTGGCCCATCACGGCTGCCACCGTGAACAGGGCGACGCCGATGAGTCCGATGGTCAGCGACTGCGCGAAGACGAAGAACGCACCGATGGCCCCGGCCGCCACGTAGTAGGGCGGGAAGCGGCGCTCGCGAACCGCGGGGACGATCTGGAGGGCACCTGCCCGGGCGCTCGGAACCGCCAGCGTGATGGCGATCATCACGACCAGGCCCGTGCTGAAACTGATCAGGGCCGCGGCTATCCCGTCCTCGAGCACGGTCCCGAGCGCGCCGTTGATCCTGCCCTGGACGGGGATGGCCAGACCTGCCGCGAGGGCGAGCGGGAAACCGACAGCGGGGGACAACACGGGCGCATCAGACACCCGTACAGCCTAGTCCTCGGCTTCCGGCATGATGGGAGACATGAGCGACGACGCATCCAGTGCAGAACTTCCCATCAGGGACGACATGATCCGGCTCGGGCAGCTGCTGAAGCTGGCCTCCCTCGCCGAGGACGGCGTGGAGGCCAAGACCTTGATCGACAACGGCCTGGTGCAGGTCAACGGCGAGATCGAGGAACGACGCGGACGCCAACTGCACCCGGGGGACTCCGTCAGCGTCAACGGCGCGACGGTGCGCGTCACCAGGGGCTGACCGCACCTCGGACGCGGGGCACCCGCTGCGGCAGATCGCCAGGTGGCACGCGACCGCAGCGGGCCTCGCTCAGCGCCGTCCGAGCACCGTCAGGGCGAGGAACTCCCGGACGTGCGCCAGTTCCTGCGCGTTGATGCCGTGGAACATGCCGGGGTAGAGGATCTTGGTGAGCTTCGTGTGCTGCGTCAGCCATCCGTGGGTGAACTCGATCATGGCGGGCGTGATCACCTGGTCCTCCTGGTCGCGTCCCCAGAAGAACGGGACGGAGGCGGCAGCGACGTCGTCGTCCCGGAAGAACGCGTGACCCTCGGCGGGTACGGCGAAGCCCGACAGTCCGACCACGGTCGCGAAGTCCTCGGGCCGGTGCCGCAGCAGCGACGTCGCGACCGCCATGCCCTGGGAGAAACCCAGGATGCTGACACTGGAATGCTGGGTCCGCACCGAATCGATCCACTCGGCCACCGCCGTCACACTCCGCACCACGCGCTCCACGGAGTAGTCCTCCTCCCGGGAGAGCGGGAACCACGAGAAGCCGGGCCCGGCCGGGAGCGGCGCGCGGACAGAGGCGACCGTGAAGTCGGCGGGCAGGTGGTCCGTGAGACCCATGAGGTCCTGCTCGTCGGCCATGTACCCGTGGAACAGGACCAGCAGCGGGGTACCGGCGCGGTCGGGCTCCGGCGTGGACCACAGGACGACGGGATCCCAGGTGCCGGCGGGCACGGGTGCGTCAGGTGCGGAATCAGTCATGATCCCCATCTTGGCACGGGGCGGCCTCCGGTCGGAGACCCGGGACAGCGCGCAGGGGGTCGGAGACCCGGGACAGCGCGCAGGGGGTTGGCGCCCCGCGCCCGGCCGTGGGGACAATGGTCCGGTGAGTGCACCCCAGAACGAGTCCGACGTCCCGACCGCCACCGCTCCCACGCCGAACGGGCCGATGATCGACCCGAGCCTGCACTCCGAGCCCCACCCCTGGCATCGGTATGCAGCGCTCGGAGATTCCTTCACGGAGGGTATCGGGGACCCGAATCCGGAGAGCATCGGCGGCAATCGTGGCTGGGCGGACCGGGTGGCCGAGGAACTGGCCCGCGGCCAACGCGATTTCGCCTACGCGAACCTCGCGGTCCGTGGCAGGCTCCTGCAGCAGATCATCGATCAGCAGGTGGAACCCGCCGTGTCCCTGCACCCCGATCTCGTCACCCTCTCGGCCGGCGGGAACGATCTCCTGCGGCCGGGTGGGGACCCGGACCTGCTCGCGGCCAAGCTCGACGACGTCGTCGGGACACTCGCCGCGACCGGCGCCACCGTGGTCCTCTTCACCGGTCCGGACGTGCGGGAGACGGTCCTCGGCACCATCCGGTCGAAGACCGCGATCTACAACGAGAACCTGCGCACCGTCGCTGCCCGCCATGATGCCGTGATCGCGGACATGTGGGCACTGCGACAGCTCCTGAATCCCCAGATGTGGTCCAGCGACCGGCTGCACTTCTCTCCGCTCGGCCACCACACGATCGCGGCGATGGTCCTGGACACTCTCGCGGTACGGCACACACTCGAGCCGCTCCGCCCCAAGGACCTGGCCGTGCGCACCTGGCGCGCTGCCCGCGCGGAGGAC
>JASLAA010000248.1 GCA_030147325.1 Arthrobacter sp. | reverse complement strand
CGGAACAGCTCACCGTGATGCGACAGCCCTTCCATCCTGGTGGTCTCGGTGAAGGCGCGCACGATGGAATCGAAGAGTGGTTCGTCATGCGGCATCCGACCGAAGACCTCCAGCGCCAGCTCGAGGAAGCCGTCCGTGCGGGCCGTCAGTGCGTCCTCTGCGCTGTGGAAGTAGTTGAAGAACGTCCGCCGGGACACCCCGGCCCGCGCAGCGATCTGGTCGACGGTGAAGGCGCCTGGACCGACGGAACGCGCAAGGTCGAAGGCAGCGTCCGCGATTGCTCGACGCGTGTCGATCTTGTTCTGTTCGCGGCGACCCAGAGGTTCCGCCTTCTCGGTTCTACTCAGCACGAACCAAGCGTAAAGGTGAATTTGCACGGCGTGCAACGAAGAATTGCCGGTGGCGGACGCCGCAGGCAGTAATCAGGGTGTCGACGGCACCAACGCAGGGAAGAACACGGCTCCATGAACTTCATCACACGTGCTGCAGGGCGCGGCGTTCCACCACTTACCCGTCGTCGCTCGCTGGTCGCCCTGCATGAAGAGCCGGATGATCGCTGCCGCGCCTCGCTGCCGGGGGCGAGCGGTGTTGTTCACTGCACGCTGTACTATCGGGGCATGGGATCCCACCACCACGAGACGGGCAGCGCCGGCGGTAGGCGGCCACTCGCCGGCGCCCTCGCGATCACGCTCGGAGTGTTCGTCCTCCAGCTCGTCGGGGCACTGTGGACAGGCAGCCTCGCGCTCCTCTTCGACTCCGTCCACGTCCTCACCGACGCAGCAGGCCTTGCCATGGCGCTGGCCGCAGCGACCCTCGCGGCACGTCCAGCAACCGCTCGCCGCTCCTGGGGGTTCCGACGAGCGGAGGTCGTCGCCGCCCTGCTGCAGGCCGCGTTCCTGCTGGCCGTCGGGGCCTATGTGCTCGTCGAAGGCGTGCGCCGCCTGATCACGCCCGAGGCCGTCGCGGCCGAGGGGATGGTGGTCTTCGGCGCTGTGGGACTCGCGGGCAACCTCGCGGCGCTCGGGCTCCTTGCTCGGCACCGGACCGTGAACTTCAACCTGCGGGCGGCCTTCCTCGAAGTCCTCAACGATGCTCTCGGTTCCGTGGCGGTCATCGTGGCTGCCGTCGTGATCCTGCTGACCGGATGGATGAGGGCGGACGCCGTCGTCGCCCTGCTCATCGGAGCGCTCATCATCCCGCGCACGCTGCGGCTCCTCCGGGAGACCGTCGACGTGCTGCTCGAATCCACGCCGGTGGGCATCGACCTCGAGGAAGTACGCGCTCATATCGCCCGCCTCCCTCACGTCCGCGATGTCCACGACCTGCACATCAGCGAGATAGCCACCGGACTGCCGGTGCTGACCGCGCACATCGTGGTGGACGACGAGTGTTATCGGGACGGCACCGCTCACTCCGTCCTCGATCAACTCCAGGAATGCGTGGCCCGCCATTTCGATGTCAGCATCCAACACTGCACCTTCCAGATCGAACCCCTCGGTCACGTCCCCCACGAGAGGGAGCTGACGCACTGATGCTGGAGCCACTGACCTCGACCTCCGTCCTGGAGCGCGTGGGCACTGCTCTCTCGGATCCGACGCGAGTGCGGATCCTGGTGGCGCTGCGCGACGCCCCGGCCTATCCCAGTGAACTGGCGCTGCTGCTGGGTGTCAGCCGCCAGAGCCTGTCCAACCACCTGTCCTGCCTGCGCGGCTGCGGACTCGTGGTCTCCGTTCCCGAAGGCCGTCGCTCGCGCTACGAACTCGTCGATCCGAAGCTGGGCCATGCCTTGACGGATCTCCTCGGGATCGTCCTCGCCGTCGACCCCGAGCACCACGAGCACGCCTGACAATTCCTGCACCGACGCGGAAGGGCCCGTCGTGCACCGGACACGGCGGGCCCTTCCGCAGCGGCTACTCCATCAGGCGCGACCGGATCAGGAACCGCTTCCCCTCCGGAGCCTCGACGGAGAACCCGCTTCCCCGTCCGGGGACCACGTCGACCGTCAGGTGGGTATGGCGCCAGTATTCGAACTGCTCCCGCGACATCCAGAAATCGATGAGCCGTGGCTCCTCGCCGGTGCCCGTACCGCTCGGAACACCGGGATCCGCCCGGCCGGCGGCGCCGGCCGAGATGTCCAGGACCCCCAGGAGCACGTCCGCCTCCGCGGTGATGAACTCCCCCGCCGGATAGCACATGGGAGAGGAACCGTCACAGCACCCGCCGGACTGGTGGAACATCAGCGGCCCGTGGATGAGCCACAGCGTGTCCAGCAGGTCGACGGCGCTGTCGGTGAGCGCCACCCGGGAGAAGGTCTCCCCCGGAATGGTCACGGAGGCTTCGACGGTCATCACGCCTCCTAGAAGAATCCGAGCTTGGACTCCGAGTAGCTGACCAGGAGATTCTTGGTCTGCTGGTAGTGGTCGAGCATCATGGCGTGGTTCTCGCGGCCGATGCCGGAGGACTTGTACCCACCGAATGCCGCACCGGCGGGGTAGGCATGGTAGTTGTTCACCCAGACACGACCGGCCTGGATCTCACGGCCGGCGCGGTACGCGACGTTGCCGTTCCTCGACCAGACACCGGCCCCCAGCCCGTACAGGGTGTCGTTGGCGATCTCCATGGCCTCCGCGTAATCGTCGAAGCGCGTCACCGACACCACCGGGCCGAAGATCTCCTCCTGGAAGACCCGCATGCTGTTGGTCCCCTCGAACACGGTGGGCTTCACGTAGTAGCCTCCGGCGAGGTCGCCGTCGAGGAGGTTCCGCTCCCCGCCGATGAGCACCTTGGCGCCCTCCTGGGTGCCGATGTCCATGTAGGACAGGATCTTCTCGAGCTGGTCGTTGGACGCCTGAGCTCCCACCTGGGTGTCCGTGTCGAGGGGATTCCCCTGCACCATCTTCTCCACCCGGGCGATGGCATCCGCCATGAAGGAGTCGTAGATGGAGCCCTGGACGAGCGCACGGGACGGGCAGGTGCAGACTTCGCCCTGGTTGAGGGCGAAGAGCGCGAAGCCCTCGAGTGCCTTGTCGTAGAACGCATCATTGCTGTCGGCGACATCGGAGAAGAAGATGTTCGGGCTCTTGCCCCCCAGCTCCAGGGTGACAGGGATGAGGTTCTGGCTCGCATACTGACTGATCAGCCGGCCCGTGGTCGTCTCACCGGTGAACGCGATCTTCCGGATGCGCTTGCTGGAGGCCAGCGGCTTGCCCGCCTCCACACCGAAGCCGTTCACCACGTTGATGACGCCCGCCGGCAGGATGTCGCCGATCAGTTCCATCAGCACCAGGATCGATGCCGGGGTCTGCTCTGCCGGCTTCAGCACGACGGCGTTGCCGGCGGCGATGGCCGGTGCCAGCTTCCACGTCGCCATGAGGATGGGGAAGTTCCAGGGGATGATCTGCCCCACCACTCCGAGCGGCTCGTGGTAGTGATAGGCCGTCATGTCCTCGTCGAGCTGGGACAGGTGGCCCTCCTGTGCGCGGATGGCACTGGCGAAATACCGGAAGTGGTCCACAGCGAGCGGGATGTCTGCTGCCAGCCCTTCCCTGACGGGCTTCCCGTTGTCCCAGGTCTCCGCGACCGCGAGCATCTCGAGGTTCTCCTCCATGCGGTCCGCGATACGGTTCAGCACCGCGGCCCGCTCGGCCACCGAGGTCTTGCCCCAGGCCGGAGCAGCCTTGTGGGCGGCATCCAACGCCAACTCGATGTCCTCCGCCGTGCCGCGCGCCACCTCGCAGAATGCCTTCCCTGTCACGGGTGAGACGTTCTCGAAGTACTGGCCCTTGATCGGAGGAGCCCACTCACCGCCGATCCAGTTCTCGTACCTCGGCTTGAAACTGACCTTCGATCCGTCCTGACCGGGCTGGGCGTAAACAGTCATCGTCAGACTCCTTCAACTGTGGGAGGGCGGGACGTCGTCGTCCCTGCTGCACAGCGTAGGAGCCGGGCCGTTGCAACGACGTTGCATCCAGGATCATGCCCGCCTCCCTCGTGAGGGATCCTTGGGCTTCGCCTCTTGTCCCTGCGGAGGACGTGGCGGCGTCAGCCCTCGGTCGGCACGGTCGGCACGGACTCAGGAGCAGTACCGGACGCCGGTTCGACAGCGGTCGCCGGAGCATCCAATCCCTCCGGAGCGCTCGCCTCCTTCGACGCAGCAGCGCCCGCTGGGGAATACGCGGCCACCGACGCAGAGGCGGCCTCCGGATCGTTTGCCTCACCGCACACGGAGGGCTCGGTCTCGCCGTCCGCTGCCTGGTCAGGAGCCGGAGTGCCCGCGGGGGTATCGACATCGCCCTCGGTTGCAGGATCGGTTCCGTCGGCACCGTCCGCCACGACGGTCGGCGGCGCAGCATCCGAACCGGACTCGCCGGCTACCGGTGCAGCGGCGTCCGCCTGCGGTACTGCCACCGCCGCCTCGCCCGTTCCGGACACGGCGGGATCGGGACTCGTGGCATCGTCGGGCAGAGAGTCCGTATCGCAGGAGGGATCCACGTCCGGCGTCGGAGTACCCGTGCCCGGGACAACGCCCGGCTCGGGCGTCGGTACGACCGGCAGCGGCTCCACCGGCGGCGTCACACCCGGCTTGCCACCCTCCTTGGGTGGAACCGGCAGCGGCTCCACCGGAGACGTCACACCCGGCTTGCCACCCTCCTTGGGTGGAACCGGCAGCGGCTCCACCGGAGTCGTCACACCCGGCTTGCCACCCTCCTTGGGTGGAACCGGCGGCTTCACCACGGGCGGGGGCACCACGGGCGGCGTTCCTCCGGGCTTCCGGGGGACCGTCGTCGTCCCCTCCCTGGGCGGCACCTGCACTGCCTCCTGGCGGGGTGGGACCGGCTTCTTGTCGGCGACGGCACCCACCGGCGCGACCTCAGGAGCGGGAGCGGGGCGCGGGACACCTCCGGCGAGCGTCTCCGCCGCGGCTGGAACCGGCGAGGACACGGCAGGCTCTTCGCCCGGGGCCGGCTGGTCCGACCGGGTGGAGGACTGGGCCCAGACCGGAAGGGTGGAATTCCCGGCAGCGTCAGGGGCGTAGTCCTTCAGGTCGCCCATGCGTCCGCCGTGCTGCGTCGAAACCAGTTTCCACCGGAGGGGATCGACGTGCTCACCGTTCAGGATGGTCTCGAAGTGGAGGTGGCATCCGGTCGACGAGCCGGTCGTCCCGAGCGCAGCGATGGGGTCCCCACCGGCGACGGCGTCACCCGCGGTGACCGAGATGCCTTGCAGGTGGTTGTAGCTGGTGATCAGTCCGTTGCCGTGGTCCACCTCGACGCGGTTCCCGCCTCCCCAGGGGTGCCAGCCCACTGCGCGGACGGTTCCGGCGTCGGCTGCGTACACTGCTGTCCCGCAGGGCGCCGCGTAATCCTGGCCGGTGTGGAACTCGCCGGCTTCCCCCGTGATGGGACTGGTGCGGAAGCCGAAGGACGAGGTGGGGACGAGTGCGGCGAGCGGGCCGAAGAGCGTGCCCTCCGCAGGCCGTGCCGGAGGCGTCACCGGAACCGCGACACCGGCAGCACCGGGACGGTTACCGACCGGGAACCCGGCTGCGGTTCTCCCGGCGTCGAGCGGATTGATCGCGTCGAGCCCGGCGAGCGGGACGAGGAGCGACGATCCGACCGTGCCGGTCGGGTCGAGTGCATCATCGGACGGGACGCCGGACACCGTGCGATCGATGACCGGCGCGACGGCGGATGCCGACTCCCAGGTCTGGGGGACGATGCCCTGGAAGCCGGCGAAGCAGACCACCATCGCGAGACTCGCGTTCATCTTCGTACGCGAGATACGGACGGTGTGCCCCTTCGCCTTCTGCCTGCCAAGGTGCTGTCCAGCGTGCGTCACGAATGTCCCCTCAGAAAAAGTGCTGTGCTGCGATGGTCGACCTGGAGCACGACTGCGGGCGTCACCGTTCGCCATCAGGCACAACGTTAGACCGATCAGAACCGCTCCGCGACGCTTTTATTGCGATCTGCTAACGAAACTCGGGGAATCTTGAGGTAGGACCGGCGGAAAGCTCTGATTCGAGCCGCTCCACATGGGCCACGACGCCGGCCCGCCTCGGTGAGCGGGAGGGGAGCACCCTGAGGGCGA
The DNA here is from genome assembly GCA_030147325.1 of Arthrobacter sp. Lineage (GTDB taxonomy): Bacteria > Actinomycetota > Actinomycetes > Actinomycetales > Micrococcaceae > Arthrobacter_D. The sequence goes on along the minus strand of JASLAA010000248.1, from coordinate 2,066 downwards.
GCTGCCACGCCTGGACGTCGTACTCGGCCTCCGGCAACGCGAGGTACTGAAGGACGGTATCGGACGAGCCGTCGTTGAGGACTGCATCGCGCAGAAGGGCCGACAGTTCTCCTCGTAGCCGCACGATGGCAGGAGCCTGCGACCGCGGGAGGACGGGACCTCGGTAGATGCCGAGTGCCATGCGGTGCGCCCCGCGGTGCAGGTAGTTCGAGACCTGCACCGCGTCGACGACGAGCTCGATCGGTATCCGGTAGGGGCGGGACTGGGGCACGATGGCGTCCCCGTGGGTCGCCAGGACCCGGCGGAGCCTGAGCATCTCAGCCCTGACCGTCGTCACGGAGGCGCCGTCGGAGTAGGCCATGCCCACCAGGTCCTCCGCCGTCAGCCCTCCGGGGTGCAGGGCCAGCAGCGTGAGCAGCTCGGCATGGCGAAGGCTGAGCTCCACGGATGCTCCGCCGGTGGAGACGATCCCGTGATCGGTGCCGAGGATCTGAAGGCTGTCGCGGTACAGCGTGGTGGGCGGACGCAGGGCTCGACTGCGACGTGTGGCGGGCAGTCTGCTCCGGAGCCGGTGGATGCTCAGGTGAGCCTCGGCCGCGGCGACTGCGGCCTCGACCAGGGACAGTGTGTGCTGTGCGACGGCATCCGCGGTCCCCGTGATGTCGATGACGCCGAGCACGGTCCCGGTGTCCGGGTCGTGGAGCGGCACCGCCGTGCAGCTCCACGGGTGTACCTGAGGGTTGAAGTGCTCGGCGCCGGCGATCTGGACACTGCGTCCCAGTGCCAGCGCGGTGCCCGGAGCGCTGGTCCCGACACTGGCCTCCGACCAGTCGGCGCCCGCCATGAAGAGCATGCCCTCGGCCCGACGGCGAAGCTCCTGGTCACCGTCGACCCAGAGGAGCCGTCCGTGTTCGTCCCCGACTGCGACGAGCATGCCGGACTCCAGGCTCGGCTGCACGAGCAGTCGGTCGATGACCGGCATGATGGTCGCGAGTGGGTGCCCCTGACGGTAGGCCTCGAGCTCTTCCCCGGAGCAGAACAGGCTGGCGCGTGCCGTCGCCGGATCGGGACGAAGAGCCAGCGACCTCAGCCAGGACTCGTGCACGATTCCACGGAGGTGCCCTCCGACGCCCGCCCCCTGACCGAGGGCCTCATGGGCAGCGAAAGCCCTACGCTGCAGGACGTCCGACGACAGCCCCGCGACGGGCAATGAACGGGACGGCGACATCGGCACTCCGCTTCGTGACCTGTCCCTCCGGAAGGGGTGGGACAGGCCCGAGTCTAGCGGGACTATTCTCCGCGAGAAATGGCAACCATGTCCTCACGGGGCACGAGTTTCACACGCTCGCGGACCACGTCCGCGCTACCCGAGGTATTGACGAAGTTGGCGCCGAGCTTCGCCTCATGGGCGTCGAGCTTCAGCCACCCCTCCCAGGTGGTGTACTGCACACCGCGAGCCTCGAGCAGCTCGATGATCGCTGACTCGGCAGGGTCCTCCGCCGGAGGCAGGTTGAGCCTGTCCTCGAGGAGGAAGCCGATGGTCTCCAGCGCGTCACCCTTCGTGTGGCCGATGAGTCCGACCGGCCCACGCTTGATCCAACCGGTCGCGTAGATGCCGGGGACCGGCTGCCCGTCCTCGTCGATGACACGCCCGCCTTCGTTGGGAATCACCCCGCGCTTGTCGTCGAACCCGACTTCGGGCAGTTCCGACCCGAAGTAGCCGATGGCCCGGTACACGGCCTGCACCGGGTAGTCGATGATCTCCCCCGTGCCCCGGACGTTGCCGTCCCCGGTCAGCTCCGTCCGCTCGAACCTCATCCCGGCGACCCTGCCCGGGGTCTCGGGCGCATCATGGATCTCGACGGGTGAGTGCAGGAAGTGCAGGTGCAGCCGCCGGGAGGCACCGGTCGGCTCGTCCTCGACCAGCCAGTTGGTGAGGGTCTTCACCATCGTCTTCGTCTGGTTGTTCGAGGCGATCTGCTCCTCCGACCCCGCATCGAAGTCGAAGTCCTCCGGATACAGCACGATATCCACGTCCCGGGAGTGCGACAGCTCCCGCAACTCCA
>JASLAA010000241.1 GCA_030147325.1 Arthrobacter sp. | reverse complement strand
ATCACCGACCTGCTGACTCTCGCGACCGCGGGATGGCCCGTGGTCTTCAACACCGGCCGGTCCGATGCCTTCATCCGAGACCAGGTCATGGAACCGATGCTTGCCGCGGGTATACCGGCGGGTGTCACCTTCCACGCGGTGTGCGAGAAGGGTGCCACCTGGTTCTCGTTCACCGCCGACGGCCCGAGCGACGTCTCCGTCGACCGGGATCTCGCGCTTCCGGTCAGCTTCGCCGACGACGTCCGGGACCTCGTGGAGGAGAAGTACTCGGAGCTCATGTTCTTCGACGAGACCAAGCTCGCCATGGTGTCCGTCGAGCAGTCGCTCGAGGCCACGAACGCCGACTACCTCGTGGGCCAGACTGCCTTCGACCAGGATGCCCTCGACATCATGCACAGCCACGACATGGGTGCGTGCCGCCTGGACCGCGAGGAACCGGACAGCCAGGGCGACATCGAGTACCGCGTCGACCCCACGATCATCTCCACCGACATCGAGTCGGTCCGGGTCGGCAAGGATCTGGGCGCCGAACGTGCGCTGACGCTCGTCGCGCCGTCGATGGAGATCCCGCACAGGTGGCGGACGGTCGGTGACTCCCGCACCGACTACGCCATGGCCGACTACCTGCACGAGCACGGGTTCGACGTCGCGCACGTGGACGTCCGGCCGGCCGACGGCGTCCCCGCGAAACCGTACGAGGTCCTCACCGAGGGGACCCTCATCCACGAGGAAGCGGGCGCAGCCTTCCTGGCGCGCTGCGTCGCCTCTCTGGGCTGAGCCGTCAGGCAGCCGCGGTGGCCTCTCCGGGCCGAGCCGTCAGGCAGACGCGGTGGCCCGCGCTGGTCAGCCGGCGGAACCGGCCAGGGCCGCCTCGATCGCGGCGATGACCTCGGGCGCGTCCGGTTCCACCGTCGGCGCGAACCGGGCCACCACCTCGCCGTCGCCGTCGACCAGGAACTTCTCGAAGTTCCACTTCACCATTCCCGGCAACAGCCCGCTCCTGAACTTCGTCAGCTCCCGGTACAGCGGGTGCTGGTCCTTGCCACGGACGTCGCCCTTCGCCAGCAGCGGGAAGGTCACGCCGAAGGTCGTCGAGCAGAACTCGGCGATCTCGCCGTCGTTCCCTGGTTCCTGCCCCATGAACTGGTTGCAGGGCATGCCGAGGACCACCAGCCCCCGCCCGCCGTACGTGCCGTACAGGTCCTCGAGGCCGCCGTACTGTGGCGTGAATCCGCACTTCGATGCGACGTTGACCACCAGGACCGGCTGACCCCGGAAGTCGCCGAAGGACCTCCGGCTGCCGTCGTTCATGGTGAGGTCGATCCCGTGGAGGCTGGGCGAGGACATGAGTGCTCCCTTGTCGGTGGTGCCCGTGCTTCGTCCCGGCCGGCAGCATGGATGAGCGGCTTCAGCGGCAGGAGCAAATCGGGACGGGGATACGTTGAACGGGACGCGGGCCGGTGAGGCCGCGCGCATGCCGCCGGACCGGCTGCGAGGTCACCAACAGGATAGGTCGTCGCATGGGAATCATCGACACGTGGAAGCTGCAGCTCCGAACGACCTTCACGGACGGTGATCCCACCATCCCTCAGTGGCAGTTCGAGTTCGAGAAGGGCGACGACGTCGGTTACTTCCCGGTCGGATCCGCCGTATGGACGGTCCACAGCTCCATCACGCCCACTGTCGCCGGGATACGGGCACTGCTGCTGCAGGCGCTCCATCCGGGAGCCATGGCCGGCGTGCACGCGCACTCGAGTTTCCGCGAGGAGCCGCTCGGCCGCCTCGCCAACACCATCCGCTGGATCTTCACCGTGACCTACGGCTCCCGGGTCGCTGCGCAGCAGGGCTCGGCCTTCGTGCAACGGCTGCACACCAGGGTGCACGGCACCTACCGCGACAGCCGCGGCGCGGAGAAGCCCTATTCTGCAGCGGACCCCGACCTCACGCGCTGGGTGCACCTGGCGTTCACCGACGCCTTCGTGTCCGCGCACAAGGCCTACGGCGGTCCCATCCCGGGCGGGGCGGACCAGTACGTCGCGGAGTGGGCGCAGGCGGGAGAGCTGATGGGCCTCACCGATCCGCCGCGCTCGGAGGCCGAGCTCAGGACGCAGCTCGAGGCGTTCGACGCCGAACTCACCGACAGCGATCAGGTCCAGGAAGCCCTGACCTACATCCGGCGTCCCCCGCTCCCCCGCTCGCAGCGCCTCGGCTACCAGATCCTGTTCGCCGGAGCGGTGGCAACGCTGGAGCCGAGGCATCGGCGGATGCTCGGCCTCGCTCTTCCGTCCCTCGGGCCGATCCCCCTGCCCGTCCGACCGGCGGTGCGGCTCGTCCTCGGTGTCATCCGTCTGGGCCTCGGGCCCGAGGGCCCGGCGGAGACCGCGGCCAGGACGCGCATCCGTCGAGTGACGGGCGCTGCCGGCCTTTCCGGGGACTGAGACGACAGCAGGACCCCGGCGTGAGCCGAGGTCCTGCTGGTCGGGCTTCCATGCGGAGGATGGGGGATTTGAACCCCCGAGGGCGTGAACCCAACACGCGTTCCAGGCGTGCGCCATAGGCCGCTAGGCGAATCCTCCTGGGATGGAGCAGACTCCAGAATACCCATACAACCGGCTCTCGCCGAATCGCGCCGCCGGGCGGCGGTTCAGGGCCCCCTGCGGATTCGAACGGCGTGCTGCCACTGTGTAGACTATTTCCCGGCCCCTCATGTGGTGTCATCCTGTGAACTCCCCCAGGACCGGAAGGTAGCAAGGGTAAGCGGGCTCTGGCAGGTGCATGGGGGGTCTTCACTTTAAGCGCGCACGCAGCGGGAGGTTCGACGGTGGCAGACCCGGGTGCCGGTCGGTTCGCGCCCAGCCCCTCGGGGCAACTCCACGTCGGCAATCTCCGCACCGCCGTCCTCGCCTGGCTGTTCGCCCGATCCACGGGACGCCGATTCCTGATCCGGGTCGAGGACCTGGACCGGGTCCGTGCAGGAGCCGAAGCGGATCAGCTGTCCGAACTCACGGCCCTGGGGCTCACCTCGGACACACCCGTCATCCGCCAGAGCGAGCGGACCGACCTCTACGCACAGGCACTCGACGACCTGACCCGGCAGGGCCTGGTCTACGAGTGCTTCTGCACGCGGCGGGACATCGCCGAGGCCGCGAGCGCCCCCCACTCCCGGCCGGGCTTCTACCCCGGCACCTGCCGTGCACTGTCGTCCGGTGAACGGGACCGGCGTCGCGCAGAGCGCCCGCCGGCTCTCCGGTTGAAGGCGGCCGTCGACAGCTGGGAGGTCCACGACCTGCTCGCCGGGACGGTCACCGCTCCGGTCGACGACGTCGTGCTGCGGAGGAACGACGGCGCCGTCGCGTACAACCTCGCCGTGGTAGTGGACGACGCCGCCCAGGGCGTCGACCAGGTGGTACGGGGTGATGATCTCCTCGACTCGGCTCCCCGGCAGGCCTACCTCGCAGCGCTGCTGGGATCGGCAGCACCGGTCTACGCCCACGTGCCGCTCGCGGTCACGACGGCAGGGCGGCGCTTGGCAAAACGGGACGGCGCTGTGACACTGGAGGACCTTGCCGGGCTGGGCTGGAGCGCGCCCGCGGTGCTCGACGTGATCCTGGCCTCGCTCCGCCTTCCCGGGCGGTCGCTCGACGCCGCGCTCGACGTCTTCGATCCCGGACGGCTGCCTCGGCATCCGTGGGTCGTGGATCCCGCGATCCTGTTCTCCACCGGCACCGGGCCGGCACGTACATCGTCAGCACCAACCGATAAGGTTTCTCCGTGAGTACAGCCCTCTACCGACGCTACCGCCCCGAGACCTTCGCGGACGTCATCGGCCAGGAGCACGTCACCGAACCACTCATGGCGGCGATCGACAAGGACCGCATCAACCACGCCTACCTCTTCTCCGGCCCGCGTG
>JASLAA010000115.1 GCA_030147325.1 Arthrobacter sp. | reverse complement strand
GGCAATCCTCGCCCTGAAGAAACACCGGAAGGCCACGAAAGCGCATGAGCACCCCGAAGAACCCGGGACCCTGGCTTCCTGACGCACCGGTCAGGCCGCCGTCCAACGCCCCTGCGGACTCGTCCCCCCGGGAACGCCCGGAGGCCCCGAGCGTCCTCGAACGTCTCAAGGCCGCGCAGCCGCGGACGACGTCGCCGACAACCGACGCCCGGCAGTCCGGCCCGGAGCCGGAGGCTGCCGCCGCCCCGACGACCCGGCACGCAGCACGCAGCACGCCGCAGGTGTCGACGCCCGGCGGGGGCGAGGGTAACGCGGTCCGTTCCGCGACGGGTGAGTCCGTTGGGACGGACCCGCGGCCTGCGGGCGATGCAGCGGCGGAACGGCTCCGTATCGCCGCCACGAGGGTGAGGACGGCCGGAAGCTCGACCGGCAGGGCCATCGGCCGGGGCAGCAGTGCCGCGCTGCGCCATGCCGGCTCCTGGGACTCCGACATCGTGCGACAGTGTGCCGTCACCCTGTGTGCGGTCGCCTGCATCCTCGGGTCGGCGGCCGGCGTGGGAGCCTTCGGCGGACCGTCCATCAGGGACGCCGCGGGCGGGCTGTTCGCCCCCGACGCGACGCTGCTCGCGCCGTCGTCGTCCGCGTTCTCCATCTGGAGCGTCATCTACGCGGGCCTCATCGCCTACACCGCCTTCCAGTGGCTGCCGTCGCAGCGGCGCAGCGAGCGGCAGCGGCGCCTGGGCTGGACGGTCGCAGCCTCGATGCTGCTGAACCTGGCCTGGATCATGAGTGCCCAGGCAGGCCTGCTGACGCTGAGCCTCGTGGTCATCATGCTGCTCTTCTTCGCGCTCCTGGCCGCCGTCCGGACACTCAACGAGCACCCCAACGAGACCCGGCTGGAGGGAGCGCTGGTCGACACGCCGATCGGCCTGTACCTGGGTTGGGTGCTGGTGGCGGCGGCCGCGAATGCGGCGGCGCTCCTCACGGCGCAGGGAATCGATCTCCTCGGCTGGGAAGGCACCACCTGGGCGATCGTCGGGATCATCGCGGTGCTGATGACAGCCGCCGTCGTCTGCTCGACGGACCGCGGACGCCTCTCCGTCGCCGCGGCGACATCGTGGGGTCTGCTCTGGATCGCCGTCGAGCGGGTGGTGGGCCAGCCGTTCGCGGTCGGGGTCGCCTTCCTTGCCGCCCTGTCCATCTTCCTGCTGCTCATCACCGCCGGTTCCCGCCGGCACCGGGTGGACCACGCCTACCGGCGCCGGCTCCGCGCCGAGGAGGACGCGCAGCGCGAGCCCCTCGACCTGCTGGGTGAGAGCTACGAGGACTCGCGCTACTAGGCGCCGGACGGGACCGGCGCCCGGCCGCTACTGCTGGTCGCCGACGGTGACGGCGATCTTGCCGCGCACGTGCCCTTCGATGCTGCTGCGGAACGCATCGGCGGCGCGCTCCAGCGGGAAGGACTCGGCGAGGACCGGCGTCACGCGGCCGGCCTCGACGAGCTCTGTCAGCGCCAGGAGATCGGCCGGGTTCGGCCGCACGAAGACGTAGGAACCGCCCTTGTCCTTGACCTCGGCGTCGGTCACGGAGGCGACGCGCCCGGGTGTCCTGAGATGGTCGAGGGACGCCACCCAATCCTGCCCGCCGACGTAGTCGACGACGGCGTCGACTCCGTCCGGAGCCACCTCTCCCAGGCGCTGCGACAGGCCGTCGCCGTACATCAGCGGCTCGGCGCCCAGGGACCGCAGGAACTCGTGGTTCTTCTCGGACGCGGTGGCGAGGACCCGGGCACCCCAGGCCTTCGCGATCTGGATGGCGTAGGTCCCGACTCCTCCCGACCCGTTGTGCACCAGGACGGTGTCGCCCTCGTCCACACCGACCGCCTTCAGCGACTGGTACGCGGTGAGGCCGGCCAGCGGCATGGTGGCTGCTTCCGCCCATGACACGTTGCGCGGCTTGCGGGCCAGCGCCCGGACGGGAGCCGCGATCCGCTCGGCGAAGGTCCCGAGCCCCACCGTGTCCATGCGGGCGTACCCGATCACTTCGTCCCCGGCCTGGAACTCGGTCACCGACGGACCGGGCTGCACGACGACGCCCGCCAGGTCCCAGCCCGGGATCACCGGGAAGAAGGTCGGCAGCACGCTGTCGAGGTAGCCGGCCGTGACCTTCCAGTCGACCGGGTTGACCGACGACGCACGCACGTCGACGAGGACGGAGTCCGGCCCCACCTTCGGGTCCGGCTGCTCGCCGTACTGGAGGACGTCAGGATCGCCGTACTGCTCGTAAAACACTGCCTTCATGGTGCTCCTCCTCGGGTGCCCGGCGCGCGGCCGGTGACTTCAGGGCTTCCATGGGCGGCAACCTGCACCGTCGCGCAGCTATTCCTGCCGCACCCGGTGGGGTGACCGGCCGCGGCGACCCGGTCAGCCCGTGTTTCGCATCCCCGCGGCCACCCCGTTGATCGTGATCAGCATGGCGCGCTGGAGCTGCCCGTCGGGCTGTCCGCCGTCGGCATCCGCACGCACCCGGCGCAGCAGTTCGACCTGCAGGTAGGAGATGGGATCGAGGTACTGGTCCCGGACGGCGAGGGAGCGTTTGAGCACCGGCTGGTTGTCGAGCAGTTCGTGCTCACCGGTGAGGAGGCGGATCTCGGCCAGGGTCAGCTCGTACTCCGCGCGGATCACGCCGAACAGGTGCTGCAGGTCCGCCGGCACGAGCGCCTCGACGTAGTGGGCGGCGATCTCGAGATCCGTCTTCGCGAGCGTCATCTCGACGTTGGAGACCACGGTCCGGAAGAAGTGCCAGCGGTCGAGCATCTCCGCGAGCAGCCCCTCATGCCCCGCCTCGCGTGCCGCGCGGAGCCCGGAGCCGACGCCGAACCACCCCGGCACGATCTGCCGGGACTGCGTCCACCCGAAGACCCACGGGATGGCACGGAGCCCACCGAGGCCACTGCCGGAGTCGGGCCGCTTCGACGGACGTGAGCCGATGTTGAGCGAACCGAGCTGCTCCACGGGCGTGGACGCCAGGAAGTAGGCGGGCAGGTCCTCGTGGTCGATCAGGGAGCGGTACCGGGCGAACGCGGCATCGGACACCGTCTCCATGACGTCGGCCCAGCGCCCGCGGTCGTCGTCGGACGTCCGGGGTTCGCGGTGCAGCGCGGAACCCTGCATGACGGCGGCCAGGGACAGCTCGAGGTTCTCCCGCGCCAGTGCCGGCAGCGAGTACTTGTCGCTGATGACCTCACCCTGTTCGGTGAACTTGATCTCCCCCTCGAGCACGCCGTTCGGCTGCGCCAGGATGGCGTCGTACGTGGGGCCGCCGCCGCGTCCGACGGACCCGCCCCGGCCGTGGAACAGCCGCAGGCGCACGCCGTGCTTGGCAGCGACGTCGCGCAGCCGCCGCTGGGTCTTGTGGATCTCCCACAGGCTCGTCAGCACTCCGGATTCCTTGTTGGAATCCGAGTACCCGAGCATGACCTCCTGCAGGTCCCCGCGCAGGCGCACCACCTCCCGGTACGTCGGATCGGACAGCAGCGTGTCCACGATCTCGGCCGAGACACGGAGCTCGTCGACCGTCTCGAGGAGCGGGGCGAATCCGATCCTCGCGAAAGCGCCCGAGTCCGATCCACCCGAACCGTTCCCGACGACGTCGACCAGGCCCGCTTCGCGCGCGAGGACCACCGGCGCGAGGACGTCGTCCGCGCCCCTCGTCATCGAGACGATGTAGGTCTCGATGACGTCGGGGCCGTAGGTCCCCAGGGCAGAAGCGATCTCCCGGAAGACGTCGAAGGTGCGCCGGGCGCCGTCGTCCAGGGGCGGATTGGCGGTCGCCAGCGGACGCCGGGACGCGAGTTCGCGGGAGAGCGCCTCGAGCCGGCCGGCCCGGTCCAGGTCGAGGTAGGGCACGTCCAGCTCGCCCAGCCGGTCGGTCAGCTGTGCGACGACGTCGTGGTGCATGTCCGCGTGCTCGCGGATGTCGAGGGTGGCAAGGTGCAGTCCGAAGGACGAGATGACGCGCGACGCCGTGGCGAGTGCTCCGTCAGCGGCGAGTCCTGCCGCATGCTCGCGGAGCGAGTCCCCCACGAGCTGCAGATCGGCCAGCACCTGTGCGGTGTCGTTGTAGTCGCGTCCCGGCTCGTGCGCGGTCTGGTTCTGCACGCGTGTCGCGGTGTTCAGCAGCTTCGCCTTCACGCAGGTCAATTTCAGGCGGTACGGTTCCTGCGCGTTGAGCGCGAGGACCCGCTTGTCGAGGCGCGGGAGGTTCCCGAGGTCACGCTCGATGCTCGCCGTCAGCTCGTCGGAGACCCCCACGATCGCCGTCGAGGAGGACAGCGACGAGATCAGCCGGTCGACGAAATGGATCGCGATCCGGACGGCCTGCTGGTTCTGGATCTGCAGGATCTCGCGGGTCACGGCAGCAGTGACATTCGGATTGCCGTCACGGTCACCACCGATCCACGATCCGAAGCGCAGCGGTGCCCCCGACGCAGGAAGAGCGACCCCGTGCTCGGCAAGGAGGTCCGAGAGGTCCTCGAGCAGTTCCGGCATCGACGTGGTGAGGATGTCCCCGAGGTAGTAGATGGCGTTGCGTGCCTCGTCGATCGGGGTGGGCCGCACCTGGCGCAGCTCGTCCGTCTGCCAGATCAGGTCGATCACCTCGGCGAGCCGGCGGTCCTGCCGCCGCCGCTGCTGGGATCCCTCCACCGTGGTCTCGGCGAGGACATCGGAGAGCCGGCGCAACTTGTCGAGCACCGAGCGGCGCGAGGCCTCGGTCGGATGTGCCGTGAACACCGGTCGGACGTCGAGCTGCTGGACCACGTCGGCGAGCGCGGCGGGACCGGCATCGGTGGCGATGCGGGTGACGGTCCGGGCGAGCCAGCCCTCCTCCTCGGAGCGGGTCCGGAGCCCCCGCACGCGGTGCACCTGCTCCGCGGCGTTCGCGAGGTGGAAGTAGGCGGCGAAGGCCCGCACCAGCTCGGTCGCCTGATCGATGGGGAGCGCTGCGAGGAGTTCACGGACCTGTTCGGCGAGAGCCGCACGCTCGGTCGCGTCACTGACGCTCCCTGCCTCCTTCGACTGCTTGGTCAGCAGGCGGACGCGTTCCACCAGGTCGAGGAGATCCTGGCCGTGCTGCCGGACCAGCGACTCACCGAGCAGCGTGCTGACGCGCCGCACGTCGGCGCGCAGGTCGGAGCTGATGTCTCCTGCGGTCTGGCCGAACTGCTCGGCCGCATGCGCGGGGGACACTTCGAGGGGCACTGTCACGACAGCCTGCTTTCAGGGCATGGAAAACGAGGCGTATGCGGCACTGGATACGACGGATTGCTGTTGGGATACTACCCAGTTCTGTGGCCTGCGCCTCACTCCGTCCGTCATACGGGCACCCGTCAGGCCAGCGGGAGCGCCAGGACGACGACCAGCGAGAGGACTGCGACGAGCAGGACGGCTGCCACGGTACAGGCGACGGCGACGACGTCGGCGTCGATGCGTCCCGCGCGGATCCCGCGGGAGCTCCTGCGGTACCGGTTGACCTGAGCGGCCACGATGACGAGGGCAACCAGCACCGTCAGTGCCGTCAGCACGAGCGGGAACCAGCCGTGGCGGGGCACCCAGCGGAGGAACAGGACTCCCACGACGACCAGCGCGAGCATGGTCCGGTTCCAGGCCAGCACCGTCCGCTCGGGCTGCAGGCCCGGATCCGGGTGCATCCCGCTCCCGCGCCCGGAGCGCTGTCCGGACCGCTGCAGGCCCTCCATCAGGGGCCCGCGAGGACGGCGACGATGACGGCGAGCGCGACCAGTGCGGCGCCGGACGCGAGCACGGGGACGACCAGCGGGAGAGGCAGGGGCTCCTGTCGGCGCATCGCCCGTTCGATCCGCAGCCACCGGATGCCGGCGGCCAGGGCGACGACGAGGGCGAGAACGAGAAGGAAGACGGCGAGGGCTGTCCGGGCGACCGGCACGAACGTGTCGGGGGTGAAGGCCTCCACGGCGATTCCACCGGCAAGGAGCGCGAGGGCGGTCCGGATCCAGGCGAGGAAGGTCCGTTCGTTCGCAAGGGTGAAGCGTGGATCGGGCTCGGTGCCGCCGCCGAGGATCCGCTCCGAGCGCGCGCGACGGCGGTTCCCCTTCGAGGACGGTGGGGTATCCCGTTGCATCGACGCGCGTGTCAGCGGCTCCCCGTCATCGGGAGCGGCCCGGTCGTTCCTGGAAGTGCTCACGCGCCCATGGTAGGTCGCGCCGCGTCAGGCGAAGGCGGAGATACCGGTGAGCGCCCTGCCGACGATGAGACTGTTGATCTCGTAGGACCCCTCGTAGGTGTAGACGGCCTCGGCGTCGGCGAAGACCTTCGCCATGCCGTAGTCCGTCACGATCCCGTTGCCGCCCAGGATGCCCCGGCCGAGCGCCACCGTCTCGCGCATGCGCGCCGTCGTGAAGGACTTCGCGAACGCCGCCTGCGGCATGTCCGCTGCACCCTGCTCCTGCAGGTGCGCGATCCGGGACATGACCCCGAGGCTCGCCGTCGTGTTGCCCATCATCGTGACCAGCTGGTCCTGGACCAGCTGGAAGCCTGCGATCGGCCGTCCGAACTGATGCCGTTCGACGGCGTACTGACGAGCGACGTCGAAGGCCGCCAACTGCTGGCCGACGGCCTGCCAGCCGACCAGGATGCGAGAGCCGAGCAGGAGTTGCCGGGTGTCGTTGAAGGACTCGATGCCGGCGAACCGGTCGGACTCAGGGACGCGGACATCCGTCAGGGTGATGTCCGCGTTCTGCACGGTCCGCAGCGCGGTCTTGTTGCCGATGACGGTGCGGGTCACCCCGGGCAGCGTGGCATCCAGGATGAAGCCGCGGACTCCCCCCGTCGCGGTGTCACGGGCCCAGAGCAGCATGTAGTCGCAGAAGGTGCCGTTGCCGATCCACCGCTTGGCCCCGTTGACCACCCAGGTGTCACCGTCGCGCGTGGCGGTCGTCGCCATTCCGCCCGCGACGTCGGATCCGTGCTGCGGCTCGGTGAGCGCGAAGGCTCCGGTGATCTTCAGGTCCATCGCGTCCTGCAGCAGGCGTGCTTTCTGGTCCTCGCTGCCGAACGTGTGGAGGGCCTCGACGAAGAGATCGTGGTGGACCATGAAGAATGTGGCGATCGACGTGTCCGCCCGGGTCAGTTCGGCGATCACGAACCCGCTGAACAGGTGGCTGTACCCCTGCTGCACGGGGGTGCTGAGGTTGAGCCCCGCGAGCTTGGGCAGGATCCCGTGCGGGAACTCGGCACGGTTCCACCACTCGACGGCGTTCGGAGCGATTTCCTTGGCGACGAAGTCCCGGACGTCCTGCAGTTTGTCCCGCTCGTGGCCTGCCAGGAGGGACTCGAAGCCGAGGAAGTCGGCGGTGGGTAGTTGGCTCTCCATCGAGCCGTCCTTTCATCGGGACCGGGAACCGGTCGGGTGCAGTCGCTACCTGGGGGCCATGCGGATGGCGCCGTCGAGGCGGATGGTCTCGCCGTTGAGCATCTGGTTCTCGACGATGTGCGCGACGAGCGCGGCGTATTCGGCGGGTTTGCCCAGGCGGGACGGGTGGGGCACCTGCGCACCCAGGGAGTCCTGGGCCTCCTGCGCCAGCCCGGCCATCATGGGCGTCTCGAAGATCCCGGGGGCGATGGTGACCACGCGGATGAGCGAGCGGGCGAGTTCACGCGCGATGGGCAGTGTCATCGCCGCGACTCCGCCCTTGGACGCCGCATAGGCCGGCTGGCCGATCTGTCCGTCGAAGGCGGCCACGGATGCCGTGGTGATGATGATGCCGCGCTCGTCGGAGCCGCCGGCACCCGTCACCGTCGGCGTCGCTGCCATGGCCTCGGCTGTGAGCCGGATGACGTTGAAGGTGCCGATCAGGTTCACGCTGACCACCCGGGCGAACTGCTCGAGCGGCAGGACGCCGTCACGCCCGAGCACCTTGCCCGGCGTGGCGATCCCGGCGCAGTTCACGACGATGCGCAGCGGACCGAGCCCGGCGGCGGCTGCGACCGCGGCCTCGACCTGCGCGGGGTCGGCCACGTCCGCGGCGACGAAGTGCACGCGGGAGCCCGAGGCATCGAGTGCGGCTGCAGCATCCTCACCGGCGGACTGCGGGAGATCGACCAGCACCACCGACGCGCCGTCGTGCACCAGCCTGCGGGCGGTTGCGAAGCCGAGGCCCGAGGCGCCACCCGTGACGAGGGCTACTGCACCCGTGATGTCCATGCCGAATCCTTCCGCCAGGAAGGACCGCCGTTGGTCCCTCCACGCGCCCAGCGTACTGTGACGTGGCCCACTGCGCACCCGGCGGGCCATTCGCTGCGCATCCTGCCCAACCGGCCAGCGGAATACCTGACTAGGGTGGGTCACATGCCCATCCCCGATGAAGCCGCTGCCGCTGCCGCGCGGAGTGTCCGGGACCTGTTCTCGCAGCGCAGCCTGCACATGCCGGGCACACGGCTCGGCGCGATCAGCTACCCACCACCGGCCGGCCCGAAAAGCCACTGGCACTACTGGTGGCAGGCCCACTATCTCGACTGCCTGGTGGACGAGCACCTGCGCGATCCCTCGGGCTCGGCCCTGGCCGAGGCCCGACGGCTCGCCAGGGGGATCTGGCTGCGCAATGGTGGCCGGTGGCGGAACGCCTACTACGACGACATGGCATGGCTCGCGCTGGCCCTCCAGCGCCTGGACGCGCTGGAGGACCGACCGCGGCCCCGGCGGGGACTCCGGATCCTCGGCGCGGCGCTGGACTCCGCCACCACCCCGGACCTGGGCGGCGGCGTCTACTGGAACACGACCAGGGACTACAAGAACACGCCGAGCACCGCGCCGGCCGCGATCCTCCTCGCCCGCGCCGGGGAGCGGGGTCGGGCGCAGGAGCTGCTGGACTGGCTGCGCGTCCGGCTGCACGATCCGGTCTCGGGGCTCTACCTCGACGGGGTCAGGGCCGACGGATCCGTCGAGCGGACGATCCACACCTACAACCAGGGCACGGTACTCGGCGCGCTGGTCGCCGTGGGGGGGCCCGAGAACCTCGAGCGTGCGGCGGACCTGGTGGGCGCCGTCGCGCGCGGTATCGCAGCGGCGGACGGCACGTTGCCGGTGAGGCCGACGGGCGACGGCGGACTGTTCACCGGCATCCTCACGAGGTATCTCGCCGTCGCCGCCCGAGCGCCGGGGTTCCACGCTGACGCCGCCACCTCGGCCCGTCGGCTGCTCGAGGCGACTGCGGACGCGGTCTGGACGGGCCGGCTGCAGGTCGAGCACGGCACGCTTCTCTTCCCGCCCCGGGAGGATCCACCGGCGAGCCTCTCGTCCCAGCTGCAGGCCTGGATGATCCTGGAGGCCGAGCGGGTGTCGCGTTAGTCGGTCTTCCTGCCCTGCGGATAGAACGTCTCCCCGGCTGCCAGCATCCGGACGAACTTCTGGATGTTCCGTTCTCGGGCCGCCTCGGTCTTCAGCTGGGTCAACCGGAAGATGAGGGCATACCTGTTCTGTGACGACAGGGTGCGGAAGGTCGCCAATGCGTCGGGATCGGCCTCGATCGCCGCCTGCAGCTCAGACGGCACCTGGGCTGTCGCTGGACCGGCATAGGCCCGTTCCCAGCGCCCGTCCGCCTGCGCCGCGGCGACCGCCCGCTCTCCTGCGTCACGCATGCGACCCTCCTCCCGCAATCTGTCCACGTACGTGCGGTTCCGGATGGACCAGATGCTGCGCGGACCGCGCGGGGTGAAACGCTGGAAGTAGCTGTCGTCGTCACGCGATCTGGCTTGACCGTCGATCCAGCCGAAGCACAACGCCTCGTCCAGCGCCTGGGCATAGGTGAGGAGCGTCGTCGTCCCGCCCTTCTTGTGCTGGATCAGCCAGACGCCGGGCGAGGAGCCGTGGTTCTCCTCCAGCCAGTGGCGCCACGCCGCGGCGTCGGGCAGCAGGAGTTCGGGCAGCTCGGCTTTCATGGGACAACACTAGGGCGCCCGGGGGGCGGGAGGAACCGGTCGGCTGGCATGCTGGG
>JASLAA010000001.1 GCA_030147325.1 Arthrobacter sp. | reverse complement strand
GAGCGCCAGAGCAACGCGCTCGCACGTCTGACGGCAGAACTCGGAACGCTGCGGCGCCACCGCTCGGCCCTCGGCTCGGTCCGTGCGGCGACGGCTTCCCAGCGATCCTCCGTCTACGTGGACGTGACCGGCTGAAAGTTCTTGCACGAAGAACCTAACGACACCACCGGGGACGCCCGATAGTTGCCGGTGAGCATGGATCGCTCACCTTCCTGGCCATGGATCGGCCGCTCGACCTTGCAAGAAGAGGTTCTGCCACCGTGCTCGATTCCGTGTCCTCGCTCGCCATGCGCAGCGCCCTCGATGGGCTGGCTCTGCGTCAGCGCGCCACCGCGAACAACATCGCGAACGTCAATACGCCCGGCTACCATGCCCAGCGCGTGAGCTTCGAGGACGCACTGGCCCGCTCGGTCTCGATGGGCAGCGGCAGCGTCCAGGCCACCACGGAGTCCTCCCTCGAGCCGACCCGGCTCAACGGCAGCAACGTCAACCTGGACACCGAGACCCTCTCCAACATCGACACGGTGCTGCGCTTCCAGTTCGCCGCCCGTGCCGTCGAGGGGCCCTTCACCAGTATCCGCACCGCGATGAGGACCTCCTGATGACCTTCGACGCCATCGGGATCTCGGGCACCGGCCTCACCCTGCACCGCAAGTGGCTCGACGCCGTGGCGGACAACATGGCCAACGCCAACACTGTCACCTCCACCGACGGCGCCGCGTTCCAGCAGCGCTACATCACGGCACGCGCCGACGAGACCGGCCAGGGGGTGTCCGTGGCTGGTGCCGAGTTCGGTGACGCAGAAGGGCGGGTGGTCCACGAGCCGAACCACCCCCTCGCGGACGAGGACGGGTACGTTCGCTATCCCGACATCGACATGAGCGCCCAGATGGGCCAGCTCATCATGGCGCAGCGTGGCTACCAGGCGAATGCCGCCGTCGTCGACCGCGCGAAAGCCACCTACGAGGCCGCCCTCCAGATCGGACGCAACTGATGCCCATGCCCGCAATCCCCGCCATCGGAGCGGTCCAACCCGTCGCGACCTCGTACCTTCCCTCTGCGGGTGCGGTGTCGAGCGCCGGCGGCGAAGGCTTCGCCACCTCGCTCACCTCCGCCGTGGACAACCTGCAGTCCCTGCAGTCGACGTCGAACGGGCTGGCCGTCCAGGCCGTCACCGGGGACCTCACTGACATCCACAACGCGACGCTCGCCTCCACGCGTGCACAGGTGACGCTCGAGCTCGTCGCCGCCGTCCGCAACAAGGGCGTCGACGCCTTCAACGAGATCATGAGGATGCAGGCCTGATGCCCACGCCCCTGTCCTCCGCCGCGACGCGCCTCGGTGACGCCGTGAAGAGCTTCACCATCGCCCAGCGCACCATCGCCATCATCGGTGTCGCCGTCCTCGTGCTCGGCGGGATCGCCCTCACCTCCTGGTTGTCCAAGCCCTCCTACACCCCGCTGTTCTCCGGGCTCAGCGGCGAGGACGCCAGCACCATCGTCGACCAGCTCCAGACCGACGGGGTGCCGTACGAACTGACGAACGGTGGGGGGACGATCCTCGTCCCCGAGGCCTCGGTGTACGACCAGCGGATCAAGGCAGCCTCCGCAGGCCTGCCCTCGTCCTCCACCGGTGGGTACTCGCTGCTCGATGACATGGGCGTCACCTCGTCCGAATTCCAGCAGTCGACCACCTACAAGCGGGCGCTCGAGGGCGAACTGGCCGCGACGGTGTCGGCCATCAACGGCGTCAAGACGGCGACCGTCCGCCTCGCGATCCCCGAGGACACCGTGTTCGTGGCGGAGCAGGGCAAGCCGACGGCGTCCGTGTTCGTCGAGACCACACCGGGCACCGCGCTCTCCAGCGACCAGGTGCAGGCGATCACCCACCTGACGTCCGCATCGATCGACCGGATGGATGCAGCCGACGTCGCGGTGATCGACGCCGAGGGACGCGTCCTCTCGGCAGTCGGCGTCGGAGCGACCGGCGGCACGGACCAGCAGGCCTCCGACTACGAGAAGCGCGTCGGCGCATCCGTCCAGGCGATGCTCGACCGCGTGCTCGGTGCGGGCAACGCCACTGTCGCGGTGGCCGCGGACATGAACCTGGAGAGCGCCGAGCGTGTCGAAGAGACCTTCACGACGCCGGAGAACGCTCCCGCGCTGAACGAATCCACCACCACCGAGGCCTACGAGGGCGCCGGCGGCGGCAACGCGGGAGTCCTCGGCCCGGACAACATCGCCGTACCGGAAGGCGGCGCAGACGGTGACGGCACGTTCAACTCGGAGTCGAGCACCCGCAACAACGCCGTGAACAAGACCACCGAGTCCACCATGGTCCCGGCAGGCGGCATCAACCGCCAGACCGTCTCCGTCGCGGTGAACAGGGGAGCCACGGCCAACATGGACGTCGCAGCCCTGACGGCGCTGGTCTCCAGCGCAGCCGGCGTGAACGTGGACCGCGGGGACGTGGTCACGGTCGAGGAACTGCCCTTCAGCAACACCGGCGCGAATGCGGCGGCGGACGCCCTGGCAGAAGCCGAGGCGGCGCAGGCGGCGCAGCAGCGCGCGGACCTCATCCGTACGCTGTCCATCGTGGCGGTCATCCTCTTCGTGGCCATCGTCGCGCTCATCGTGTATGCCCGCAGGTCCCGGCGTCAGAGGCGTGAACCCCTCGACCTCGGGGAGCTCCAGGGCGTCTATCCGGCAATCCCCGCGCCCGTTGCCCCGGCGATCGATCCCGCCGTCGGTCTCATCAGCGCTGTCGAGCCCGCTCCCAGCACCACTACGATCGACGTCGCTGCGGTACAGAACGCCCTGCAGGCGGCGTCCGCGGAGTCCGAGCTGGAGCGGATGCGCTCGGACATCGATACCCTCGCCTCGCACGACCCGGCGAAGACGGCCGAGTTCCTGCGCAGCATGATGGATGACAGGCAGAGCGTATGAATGCCATGGCGATCGTGAATCCCACGGGTACGCAGAAGGCTGCCATGGTCCTCATGCAGTTGGAACAGCAGCACGCCGCCGCCGTCCTCAAGCAGATGTCCGAGGCCGAGGCCGAGGAGATCGTCGCCGAGATCGTCCGGCTGCAGCGCGTGGAGCCGACCCTCGCCGAGGAGGCGCTGACCGAGTTCCACGAGCTGGCGACCAGTGGCAGGCGCCGCACCCGAGGGGGCATGGACGTCGCCATCGGTCTGCTCGAATCCTCCTTCGGAGCCGAACGGGCAGCCGGCGTGGTGGGGCGGCTGGCATCGACCGCTGCCGGCCAGTCCTTCGACTTCCTCGACTCCGTGGACGCCGGGCAGATCCAGGCCGTGCTGGAGGGTGAACTGCCGCAGACCATCGCGCTGGTCCTCGCGCATCTGAAACCCGAGCACGCGTCGACCGTCCTGGCCGGCCTCGCGCCTGCGGGCCGCACCGATGTTGCCCAGTGCATCGCGACCATGGGTTCGGCGACGCCCGAGGCCGTCTCCGTGGTTGCCGAGTCCATCAAGGTCAGGGCCGGCGCCGTTGCGGCTCCGCATCAGGGCGGCTCGATGATCGGTGGCATCCAGCCCCTCGTCGACATCATCAACCGGGCAGATCTCAGTACCGAGCGCGAACTGCTCGAGGGCCTCCAGGACCGCGACCCGGTGCTCGCCGAGGAAGTGCGTGCGCGCATGCTGACCTTCGCGGACATCGTCAACCTCGAGCGCCGCGACGTCCAGCAGGTGCTGCGAGGCATCGACTCCGCCGTGCTCGCGCTCGCCATGAAGGGCGCGGCCGACGCCGTCGTCACCGTCATCCGCGGGAACGTCTCCGAGCGGAACAGGGAGCTCCTCGACGACGAGATCCGCGCCGTCGGGCCCGTCCGGGTGTCGCAGGTCGAGGAGGCACGGGCCGAGGTGGTGCGCGCGATCCGCGACCTCGAGGCTCAGGGCGTCATCACCATCCAGCGCGGGGACGAGGACGAGTATGTCAACTGACGCTCTTGTCCCCGTCACGTTCCCCCGCCTCGGACCAGCCTCCGGGCAGGCCATCGACGACGTCGCGTTCGCGCGCGGACATGCCGCGGGCTACGCGGACGGACTATCGCTGGCTCGCGTAGAACTCACCGAGCGCAGGGCGGCGGTCGATGCCGCGGCGGAGGAGTCCCGCGTGCGGGCCGAAGCGGTCGCGGCGCAGCGCCTGCGCACCCTCGATGCCGCGACACGGGCGCTCGAGGCACGCACGGCGCCGGTGCTCGCCGAAGCCCGCGGCCAGATCCTCGAGATCGCCTTCGACATCGCCGAGGAGCTCGTCGGCCACTCGCTGAAGGATGGCCCGGCGTCGGCCCGGGCCGCTGTCGCCCGCGCCCTCCGGGGGACGACAGACGAGGAGGTACGGGGAGTGCGGCTCCACCCCGCGGACCTCGCGCTGCTGCAGGCGGATGATGTGGACCGCCCCGGACTCGTCCTCGTCGCCGACGCCACGCTCGGACGGGGCGATGCTGTCGCCGATCTCCCCCAGGGGTCCGTCGATGCCCGCCTCAGCTCGGCGCTCGAACGGGTACGAGCGGTGCTCCGCGATTCCGGCGCGGCAGGGAGCAGCGCATCATGACGCCGGTCATCGATGAGGTGGTCCGCCGTGCCCGTACCGCGGCCGCACCCCAGCGCGTGGGCCAAGTGGCATCGGTCGTCGGTCTCGGCGTCGACGTCGTGGGCCTGGACTGCGCCATCGGGGACCTCGTGACCATCGGCGACGCCTCACCTGTGGAGGCGGAGGTGGTCGCAGCCTCCCTGACCGGCCTGCGCTGCATGCCCTACGCCCACTTGTCCGGCATCCAGGCGGGAGCGCCCGTCCGCGCCCAGGGGACCCCGCTGCTGGTACCCGCCGGCCCCGGGCTCCTCGGACGCGTGCTCGACGGTGTCGGCCGGCCCATCGACGGACGGGGCCCGCTCACCGACGTCGTCTGGGTGTCGCTCGACAACACACCACCGGCGGCGCTCGATCGCAGCCGCATCACCGAGCCGCTGCAGCTCGGCGTCAGGGTCATGGACACGCTCACCACCGTGGGCCGCGGTCAGCGCATGGGGCTCTTCGCCGGTTCCGGCGTCGGCAAGTCCTCGCTCCTGTCGATGATCGCCCGGGGCACGGATGCGGCCGTCTCGGTGATCGCCCTCGTGGGGGAGCGTGGCCGTGAGGTCCGCGACTTCCTCGAGGACGACCTCGGACCGGAGGGCCTTGCCCGGTCCATCGTGGTCGTCTCGACATCCGACGAACCCGCGCTCCTGCGCCTGCGCGCAGCGTTCGTGGCCACCCGGATCGCCGAGGCGTTCCGCGACGGCGGCGCCGACGTCATGCTCATGATGGATTCATTGACGCGCGTGGCGATGGCGCAGCGCGAGATCGGGCTGAGCGTCGGGGAGCCTCCGGCGACCCGCGGGTATCCGCCGTCGACCTTCTCGCTGCTCGCGCAACTCCTCGAGCGCGCCGGCACCGGAGCCACGGGATCCGTGACGGGCATGTACACCGTGCTGGTGGACGGCGACGATCACAACGAGCCCGTGGCGGACGCGGCGCGTTCCATCCTCGATGGCCATGTGGTGCTCGACCGCAAGCTGGCCGTCGCCGGGCACTTCCCCTCGATCGACCCGCTCGCCTCGATCTCGCGGGTGGCCTCCCGTGTCACCACGCGGGAGCAGGCCACATCCGCCGCATCGCTCCGCAGGGCACTCGCCGCGCGGAAAGCCGCACAGGATCTCATCGACGTCGGTGCCTACTCCCGTGGGTCCAACCCGCTGGTCGACGCCGCCATGGACAACGAGGGCGCCGTGAACGACTTCCTGCAGCAGCGCATGGACGAGCAGACACCCTACGACGAGGCCTGGAACCGCCTCGCCCACCTCACCGGATCGATGGGAATCACCTGATGGCACGACACTTTCCCCTGGCCGGACTGCTGCGGCTCCGGCAGCTGCGCGAGGACGAGGCCGCAGGGTCCCTCGCAGCAGCGAACGAGCGCCTTCGGGCCTCCCGCACCCGCGCGGGCGGCGTCACCGAGGCCCTCGACGGCACGGACATCAGCCCTGCCGGTTCGGCGTCGCTGTACGCCGTCGCCGCAGCGCGCTCGTCGGCGCGCAGCATGCTCGCCGACCTGAACGCACTCGAGGCGCAACTGCAGCACCAGCAGGACGCCGCGCAGGATCAGTACCGCGCAGCACGGGCGGCGACCGTCGGCCTCGAGAAACTCGAAGAACGTCATCGGGACACGCAGGCCACGGCGCTGATCGGCGCCGAGCAGCGCGTGCTCGACGAACTCGCATCGACCAGCTGGGCCAGGCACAGCGGCAAGGACAGGACATGACACTCACCGACGCGGTAGGCCGGATCCAGCAGATCCAGTCCACGCTGACCATGCTCGCCGCCCCGACGGCGAGGGCCCAGGCCACACCGCCGGTCACGACGACGACCACCGGTTCATCGGCGGCCGCACCCACGCAGACCGGGACCGCGAATCGTTTCGCGGACGCACTCGCGGAAGCTGTGGCCCCCGCTGCCGTCCCCGCCCCCGCTGCGCCCCCCGCTGCCGCCCCGTCCGCCGGCGCTGCTCCCGGTGTGGCGGAAGTCCCCGGTACACAGCCCGTGCCCGTCCCGTCCTCGGGTGACGCCGCGCGGCTCATCGAAGCCGCCCGGGCCTACGAGGGTGTGCCCTACGTCTGGGGCGGCACCGATCCGGCCACAGGCCTCGACTGCTCCGGGTTCGTGCAGCGCGCCTACGCCGATATCGGCATCCAGGTCCCACGCGTGACGTGGGACCAGATGAACGCCGGCACGCACGTGCCCTCCCTGGCCGAAGCCCAGCCCGGCGATCTCCTGTTCAGCCACGACGGCGGACACGTGTCCATGTACCTCGGCGGTGGCAAGGCGATCGATGCTCCCCAGCCGGGCCAGACCGTCGCGGTGCGGGACATGTGGGAGACCGACGCGAACATCACCACCATCCGGCGCATCCTGCCGGAAGCACCCGCTGGGATGGCATCCATCGCGCCCTAGGCTCCTGCGGCGGTGCCCGGCGCGCCGGGTGCTGCCGACGCATACGCCGCACAGGCCGCGTTCCTCGCGAGCATGGCACGATGAGCCCGCTGCTGGTCCCATCCACCGCGGCTCCTTCCCGCGGCGCCCTGCACGCGGTCCGTCCGACAGCCGGTGCCCGGGATGGGGCACCCGGGGCCTCCT
>JASLAA010000313.1 GCA_030147325.1 Arthrobacter sp. | reverse complement strand
GGCTGATGGTGAGGCGCAGGCCATCCACAAGGTGTTCGACGCCATCCACAAGGGCAACCCGACGCAGAAGCTGCTCGCCTACCAGTACCTACAGACGCTTCCGAAGCTTGCCGAAGGATCTGCGAACAAGCTCTGGATCATCCCGAGCGAGGTCGGCGAGGCGCTGAAGGGCATCGGCAACGTCCTCGGCACCACCACACCCGACTCCCCCTCGGACGGTCCGGAGCTCGTCGAACGTACCTGACAGCCCTGCTCGAAACCGCTGGCCTTCGCCGATTCGGCGGAGGCCGGCGGTGTTTGGTGACCCGAGCGGTGTCTGGCAGCCGATCCAGCACGCCGGGGCACGCGCGCGGCAGCGAGGTCCGGGATGCGAGGCCTGTATACTTAGGTGTTTACCCCCGCTCCCAGGAACATCCCGGCGGCGCGCGGTGTTGAAACCCACAGCTTCCCTCTCGCCTCCGGGCGAGGCGCCGGGTGCTGATGTCAGCACTCGGTGAGAACGACCTTGAGAACAGCGACAACGGTCTCCGCACGCGGGGGCCATGGTGACTAGGAGAACAAGATGAGCGATCGCAGCCTGCGCGGCATGCGCCTCGGAGCGCAGTCGATGGAGACGGAATCCGGCGTCGAGCCCGCCCCCCGTCAGCGCGTGGAGTACCGGTGCGAGGATGGCGAGCGGGTCTTCGTGACGTTCTCGTCCGAAGCCGACATCCCGGCCACCTGGGTCTCCAAGACGGGCAAGGAGGCGCTGCTCGTCAACGGGGAGAAGCCCGACACGTCGAACGACAAGCCGGTCCGTACGCACTGGGACATGCTGCTGGAGCGTCGCTCGGTCGAGGAACTGGAGCAGATCCTCCAGGATCGGCTGACCATCCTGCGCGAGCGCCGCGGGGAGCGCCGTTCGGCCTGACCCTGGCCGATGCACGAAATAAAGGCACCCGCCGAGGCGGGTGCCTTTCTTTTGCCGGGTTCCGTCAGGAACGTCGGGTCAGCGTGTCCCAGCGGGCGCCGAGGCCCCAGCGGGTGACGTTCGCGATGGCTTCGAACACGATGGTGCCGCTCATCTTCGAATCCCCCAGTTCCCGCTCGACGAAGGTGATGGGGACCTCGACGATGGTGAGGCCGAGGCGGGCGACCCGGAAGGTCATGTCGACCTGGAAGCCGTAACCGACGGATGCCACGGCGGAGAGGTCGAGCGTCTCCAGCGTGGATCGCCGGAAGGCACGGAAGCCCGCGGTGATATCCCTGACGGGCAGGCCGAGCATGAAGCGGGAGTAGGTGCTGCCGGCCCGGGACAGGAGCTTGCGGTGCGTCGGCCAGTTGACCACGCTGCCGCCGCGGACCCAGCGGCTTCCGATGACGAGGTCCGCCCGGTCCACGCTGTCCAGCAGGTCCTGCAACTGTTCCGGTTTGTGGGAACCGTCGGCGTCCATCTCGACGAAGACGTCGTAGTCCCGCTCCAGCCCCCACCGGAAGCCCGCGATGTAGGCGGCTCCCAGACCTTCCTTTCCGGCTCGGTGCAGGACGTGGACCTGGTGATCCGCTGCGGCCGCCCGATCAGCGAGGTCACCCGTGCCGTCGGGGCTGTTGTCATCCACGATCAGGACGTCGGACGCCGGCACGGCAGCGCGCAGGCGGGCGAGGGTCAGCGGGAGGGACTCGATCTCGTTGTAGGTAGGGATGATCGTGACGACTCGCACGCAGGTGGGCCTTTCCATCGGGGTGCGCATCGCGCAGGGACCGGCTCGTTCGCTGAGCCAGTCTGCAAGTATAGGCGACGAGGGTCGAGCCGACGGGGACCCAGGGAGGATGTCGACGGGGATGCACACCCGACCGGCGGGCTCTCGGGCAGGTCCACCCACCTTCGTACCGATGTCGGCAGAACTGCCGCCATCGTTTTCTACTGATGAGTGGACCTGCCCTTTGAGTGCCGGTTCCGTTCGGGCGGGCAACGCGCGCCATTGAAAAGGCCGATGCGTTGCGCTCACGGAGACCAACCAGGTTTCCTCCCGCAGGAGTTCCTCTAACCCTTAGGACGAAAGCTTACGTGCTGTGGAGGAGGTGTCAACAGGGCTCTGACCTGCGGAAACGTCTTTCGGCGCAGGTCAGGAGGGTGTCCCGATCCCGGTTGGAATTGTGCGCCGAACGGCCCGGACCTAGGCCGCTGCGAAGCCTTCGGCGGCATGGAGGCGGCGCCCCTCATGCACCGTCTCCAGGCACAGCGGAGCGTTCTCGGTGTCGAGTGCCGGCAGCAGTGGAGTCCCCGCACGGGGGTCCGTGCTCCAGGACTGGACGCGGTTGTCCGGTGTCTGCACCATCAGCTCGTCCACCTTCCACACGGCGTAGGAGGCAGGGGTGCCGGGAGCCAGTTGGCCCATCATCGGGCTGCGCCCCGAGAGCCGCCAGCCGGCCCGCGTGTGGGCGATGAACGCGGCCCGCGCGGAGATGTTCTCCGCCGCATTGCTGTGCTGCAGGCACGCGCGTACCGAGGACCACGGATCGAGCGGCGTCACGGGACTGTCCGAGCCGAGAGCGACGAGGACACCGGCGGACAGGAGAGAGGCGAAGCGGTTCATGCCGCCCCTGCGCTCCCCCAGCCGCTGCTCGTACAGACCGCCGTCGTGTCCCCAGAGAGCATCGAAGACGGGCTGTCCGCTGATGGCCACGCCGAAGTGCACCAGGGCCGCGATGGCCGCGTCGTCGGTGAGTTCGACGTGCTCGAGCCGGTGTCGCGCTCGGCGGACCTCGTCGATGCCGAGTTCCCGGGCTGCGACCTCCAGCCCGCGCAGTACGACGTCGAGGCCGGCATCACCGATGACGTGGAAGCCGGCCTGCACGGTTTCGGCGGTTGCCGCGAGCAGGTGCGCGGTGACGTCCTCCTCGCTGAGGTACAGGGTCCCCCGATCACCGGGTGCGTCCGCGTAGTCCTCGCGCAGAGCAGCGGTACGTGAGCCGATCGAGCCGTCCACGTTGAGATCGCCCGCGAGACCCGCCAGCCGTCCTCCGAAGCCCAGCATGAGATCGCTGACCTCCTGGCGTGTGGACGTCAGCTGCGCCCAGTACGGGATCACCTCGGGCAAGGGCGTGTCGTGGTGCACCCCGTCGATCGACAGCAGTTCCTCGAGATCCTCGCGCGGGGCGATGTGCGGTGCTGCCATCTCCGTGACCGCTACGTACCCCCGGGATGCGGCATGCAGCAGGGCTGCCTGCTGGTAGTCGCGGCGCTGCTCGCGGGTCAGGCGGCGCGTGGCCTGGCGGGCGGCCTCGTGCGCGCCCCGGACCACGAAGCCGTCCGACCACCCGTCCAGGCGGGCGAGCCCCAGGCCCGCAGCCAATGATCCCGAGACGACGGCGGAGTGGATGTCGGCCCTCACGAGGTACACGAGCGCGCCGTTCCCGGCATTGTCGAGTTCCGCTGCCGTCGGCACGCGCTTGTCCGGCCACCGGGACTCGTCCCACCCGTATCCGAGGATCGTGGAGGACCCGTTCGTCGCCGCGCGGGCGACCGAGTCCAGCAGCTCGCCGAGGGACCGGCACCCGGTCAGGTCGATCGATCCGAGGGCGATGCCCGTCTCCGTGGTGTGCACATGGGCGTCGACGAAGCCGGGAGTGATGAGCGAGCCGTCGAGATCGACTGTCCGCACCCCTGGGCCGGTGAGATTGGCGGCAGCGTGCTCCGACCCGACCCAGGCAACCACTCCCCGGTCGATGAGCATCGCAGTCGCGAAGGGATCGGCAGGGCTGTAGACGGACCCGTTGCGGTACAGGACGGGGGCGGAATCGTCGGAGCTGGGCATGGGGATGTTCGGCGGCTTTCTGTGGTCGGTGCGTTCCGGAGCGGGTACTACTCGCTGATGTTCGAGTATGCCACCACGCCGCGCCTGACCAGTCGGATGGCCCGGACGCAGGTCGCATGGAGTCCGTCGGGCAGGTCTGGCACCTTCGCGAGCTGGTCGAGCAGGTCGATGACCTGCTTGGACCAGCGCACGAAATCGCCGGCCGCCAACTCGGTGCCGCTGAGCGCTGCCTGCAGGGAGCGGCCCTGGGCCCACTTGAACATCGGCCAGACGAGCGACAGTTCCGGCTCGCCGGTCACCGGAAGGCGATGCTGCTCCTCGACGTCGTTGAGCTGCGACCACTGGCGGATGATCGTCTCCACCGAACCCTCCAGGGCGACGCTCGGCATCACCGGCCGCACTCCGCGCTCCTCCCGCTTGGCCTGATACACCAGCACGGTGGTGAGCGCCGCGAGCTCCGCGGCATCGAGATCACTGAAGGCGCCCTGCTCGATGCACAGTGCGATCAGCAGATCCTTCTCGCCGTAGATGCGGCGTAGCTTCTGCCCCGAGGCACTGACCCTGGCTCCGTCGTCGGTGTATTCGACGTAGCCGTAGGAGGCGAGCACCTCCGAGACGCGGTCGAACGTCTTGGCGATGGTGTTGGTCCGACCCCGGATCTGGCCTGCGAGCTTGTCCGTCTCGCGGCGCAGCTTCCACCATCGCTCGGCCCAGCGCGCGTGCTGCTCCCGTTCGCTGCACCCGTGGCAGGGGTGGGCCCTCAGGCGGCGGCGGAGCTCAGTGATGGCGCGTTCCTCCGCCGCGGCCGACGCCGAGTGCGCTGCGGCCACGCGGTCCGCCCCGCGCCGCGGCGGACGCTGTTCCTGCAGCGCGTTCCGGAGGGAGGAGGTGAGGTCGCGTCGGTCCTTCGGGCTGCGGGCACTGAAGTGCTTCGGGATCCTGATGCGTGACAGCACCTCCACAGGGCCGTCGATGTCCTGCACGCCCACCCGGCGGATCTGTGTCTCGAGGGTGAGGACGGTGGGCCGTGGTTCGCGCGACGAGTCGCTGTCGAGGACGACGGCGTACCCCTGCGTCCTGCCACCGGGCACATCGATCACGTCGCCCGGGCGCAAGGACTCGAGGGAGGATTCCGCAGCGGAACGCAGTGACCGAGACCTGTCCCGCGACGCCATCGACTCGAGATCGGACAGCTCACGCCGGAGGTTCGCGTACTCCCGGAAGTCCCCGAGGTGGCAGGTCATGGACTTCTCGTAGCCCTTCAGGGATTCCTCGCGGCTACGGACCTGTTTGGCGAGCCCGACGACGGAGCGGTCGGCCTGGAACTGTGCGAACGACGTCTCCAGGATCTCCCTCGAGCGCTCCTGGCCGAACTGCGCCATCAGGTTGATGCTCATGTTGTACGTCGGGCGGAAGCTGGAGTTCAGCGGGTAGGTGCGCCGCGATGCGAGCCCGGCGACCGCGCCGGGGTCCGTCCCCGGCTGCCAGAGGACGACGGCGTGGCCTTCGACGTCTATCCCCCGGCGCCCGGCACGACCGGTGAGCTGGGTGTACTCCCCCGCGGTCACGTTCACGTGGGCTTCACCATTGAACTTGTCGAGCTTCTCGAGGACGACGGTCCGGGCGGGCATGTTGACACCGAGGGCCAGGGTCTCCGTCGCGAAGACCGCCTTCACGAGGCCGGCGGCGAAGAGCCGCTCCACGATCTCCTTGAAGGTGGGCAGCATTCCCGCATGGTGGGCGGTGAATCCCCGGATCAATCCCTCCCGCCAGGTCCAGAAGCCGAGGATCTCGAGGTCGTCGCGTGGGATGTCCATCGTGGCGGCGTCGATGGTCTCGCTGATCTCGTCGCGTTCCTCCTCGGTGGTGAGCCACAGCCCGGCGTGCAGGCACTGCGTCACTGCCGCTTCGCACCCGGCCCTGGAGAAGATGAACGTGATGGCCGGCAGGAGGTCGGCCCGGTCGAGGGCACTGATCACCTGGGGCCGGGTCGCCCGCCTGACGAGTGACGCCTGAGCAGGAGCGCCCCTGCCGTTCCGGGACTTGCCGCGGCGTCCCCCGCCTCCCCAGTTGGTGCGCTGGTTCAGCCGGATCTCGTTGCTCGCGAGGTCGAGCAGTTCGGGGTTCACGTCGTACTGGCTCTTCACCCCCGCTTCCGCTCCCGCCGGCGCGGCCTCGTCGAAGGCGACGTCACCGGCGAACAGGTCCACGAGGTCGTGCCCGACCATGACGTGCTGCCAGAGCGGGACGGGGCGGTGTTCGGACACGACGACGTCGGTATCGCCGCGGACCGTGTCCAGCCAGGCGCCGAACTCCTCGGCGTTCGAGACGGTCGCGCTCAGGGAGACGAGTTTGACCTCGGTCGGCAGGTGGATGATCACTTCCTCCCAGACCGCACCGCGGAAGCGGTCCGCAAGATAGTGGACCTCGTCCATCACCACGTACCCGAGGTTGTTCAGCGCCTCCGAGTTCGCATACAGCATGTTCCGCAGGACCTCGGTGGTCATCACGATCACGTCGGCGTCCGCGTTGATGCTGGTGTCACCGGTGAGCAGGCCCACCCGGTCCGGGCCGTGGACGGCCGCCAGCTCGGAGTACTTCTGGTTGCTCAGGGCCTTGATGGGGGTGGTGTAGAACGCCTTCAGGCCGTGCTGGAGCGCCATGTACACGGCGAACTCCCCCACCACCGTCTTCCCGGCTCCCGTAGGAGCCGCTACGAGCACGCCCTTTCCGGCTTCGAGCGCGGTGCACGCTTCGCGCTGGAAGGGATCGAGCGCGAAACCGAGGGTCTGTTCGAACTGGAAGAGCTCCGTCCGTGAGTGCTCCGTGCGGGCCTTGGCAGCTGCGTATCTCTCCGCGGGGGTGCTCATCTTTCCACCCTAGACGCTCCGCTCAGCGCGGGCAGTCGTGTACGCGCTGAGCGTTCCCGCGCAGATGCCGCTTGCGGAGTCGAGCGTGGCCGTGCCCCGGGATCACAGGGCGTCGAGGGACGACGCGGTGTCGGCACTCGCCTCGACGGCGGCCTCCCGGGCCGCGTTGCGACGTGCACGCCGCTTGTCGTTGAGCAGGCACAGGCCGATGGCGACGAAGAAGAGCAGCAGCAGCGGCACGGCGAGGTAGAACATGCTCAACGCGTCGCCGCCCGGGGCCGCCATGGCTGCGAACAGGCAGACGAGGAACACCGTGATGCGCCAGGCCTTGAGGATCTGCTTGCCCGAGACCAGGCCGACCATGTTCAACCCCACCAGGACGACGGGCAACAGGAACGCGATGCCGAACGCCAGCATCAGACGCAGGACGAAGGTGAAGTACACCGAGACGCTGATGAGGTTGGAGAAGTCCTCGGGGGTGAAGTCCGTCAGCACGCGGACGGCGTTCGGGAGGATCAGCCACGCCAGCGCGATCCCGGCCAGGAACAGCGGCACGGCGACGGCGATGAAGGCCAGGGCGATCCGCCGTTCCTTCGACTTGAGCCCGGGGGTGATGAAGGCCCACAGCTGGTAGAGCCACACCGGGCTCGACAGGACCACCCCGAGGAAGATCGACACCTGGATCAGCAGGTCGAACGGGGACGCGGCCGTGTCGAAGTTCAGGGAGGCCTGCCGGCCCTCCTGCTCGTTGATGGCGACGATCGGCTCGCCCAGGGCCCGGAGTACGGGGTCGTACAGGAAGAACCCGGCCACGGTGCCGACGAGCACCGCGATCGCTGCCTTGAAAAGACGGTTCCGTGCCTCGCGCAGGTGCTCCTTGAGGGCCATCCGCCCTTCCGGGTTGGCTTTCCTCCCGCGCGCGCGCGCGTTCTCGGCTGACACCGGTGAGTCCGGGCTACAGGTTGGTGCGGGAGGTGCCGCTCTGCTGGGACGGTCCCGCCTGGCCCGCTCCGTCAGCAGTGCCGTCGGCCTGCCGATACGGGTCCTGGGTCCCCTGTCCCTGTCCGCCCTGCTGGGGCTGGACCGGGGTCTGGTACGTGGGGGCGTAGGTGTGGGGGGCGGTATCGCTGACCACACGGCCTTCCACCGGATCCGTCCCGGTATCAGGGGTGTTGTTCTCGTCCTTCATCTGCTTCACCTCGGACTTGAAGATCCGCAGGGACTGTCCGACGCTGCGTGCCAGTCCGGGCAGTTTCGGTGCGCCGAACAGAACGATCGCAAGAACGATGATGATGACGATGTGCCAGCCTTCGAGCCTCATGCCCAATTCCTCTCGTTGATCCCGATCACAGTTTAGGTCACAGGTGGGGCATGTCCCGCAGGAGCTGCGGTTGTCCACGGTCCACGCGCTTCCGTACCCGCCGGCTGCGACGGTCGTCGGTGCGCCGGGTCCGGGCCAGTTCGCGTGCCCTACCGACGTCCTCGGGTGCCGAGAAGACGGCCGGGACGGGTATTCCCGGGAGCGCGGCAGGATGCGCGGCTGCGCCGTCGTCGTCGCGGGCGTTCACGTCGAAGCGGCCCATCGCTTCCCCGAATTCACCCAGAGTTCGCATGATCCGCCGGAAGACGCGGAAACCGACGACGCCGAGGAAGATCACGCTCACCGCGACCACAGCGACCCACAGAACTATCCACATCCACCACATCATGGGGTAAGTCTAGGACAGTGACTGGTGGGAACGGGCTGCTTCGAGCCAGCGCACCGTCGCCTCACGCAGGGGCTCCGGCCCGACGACGGCGGCAGATCCGCCCAGTCCCGCGACGAGTCCCGGGATCCACGAGTCGGAGGCGACCCTCAGGCGCGCGAGCACGCGGTCGTCACCGAGTTCCTCCACGGCGTCCGCGTTGTACTGCGCTGCTATCCAGCGCGCGCGGGGTTCGAGCAGCAGCGTGACGGCGTGGTCCGTCTCCGCGGAGCGGTAGGGGGACGCCGCCTTGCGGCCGCGTGCCAGCGCTTCCTCGTCCACGGTCGCCGTCGCCGGCTCCCCGGTCAGCGTGGCGCTCTGGATACGGTCGAGCCGGAAGTTCCGGAGTCCGTCCGAGTCGACGCTCCAGGCCTCGAGGTACCAGGTGTCCTGGTGCAGGAAGATGCGGATCGGCTCCAGGACGCGGTGCGTGATCTCGTCGCGGGTGGGCACGAAGTAGTCCACCTCGACCCTGACACCGGATTGCAGGGCCGCCTGCAGCACCTCGAGCGTCGGGTCGATGTCGTCCTCGGTGAGTTTGGTCGCCACGGCGGATCCGATCCGTGCAGCATCGCCCGCAGCTGCCGTCAGCTTCGTCTGGGCACTCACGATGGCCTCGTTGTCCCTCATGCCGGGCAGCTCGCGGAGGGCCTGCAGACCCACGATCAGCGAACAGGCCTCGTCCATGCTCAGCTTCACCGGCTCGGCCAGGTCATGGGCGTTCGTCAGGTAGATCCGGCCGTCCTCGATGTTCACGTCCATGAGGCCGTCCGGGTAGTGACGCGGTCCGCTGACGAACAGCAGGTCGAGGTCCTTGGTGAGCTGGCTCGGGGTGACGTCGAAGCGCCGGGCGGTCTCCCCCACTTCGGCCCCGGGGTGGGCCAGGAGGTAAGGGACCAGATCGAGCAGGCGGAGCAGGTGGTCCTGCGAGGAGGACTTCCGCCGCGGAGCGGGGCGGCTTGCGCCGGTGATCTCGATGTCCCGAGGGGCAGCGATCGCGGCGTCGTAGGCCCCCTGCAGCAATCGCACGACCTCGTCGGCCAGTTCCTGGGGCTCCTGCACCCTGGCATTGGTGCCGAGCCCCGCCACGGTTGCTGCCATGGGACTCGAAGCGGCGTAGGGCACGCGCAGGATGTCCCACTCCTCGCCCGTCTGCAGCACCTCGGCGTTCTTGCGGACGCGGAGCACCTGGCAGGAGCCGGGCCGAGCGGCGACGATCGCGACCCGGTCCGGCTCGCTGCGCGAGAGGGAGGACAGGGTGCGGTTCATGTCGAAGCTCTCGGGGACGTCGAAGGTCCCGGTGAGGAGGACGGGTTCGCCCGTCATGCGCGAGAGGCGGAAGAACCGTTCGGCGTTCCGCGTGATGTCGAATCCGACGACGTACCAGTGGCCGAAACGCGCTCCCATCCCCCAGGGGTGGACGGTGCGTACCTCCTCGCGTCCGGTGCTGGCCGCACGGTAGGGGAAACGAACCGGGGTGCGCGAGGTGAGGGCCTGCCAGACGGTGTCCCAGTAGGGTGCGTCGGTGGTGATCCGGGGCTGGATGAGGGGGGTGAGCTCGACGGCGCCGTCGGTGCTGCGGGAACTGAGCTTCCTCAGCGCGCGTGATGCAGCCGCGTCGAGTGAGCCCTGGTCCCAGACGCCCGCCGCGAGGTTGAGCACGGCGTACTCCTCGGGCTGGAAGGTCACCCCTCCGAGCCGGTAGTCCTCCGCGTCGATCCGGTACCGCTGCACCGTGTTGTCGTTGTCGAAGAGGGTGTCCTCGCTGAACGACTCGAGCGGGATGCCCTGCTCCCGCAGGGCGGCCTTGTCACGGTCGAAGAGCTTCTCCCGCGCAGCGACCGAGGTCGCCTCGCGATACAGGTCGATCCCGTCGAACAGTTCCTCCTTGGTGAACCCGCGACGGCTCGACAGGAGCATGATCACGAGGGTGAGGAGGCGTTCGGTTCGTTTGGCGGACACGGTCAAAACCCTACCGTCACCGAAGCGGCGGGAGGGACGCAGGCTGCCGGTGCAGACCTGCGTCCCTCCTCGCCCGTCGAGCGTCGACCGCTTTCCGGCATACCGGGTCTAGCGGACCCCGAGCAGGTCCACCACGAAGATCAGCGCCTCGTTCGGGCCGATCGCCGATCCTGCGCCGCTGGCGCCGTACGCGAGGTGGGACGGGATCTCGAGGCGGCGGCGTCCGCCGACCTTCATCCCGAGGAGGCCCTGATCCCAGCCCTGGATGACCTGGCCGATGCCCACCTTGAAATCGAGCGGGCTGCCGCGGTTCCACGAGGCGTCGAACTCCTCGCCCGTGGAGAACGCCACACCGACGTAGTGGGTCGATACCGTCTTGCCGGGTGTCGCCTCGTCACCGGTTCCCTCGATGAGGTCCTCGATGACGAGGTCGGCGGGGACCTCGTGGGCGGGGAAATCGATCTCCGGCTTCTGCCGGTCGAAGCTGCGCTGTCCGAAGGACATGGATACTCCTGGTGGTGGTTGGGGTGGACGGGCTGGATGGGCGGGTGCTACTCGGCCGTAGCCTTGGCGGTGATCTCCACGAAGAACACGAGCGTGCCGGAGGGGCGTCCCTCGGGGGCCGGGTCTCCGTAGCCCCAGGCTCCGGGGATCACCAGGAGGACCTGTGAGCCCACCTTCTGGCCGCTGAGTCCCTTGGTCCAGCCTTCGATGACGCCGGTCAGCGGGAACTCCGCCGGTTCTCCTCGTTCGAAGCTCGAGTCGAACTGCTCGCCGTCGTCCCAGCGCCAGCCGCTGTAGTCGGCGGTGATGGTGTCCGACTCCGTGACCTCTTCGCCGTCACCCTCCTTCAGCACCTTGACCACGAGGTCGCCCGAGGGATCGTTCTCCGGGATCGACACCTCCGGTGCGCCGTCGTCGGCGAACGTGAAGGTGGGGAGCTGGCCTTCGTCGTCGAGCTTCTGGACATCCTCGGGTGAGAGGACCTCGGGCTCCGGCGGAGGCTGCTCGGCAGAGATTACCTTCAGGACGATGACCTGCTCGGGCATGGCCGGCTGGCCTTCCGCGGGCTCCGGGGAGGGTCGGGTGTAGGCGACCTGTGCGCCGACCTTCGTGCCGATCAGGACCTCGTACAGTTCGGCGTCCTGCTCCTTCAGCGTGCTGTCCACCGGCAGGACCTGGGGGTCGCCCTGGCTGTAGGTGTCGCCCAGGACCTCGCCGTCCTCCGCGTTCAGCGCCACGAGCTGGTAGCGGATCTCCTGCCCGTCCTCGATCTCGTCGCCTTCGCCCTCCGCGACGGTCTTCGCTGCGACACCGGTGACCTCGAGCGGGGACTCGAACTCGACGGTCGGTGCTTCCTCGTCCGACCCGCCACTGACGGTCACCGTGTCGAAGACCTCGGCGGAACCTGCTGAGTTCGCCGACGAGTCGCCGGTGAAGTCGTCCGTCGTCGGACCGCCGCAGGCTGTCAGCATCAGCAGCAGCGGAAGGAGGATTGCTAGTACTTTTCGCACAGAACTACTTTCAGGTTGGTGATCGGTCCAGGTCGCCCCGAAGGACCAAGGGCCCTGACAAGCCTAACGGCTGCCGGTGCGACGTTTCTCCTGGCGGAGGGGCGGGCACGACGTGGCACGGTGGGTCATACTGCCCCCGCTCCTCACAGCTGCTGCAGGAGTGCCTCGACGCGTTCGTCCACCGAGGTGAACGGATCCTTGCAGAGGATGGTCTGCTGGGCGCGGTCGTTGAGCTTGAGATGCACCCAGTCCACGGTGTAGTCCCGGTTCGCTTCCTTCGCCCGGCGGACGAACTCTCCCCGGAGGCGGGCGCGCGTGGACTGGGGCGGGAGGTCCACGGCTTCCTTCACCGTTGTCTCGTCGACGACACGGGCCGCTTCGCCCCGGGCCTGCAGGAGGAAGAACAGACCCCGTGAGCGTGAGATGTCGTGGTACGTCAGGTCGAGCTGGGCGGCCCTGGCGGAGTCCAGACTCTCGCCCGAGCGCGCCAGATAGCGGTCGATGAGCTTCTTCTTGATGGCCCAATCCACCTCGGTGTCGATGCGCGCCGTGTCACCCGTCTCCACGGCGTCGAGCACCCGTTCCCACAGGTCCAGGATCCCGGGGACGTGATCGTTGTGCGCGCCGTGCTGCTCCACGAAGGTGCTCACCCGGGTCAGGTACTCCCGCTGCATCTCCAGGGCCGTCATGTGCCTGCCGTTGGCCAGCTTGAGGAGTTGACGGCCGGTCAGGTCGTGGGAGATCTCCCGGATGCTGCGGATGGGGTTCTCGAGGCGGAAGTCACGCATCATCTCCCCGGCCTCCACCATCCGCAGCAGAAGGTCCACCGAACCGACCTTGAGGAGTGTCGTCGTCTCGGACATGTTCGAGTCGCCGGCGATGACGTGCAGCCGGCGGTAGTGCTCGGCATCGGCGTGGGGTTCGTCCCGCGTGTTGATGATGGGGCGTGAACGGGTCGTGGCCGAGGAGATGCCCTCCCACAGGTGGTCCGCCCGCTGGGAGAACGCGTAGAGGGAGCCGGTCTGGGTCTTCAGTACCTTGCCCGCGCCGACCAGGAGTTGCCGCGTCACGAGGAACGGGATGAGGATGTCGGCCAGACGTGCGAACTCGAGCTTGCGCGGGATCAGATAGTTCTCGTGGCTGCCGTAGGAGTTGCCGGCAGAGTCGGTGTTGTTCTTGAACAGGTAGATCCTGCCGTCGTAACCCTCCTGGGCGAGTTTGCGCTGCGCCTCCGCGACGAGGTCCTCCAGGATCAGCTCGCCCGCGCGGTCGTGCGCGATGAGCTGGGCGAGGTCGTCGCACTCCGCGGTGGCGTACTCGGGGTGGGAACCCACATCCAGGTACAGCCGCGACCCGTTGGTGAGGAAGACGTTCGAGGACCTGCCCCAGCTCACCACCTTGCGGAAGAGGTATCGGGCTACTTCCTCCGGTGACAGGGGACGGGAGTTCGGTCCGGAGTAGGAGATGCCGAACTCCGTCTCGATCCCGAAGATGCGCCGCTCCATCAGGTGCCCTGATCCTGCTGCAGCATCGCTTCGAGTTCAGGCCCGTCGATCCGCCTGAACGCGCGGCGGCTTCCCCGCAGGGTATCCGGATCACGTTCCAAAAAGGCGACCTCGAGCATGGACGGGTCGAGCATGGGGGTGCCGGAACCGGCGCCGGGCGCTGGCCCCGCCGCGCCGTCGTTGCTCAGCGCCGCCGCCGCGGCACGCACCGCTTCGGAGAGACTCCCCTCTGCCGACCACTGTCCCGCGAGGGATTCGACGACGGCGTCGGCCGCGCCGCCCATCACCACGAAGCCCCTCTCGTCGGCGATCGAACCATCGAAGGTCAGCCGGTACAGATGGTCGCCGTCCTGCGAGCGGCCCACCTCGGCGACCACCAGTTCCACCTCGAAGGGCTTGCTCTCCGCGGTGAAGACACCGCCGAGGCTCTGCGCATAGACACTCGCGAGCCCCCGCGCCGTGACGTCCTCACGGGCGTAGGAGTAGCCCCGGACGTCGGCGTAGCGCACGCCGGCCTGCCGCAGGCTCTCGAACTCGTTGTACTTCCCGACGGCGGCGAAGGCGATCCGGTCGTAGATCTCCCCCAGCTTGTGGAGGGATGGTGACGGGTTCTCCGCGACGAGCGCGATGCCGTCGCGGCAACTCAGGACCACGACG
Organism: Arthrobacter sp.; assembly: GCA_030147325.1. Classification (GTDB taxonomy): domain Bacteria; phylum Actinomycetota; class Actinomycetes; order Actinomycetales; family Micrococcaceae; genus Arthrobacter_D. The sequence goes on along the minus strand of JASLAA010000313.1, from coordinate 543 downwards.
GACCGCCCCCGGCCGATACCCTTGCGGGCGAAGTCGGCGCGGTCCTTCATGAGCTGTTCGGGCGAGACATAGAACTGCTGAGTCATGGTTCAGGCCTCCCGACCCGCGGATGAGCGGGCGTCGATGATGGCGTGCGAGACGGCCTCGAGGTCGCGTTCCGGGATGCGGCGGGCACCGGTGGCATCCACGACGTACACGACCGGCCACAGGGACCGCACCGTATCGGGGCCTCCCGTTGCGGAGTCGTCGTCGGCCGCATCGTAGAGCGCCTCCACTGCCACCCGCACCGCCGTCTCCTCGTCCAGGCGTGGCTTCCACAGTTTCTTCAACGCGCCGCGGGCGAAGACGGAGCCGGAACCGACCGAGTGGTGCTCATGCTCCTCGTAGCGTCCGCCGGTCACGTCGAAGGAGAACAGGCGCCCCACGTGCCGATCCCGGTCGAAGCCCGCGAAGAGCGGGACGACGGCGAGGCCCTGCATCGCCATCGGGAGGTTCTGGCGAACCATGGCGGCGAGGCGATTGGCTTTGCCGTCGAGGCTCATC
>JASLAA010000274.1 GCA_030147325.1 Arthrobacter sp. | reverse complement strand
TGCGGCTGCCGTAGCGGCCCACGGCCTCGGTGGCGTTCTTCACCACGGCCATCACCTCGTCCCACTCGCCCTCGATGGTGGTGAACATGGAGTCGGTGGAGTTCGGCAGACCCGATTCGCGGACGACGGCGACAGCGGCGGCCACGGCGTCGTGCACCGACCCGTCGGGATTCTCGCGGGAGAGGTCGGAGGAACCGGACGGGGCGACGCTGAAGGCTACGAGCATGGTCCCAGTCTGGCACGCGCCCGCGCCGGGGGTCAGCCTCCGGCGACCGCCTTGACGAGCTCGTTCGCGCCGAGGACGAGGAACACGACGGTCGTGATGGCGAGGAACACGTTCGACAGCCACCTGTTCCGCCACTGCTGGGCGAGACGGGTGCTGTTCAGCAGGACGAGCAGCGTGATGGCGAGGAACGGCATGAAGAGGGAGCCGAGGACCCCGTAGAGCAGGATCAGGAAGAACGGGCGTCCGATGAGCAGCAGGACCATGGGCGGGATGGTCAGCCACAGCATGTAGGCACGAGCCGGCTTGCTGGTGGCGCCGGGGGCGTCGTCGTCGGAGAGATCGTCGGCCTTCTTGCGGAAGTTGGCCCAGAAGTCGGCGAACATGAGGCTGACGCCGTGCCACACGCCCAGCAGCGAGGAGAACGACGACGCCCAGAAACCGATGAGGAAGACCTTCGCCCAGACGACGCCGTAGCGGTCCTCGAGCACCACGCCCATGTCGAGCAGGCCGCGATCGCCGGTCTGGAGGGAGATGTTGGCGGTGTAGAGGAGTTCGGCGCCCAGGATGAGCATGCAGACCACGAAGATGCCGGTCACGGTGTACGCCACGGTGTTGTCCACCCGCATGACGTTCATCCACTTGGGCCGGTTCCACCCTTTCTCCCGCAGCCAGTAGCCGTAGGCGGCAAGGGTGATGGTCCCTCCGACGCCGCCGGCGAGTCCCAGGACGTAGAAGACGGAGCCCGCGGGCAGGGTGGGCACCAGTCCGGTGAACATCGCGGGGATGTTCGGCAGGGCGAGGACGGCGGACCCGACCACCGAGATGAACATGATCGCGATCATCACCGTCATGATCTTCTCGAAGAGCCCGTACCGGCCGAACCACACCAGGGCCAGGCCGATCAGGCCCGACGCCACTGCGAAGACATTGAGCGGGACCGCAGGGAAGAGGGCCTGGAGGGGCAACGCGGTGGAGCTCATGGCCGTCGCGCCGTACACGAAGCCCCAGATGACGATGTACGGGCCGAAGTACCAGCTGGTCCAGACACCGAGGGTCCGCCAGCCCTGGAAGATCGTCTTGCCCGTGGCGAGGTACCAGCGGCCGACGCCCTCGACGAGGATGATCTTGAGGACGCAGCCGATCACCGCTGCCCACAGGAGCGCGTATCCGTACTGGCTGCCCGCGATCAGGGTGGCGACGAGGTCGCCCGCACCGACGCCCGTGGCCGCTGCCAGCAGTCCGGGCCCGACGATCCGCCATTTCGGTTTCTCCAGACCCTCCGCGTCCGCGCGCACACTCTCTGCCACTGCCTGCTCCCTCGACGTCGGAAATGATCCAGTCGGAAGCATAGCAAGGGCCCTGAGCAGTTCCGGGCCGGCCGGCGGACAGCGCGAGGGCCCGGACGGTGAACGTCCGGGCCCTCGCGTCCACGGGGTCAGGAGCCGGTGACCCTCAGTGCCTCCCAGCCGAAGAGCTCACCGTCGCCGGTGAACACGACCACCCTGTTGTTGCCCGGCCGGGTGTCGGACGGGGTGGTCACGGTCACCTCGCCGTCGTCGGAGGCCTGCCGCCAGCCGAGGCCGGAGCCGTTGAGGTAGACGTAGAACCACTCGCCCGCCTCGAGGTTCTCGAGCGTGACGTCACTGGATCCGCGCCCGAACTTCTCACCCGCGAGTCCCAGGTCGACGCGCGTGGGGTCCTTGAGGTCCTTCGCGTCCGCGGGCCCCGGCACGAAGGCCGGTTCCGGATTCACGAGCTCGCCCGGCCCCGTGTCCTCCCCCGTGTAGGAGATGCTCGGCGCCGCCGGCGCCTCCATGCCCTCGCCCAGGAAGTAGGAGGTGTGCGGGGGCTGGTTGTACGCGGTGTTCTGCCACGCGACGCCGAGCCGGTACACCGGGTCCGACTGCAGCGTCCGGAGCCGGTGGTCCGTGACGTCGACGGTCGTGGCGATGCGCAGGGCCGAGGAATCCTCCGTGCGTGTCACGATCTCCTCGCGCCAGTCGCCGAACAGGTCCGCCTGCAGTGCCGGGTTCGCCTTGGTGGTGTTGTTGCTCAGCGTCCCCTCGGCCCGGTAGATCTCCTCGGACGCCTGCGTTGCCGGGTTCCACTTCGAGATGGTCGGGATCCCGGCGGCCGCCGTGGTGTCGTACTCGTTGTCCGTGATCTCGCGGAGCAGGTCGCCGTCCCACCAGGTGACGAAGTTCGCCGCGGGGATCTTCTCCGAGAGCAGTTCTCCGGAGGACGAGCGGAGCTGTCCCACCGGGGAGTTGTAGGCCGCGTCCCCGCCGATCGCCCAGCCCTCGGCGCCGGGATGGTTCGGGTCGATGTCCGCCATGGCAGCCCGTCCGGTGTCACGCGCCGCGGGGATGGACCAGAGGATCTCCCCCGTCGCCGCGTCACGGTAGGTGGCGCCGCGGTTGCCCGAGGACTTCATGTCCTCGTGCGCCGCGAACACCTCCAGGCCCGGGTTGCTCGGGTCGAAGTCGGAGACATGGAGTGCGTCCCCATGGCCGAGGCCCGTGGTGTAGAGCGCCTCGCCGTCGTCGTCGATGGTCATGGACCCGAAGACGATCTCGTCCTTCTGGT
>JASLAA010000273.1 GCA_030147325.1 Arthrobacter sp. | reverse complement strand
TGGTGGTCTTCCACGACGAGGACCTCGACCGCGTGACCGGGGCGAGCGGCCCGGTGGCGGCGTGGACGGCCGCGGAGCTGGGACGGCTCCCGGTCGCCGGAGGCGGAGGCATCCCGACGCTCGAGGCGGTGCTGCTGCGCTTGCCCGCCCTGCGGCTGAACATCGATGTGAAGAGCGACGACTGCGTCCGGCCCCTCGCGGAGCTCGTCAATGCCCTCGGCGCCCACGACCGCGTCCTGGTCGCCTCCTTCTCCGATCGGCGCCGCCGGAAGGTGCTCGGACTGCTCGCGCGGCCCACGGCGTCCTCGGCCGGCAGAACGGCCATCGCCCTCCTGAGACTGGTCGCACCGCTGGGGCTGGCCGGCCCCATCGCCCGGCGGGCCGGTGTGCAGGCGCTGCAGGTACCCGAGGCCTACCGTGGCGTGCGCGTGGTCACGCGCCGATTCGTGGCAGCCTGCAGCAGGGCCGGTCTCCAGGTCCATGTCTGGACGGTCGACGAGCGTGCGGACATGGACAGGCTGCTGGACGTCGGGGTGGATGGACTGGTGTCGAATGCGGCCGACGTCCTCGCCGCCTGTCTGTCCGAACGGTCCGCGTGGCCGCAGAACGGGCGCCGGCCGGTCCTGTAGGCCGGCCGGTCAGGTGTCCGACCCGCCTGCAGCCGATGTGCGGGAGCCCGGTCGCGGCCACCCCCGCAACCGGGCTCCCTCGGTGTCGGTGCGTCCTCGGGGTATCGCGCCCACCGGTGACCCACCGAGTCTGGGTCGGGACGCCCGTACCCGGGCGTCCCGAAAGGTTACTTGCGGCCCTTGCCGGGCTTCGGGTCGACGGCCAGTTCCACGGGGTCCGTGGTCACCGCGCCGTGCGGGTTCGAGAAGGTGGCGCGGAACAGGCGACCGTCATCGGCGACCCGCGCCTTCTTGACCTCGGCCACCGACGTGTAGGTGCCGTCGTCGTCGCGCTCGGCGCGCTGGGTGACGGCGGCCGGCTGCCAGCTGGCGCCGTCGTCGTCCGAGCTCTCCCACACCGCGACGGGCTCCGGGGTGCCGGTGGCACTCGCCGTGAAGTGGACCTTGTGTCCGTCACGGACGCGCGCAGGCTCGGGAGCGGTCACCAGAGCGGGCTGGTCGACCGTCTGGTCGACCGTCGGCCAGCCGTCCTCCCAGCCCATCTTCTGCAGGCCGAGGGTCGGGATGTACGGGGCCGCGGCGTTGTTGCGGTCGTAGTAGTGGAACGCGAGGTAATCGCCGGACACGGACTGCCCGCCGAGGCCGTTCATGGCGCCGTGGGATTCCATCAGGATGGTTCCTCCGCCACCCATCATGTCGCGGCCCTGCTTGTCGAGGTACGGGCCCGTGACGGATTCCGAGCGGGCCACGGCGATCTTGTACGTCGAGTCGGCGCCGCGGCAGCAGAAGTCGAAGGACGTGAACAGGTAGTAGTAGCCCTCACGGTGCATGATGTACGGCGCTTCGATGGGGTTGCCCGGGATGAAGCGGTCCGCGAGGTTGACGGTCTGTGACTGCCAGTCCTCCACGGGCTTCCCGCTCGGCCACTCGAGGGGGACGAGGAAGATGCCGTACCAGAAGGATCCGATGGACATGTAGGGCTTGCCGTCCGCGTCCTCGACGATCCCGGCATCGATGGCGTTGAAGGTCTTGCCGGGGTTGGCCGGATCGAGGCCGGTGACCGGTGACTCGACGACGAGTCCCTGGTCGACCCACTCGTAGTCGGGGTCCTCGGGGTCGAGCGTCGTGTTCGTGGCGAGCGCGGTGAGGGAGTTGTCCGTGCCGAAGCGCGAGGCAGAGTAGTAGAGGTAGTAGGTGCCGTTGTTCTCGTAGAGCTCTGGAGCCCAGAGGTTCTCCGGGAGGACTCCGTCCGAGTAGCGCTCGTCGATCCAGGCGGGGATCTCGTCCCACACGGTGCCCCTGTACTCCCAGGTGGTGCCCTCGTCCTCCGAGGACCAGGTCTGGATGGTCCCACCGTTCTCCCGGGCCACCAGGCCGGTGGAGTACACGTACCAGGTGCCGTCGTCGTCGATGATGAGCGCAGGGTCGTGGATGGGGCTCGTCTCGCCGACGACGGACTTTCCACCCACCAGGTCGTCGAGGCTGCCGGCGGCCGATTGCTGCGTGAGCGTCGGGGGCCCGGCCGGAGCCTTGGGCCCTGCGGTGGCCGGAACGGCAGCGCCGGTCAGCGCAAGGGCCAGCACGGCGATGATGCTTGCGGGACGTGACCAGAGTTTGGTACGTGACGTCATTATCACGTGGTCCTTTCGTCGAGGGTGGTATCACGGCGCAGCCGATTTACATCGTTGTCTACATCGTTGTAGAAGACTTGCATGCGCCGGTGAGGAGAGTCAAGGGTCGGGGCAGGGCGCGATCCCCGCGCACCGCAGGCTCGATCCGAGTGGCTCTCGGCCTACTGCCCGAGGACCGGGTCCGTGAGGGTTCGCAGGTAGTGCAGGGCGGCCGGGGCATAGGAGCGCATCGATTCGTCATCTGCGTACACCAGCAGGCGCAGCCAGGAGCCGTACCTGTGCACCCCCGCCAGGACCAGCGCGGGTTCGACGGCGGTCCGCAGTTCGTCGAGGGGGGCGTATCCGGTCCATCGCTCGAGGTAGCCGTCGATCACGCCGCGGATCCGCGGATCCTCCGCCGTCGTGTGCCACTGCTCGCGCATCTGCGTGATCGGGACGAGCAGCGCGCTGAAGGGGTGTGCCCAGTACGAGTCCGCGAAGTCGAAGAACCGCAGGGGATCGGTGGTCGAGCCGGGCAGGAAGCAGTTCCTGGCATGCAGGTCGTTGTGATCGAGGGACAGGGGGACGGCGATACCCCGCAGCACCTCGACGGCCTCCTCGACGGCGGGAAGGCGGCGTACGACGTCGTCCGCGTCCTCCGCGCCCAGGTGCAGGGGGTGCTCCGGCGGCAGGCCCGTGTGCAGGAGGAGCTGGTTCTCCACGAAGTTCGACGCGACCTCGGGGTTCATGATGACCAGGCCCGCCTGCGACAGACGCTCGCCGTGCGGGGCGACGGCCTGCTGGAGGTCCGCGAAGTCGCCGGTGATGCGCGCCCACAGCGACGGATCGTCCGAGTCGACGCTGTCCAGCGTGGCACCGTGATCGGCGGTCAGCATCCAGCCGCGGGACGGCTCGATGGCGAGGGGGGCTGCCACGTGGTCCGGCGCGAGCTCGCCGAGCAGCGACATGATGCTGGCTTCCGCGAACTGGCCGAGGTTGTTCTCCTTGAACCACAGCGTCCCGTGGTCGGTGGGAACGGTCAGCTGGGTGGACCAGAACCGGATGCGCGGCTGCTCCGTGCGTCCGAGGCGCGTGACTCCGAAGGATTCGAGCACGACGTCGATCCACTGGTCCGCCTGCTGCCGCCACTCGGGACTGGCCCAGACCTCGCGCGGATTGCTCATGCCCGTGATTCTGCCATCCGCTACCGGTTCAGCCGAGCTTCGACGGCCTGCTGCCGTGGTCGCGCGACTCCAGCTCCTCCGGGCCCGCCACGTGCTCGCTGCCCCGCGCCCGGGCGATCGCCGTCATGCCGTGGAAGATGACGAGTGCGGCGGCCGTCCCGAGCGCGATGCCCGCGAACGTGAGGTCACCGATGACCCAGGTGAAGTCGGCGATCCCGATCACGAGGGCGACGCCCGCCGTCGAGAGGTTGATGGGGTTCGAGAAGTCCACCCGGTTCTGCACCCAGATGCGCACGCCGAGGATGCCGATCATGCCGTACAGCACCACGCCGGCCCCGCCGAGGACGCCGGGGGGAACAGTCGCGATGAGCGCGCCGAACTTCGGGAACAGGCTGAGGAGGATCGCGACGATCCCGGCGACCCAGTACGCGGCCGTCGAGTAGACGCGGGAGGCCGCCATGACCCCGATGTTCTCGGCGTACGTGGTGGTTCCCGAACCGCCGCCGGCGCCGGCGATCATCGTCGCGACGCCGTCCGCCATGAGCGCGCGGCCGGTGACGGGATCGAGGTCCCGGTCCGTCATCGCGGCGACCGACTTCACGTGCCCGATGTTCTCGGCCACCAGGACGAGGACCACGGGGACGAAGAGCCCGACGACGGAGAGGTGGAACTCGGGTGCCGCGAACTCGGGCAGGCCGATCCACGCGGCGTCGCCGATCGCTGCGAAGTCGACCTCGCCCCGGATCATCGCGACGACGTAGCCGGTGAGGACTCCGACGAGGATGGAGAGCCGACCGAGGATTCCCTTGAACAGCACGGTGACGAGCAGGATCGAGACGACGGTGACGAGCGCGGTGAGCGGTGCCTGTTCGAAGCTCGCCTTCGCAGTGGGTGCGAGGTTCAGCCCGATCAGGGCGACGATGGCGCCCGTGACGATGGGTGGCATGGCGACCTGGATCCACCGGGCGCCGGAGGTGTGGACGACCAGGCCGATCAGCGCCAGTGCGGCGCCGGCCATGATGATGCCGCCGAGGGCTCCGGCTGCGCCGTGCTGCGACTGGGCGGCGGCGATCGGTGCGATGAAGGCGAAGCTCGATCCGAGGTAGCTCGGGACCTTGCCCGCGGTGATGACGAGGAACAGGATGGTCCCGATACCCGAGAACAGCAGGGTGGTCGACGGCGGGAACCCGGTGATGAGCGGCACGAGGAACGTGGCGCCGAACATGGCCACCACGTGCTGGGCGCCGATGCCGATGGTCCTGGGCCAGCTCAGGCGTTCATCCGGGGCGACGAACCCGCCGGGGGTCACGTTCCTGCCGTCCCCGTGGAGGGTCCAGCCGATTCCTCGAGTGCTCATGGGTATGCCTTCCGGAGATCGACGCGGGCTTCCGGGAAATCCTATCCGCCGTGCGTGTCCGGAGTGTTACGTTGCTTGTCAGCGAGCAGAGGGGCAGGCGATGGGATTCACGGTCCAGGGACGCACCGTACTGGTCACCGGTGCCGGCAGGGGCATGGGACGGCTCTATGCGGAGCGGGCGGCCCGCGAGGGAGCCGCCGCCGTCGTGCTGTGGGACGTCGACGGTGACGCGCTCGAGGACGTGGTCGCGGGTCTCGCGACGACGTCGGCCGGGGTGCATTCCTACGCCGTCGACGTCGCGTCGGTCGAGGCCGTCCGGGCTGCGGCAGAGGCGGTACTCGGCGATGTCGGTGTGCCCGACGTGCTCGTCAACAACGCAGGGATGGTGCGGGGCAAGTACTTCTGGGAGCACGACCACGACACGGACATCGACCTGACCCTGCGCGTCAACGCGGCCGGACCCATGCACGTCACGCGTGCCTTCCTGCCCGCGATGATGGAGCGGGCCACGCCCGCGAGGATCCTCAATGTCGCCTCCGCGTCCGGCACGCTGTCCGTCCCCCGGATGAGCGTCTACGCGGCGTCCAAGTGGGCCGTCATCGGCTGGAGCGATTCGCTGCGCCTCGAACTGGCGTCCGTCTCGCCCGCGATCGCCGTGACCACACTGATTCCGAGCTACATCAGGACCGGCATGTTCGAGGGCGCACGGGGGCCGCTGCTGACGCCGCTCATGGAGCCGGAGTACGTGGTGGACAGGGCCTGGCGGGCGATGCTCGCCGGCAGGGCACGCGTGCAGCTCCCGTGGACGGTGCACCTGGCCGGCGCGCTCCGCGCCCTCCTGCCGCAGCCGGTGTGGGACGTCGTCGCCGGCCGCGTGTTCAGGGTGTACGGCTCGATGGAGCACTTCACGGGGCGGACGGACACCCCGGCCGATCAGGGAGGGACACGATGAACGCCCAGGAACTCCTCGCGGGGAAGCGGCGGTACTTCGACAGCGGGGCGACCCGCGGCGCGAGCTGGCGCAGGGACCAGCTGGGCGCTCTCCTGCGCCTGCTCACCGAACGGGAGGACGACCTGACCGCAGCCCTGAAGGACGACCTCGGGAAGAGCCGCACGGAGGCGTTCCTCTCCGAGATCGCGGTGGTCCGGGCGGAGACCGACTACGCCCTGAGGCACCTCGACCGCTGGATGGCCCCGGAGCGGATCCCCGTGCCCGGCGGCCTGCGTCCCGGTCGGGCATGGGCCCAGGCGCGGCCCCTCGGCGTCGTCCTGATCATCGGGCCCTGGAACTACCCGCTGCAGCTCGTCCTCGCGCCTCTGGTGGGGGCGCTCGCCGCAGGCAACGCGGCGGTCCTCAAACCCAGCGAGCTGGCGGGTGCGACCTCCCGGGTGCTCGCCCGACTGGTCCCGCAGTACCTCGACCCGGAGGCGGTCGCCGTCGTGCAGGGTGGCGCCGAGACCAGTACGGACCTGCTGGCGCAGCCCTTCGACCACGTGTTCTACACGGGGGGCGAGCGCGTGGGGAGGATCGTCCTGCGGGCCGCGGCCGAGCACCTCACGCCGGTGACCCTCGAGCTCGGGGGCAAGTCGCCCGCCGTCGTGGTGGGTGGTGACATCCGGGCTGCGGCGCGGCGCATCGCCTACGGCAAGTTCATGAACGCCGCGCAGACCTGCGTGGCGCCGGACTACATCCTCACGACGCCGGCCGCCGCACCTGCGCTCGCCGCCGCGCTGTCGGACGCCGTCCGGGATTTCTACGGCACCGACCCGAGGGCCTCCGCCGACTACGGCCGCATCATCAACGAGCAGCATTTCGACCGGCTCGTCGGCCTCCTGGCCGACGGGACCGTGGTCTCCGGCGGGCGGCACGAGCGCGCCGAGCGGTACATCGAGCCGACGGTCCTGCGCGACGTCGATCCGGGGTCAGGGCTGATGCAGGAGGAGATCTTCGGCCCGCTCCTGCCGATCCTCGAGGTGGCCGGCCTGGACGAGGCGGTCCGGTTCATCGCGGCCCGGCCCCATCCGCTGGCCGCCTACCTGTTCAGCGACCGCGAGGAGCACCTGCGGACCTTCACGGAGGAGGTGCAGGCGGGAGGGATCGCCCACAACGTCTGCACCATCCAGCTCGCGGTGCCGGGCCTGCCGTTCGGAGGGGTGGGGGCGAGCGGAACGGGCAGCTACCACGGGCGCCAGTCCTTCGCGACCTTCAGCCACGTGCAGCCCGTGTTCTCGAAGCCGACGCGGGTGGACACGCTGCGTCTCGCGTATCCACCCTTCGGTCCGCTCAAGCGGACGATGCTGCGCAGG
>JASLAA010000227.1 GCA_030147325.1 Arthrobacter sp. | reverse complement strand
GGCAGCGCCGCCGCGGCATTCGCTCGGGCAGCGGGCGCCACCGTCATCGGCGCCGGACGCGAGAGCAACCACCCGTACCTGGAGTCACTCGGTGTCCTCCCGACGACGTACGGACCGGGGCTGGCCGATCGCGTGGCCGCCCTCGCGCCCGGTGGCGTGGATGCGGCCCTGCATTCCGCCCCGTCGGACTCGTTGCCGGACCTGCTGGGCATCGTCGGGAACACCTCCCGGGTCGTCACCGTCATCGACCAGGAGGGAGCCGCGCGACTCGGCGTCAAGAGCGTGAGTGCGCGCAACGACTCGGCCCTCCTGCGGTACGCCGCCGCGCTCGGACAGGACGGGCTCTACACGCCCCGCGTCGACCACGAACTCCCCTTGGCCGACGTCGTCGAGGCACATACCCTGGCCGAGAACGGCAGTGGCAAGGTCGTCATCACGCAACCCTGACCCTCACGCTACGGATCACCCTGCAGGGCCCCACCGGTCGGTGAGGCCCTGCAGTCACCGCCACCGCGTGCTCGGGATGGGCTACCCGCGACCGCGACGAGCGCCGCCGGACTGTCAGGAGCCGTCGGGATCGCTCAGCAGTCCGCGCTGCGCGAGGTCGGCCTCGGGGGAGGCGCCCTCCGGAAGCGGATCCGTGGCAGGCGGGACGTCGTCGGGCACGTAGTCCTTCAGTCCCAGCGCAACCTCCTCGCGCTCGGTGGCGAGGGCTAGCGCGTCGTCGTCCACATGGTCGTCGGCCTTGCCGTGGGTCTGGCGTGACGGGCGCGGCAGGGCGTCGTTGTCGGGGATGAGATCGTCCAGCGTGGGGAACTCTTCGTTGATGTCAGCCATCGTTCCAGCCTAGGAATGCGTCAGGGGGCCGTCGACCGGGGGTGCCGGCCACAGCGCATCTTCCACTGGCGCGAGGCGAGGCCTATCATCGGCGCTGCGGCCGCCTGCGCGGTCGGGAGCAGCGAACCGGCCGTGGCGCGGTGCCGTCGGCGCCCGGTGGGAGGACTCCCGTCCGACGACCGTAGGGTGGGGATGGTGAACGAGCCCAGAAACGAGACCACCTCCAGCGCGCCGACCAGGGACGGCTTCGTCCGAGTCCGAGGGGCGCGCGAGAACAACCTGCGCGACGTCGACGTGGACTGCCCGAGGGACTCCGTGGTCGCGTTCACGGGAGTCTCCGGGTCCGGGAAGTCCTCGCTCGCCTTCGGCACCATCTACGCGGAGGCACAGCGCAGGTACCTCGAATCCGTGGCGCCCTATGCTCGGCGGCTCATCCAGCAGGGCAATGCCCCGCACGTCGAGTCCATCACCGGGCTGCCACCGGCCGTCGCGCTCCAGCAGCGCCGTGGGACGCCGAGCGTGCGCTCCACGGTGGGAACCCTGACGACCCTCTCCAACTCGCTCCGTATGCTCTACTCGCGGGCCGGGACGTACCCGGACGGGGCGGCGGGCAGGCTCGAGTCCGACGCCTTCTCACCGAACACCGCCGCAGGGGCCTGCCCGCGGTGCCACGGCCTCGGTATCGCCCGGGACGTCACCGAGCAGACGCTCGTCCCCGACCCGTCGCTGACCATCCGCGAAGGTGCCATCGCGGCCTGGCCCGGCGCATGGCAGGGCAAGAACCTCCGGGACGTGGTCGGTGAGCTCGGCCACGACATCGACACGCCCTGGCGGGAACTGCCCGTCGAGGCGAGGGACTGGCTCCTGTTCACCGACGAGCAGCCCGTCGTCGAGGTGACACCACAGCGGGACCGGGTTGCGAAGCCCTACAAGGGCCGGTTCTGGAGCGCCAAGAGCTACGTCCTGCACACGCTGCACGATTCCAAGAGCCAGCAGATGCGCGACCGCGTGCTCCCCTTCATGGAGTCCGGTCCGTGCGCTCTGTGCCACGGCAGCGGCCTGCGGCCGGAGGCGCTCGCCGTGACTTTCGGAGGCGTCACGATCGCGGAGCTGAACGCCCTGCCGCTGGCCGATCTCGCGGCACACCTCGATCCCGCTGCCGCCGTCGAGCATCCGTCCTCGGCCTCCCGGTCGCACTCGTCGGGAGAGGGGACGGAGGTCTCCGTGACCATCAGCAGGGACCTCGTCCAGCGGCTGCGGATCCTCGTCGACCTGGGGCTCGGGTACCTGAGCCTCGGCCGCGCGACGCCCACGCTGTCGCCGGGGGAGATGCAGCGCCTGAGGATCGCGACGCAGTTGCGCTCCGGACTCTTCGGAGTCATCTACGTCCTCGACGAACCGTCCGCCGGCCTGCACCCGGCCGACGTCGAACCGCTCCTGAACGTCCTGGAGGCGCTGAAGGACGCGGGGAACAGTGTCTTCGTGGTCGAGCACAACATGGACGTCGTGCGGAGAGCCGACTGGATCGTCGACGTCGGGCCGTCCGCCGGCGAGGCTGGGGGCACCATCATCTACAGCGGACCCGTGGAGGGCCTCGCCACTGTCGCCGGGTCCGTCACCGCGCCGTTCCTGTCACCCTCCACAGCACCGGGGCCGCCCGGGGCCGCACCGCTCCGGCCGACCGCATGGCTGCGACTGCGGGGTATCCAGCGGCACAACCTCGACGGGCTGGACGCCGAGATCCCGTTGGGTGTCCTCACGGCGGTCACGGGTGTCTCCGGATCGGGCAAGTCGACCCTCGTGAGTACCGTCCTCGCCGAGGCCGTCGGCCGGCACGTGCGCAACGACACCCCCGTGGACGCCGACCAGGCCGACGACGCCGATGACGGGACCGCTACGGTGGTCGCGGACATCGCCGGCCTGGAGCACGTCGACCGACTCGTCAGCGTCACCCAGAAGCCGATCGGGCGTACGCCGCGCTCCAACCTGGCGACCTACACGGGACTGTTCGACGCGGTGCGGAAGGCCTTCGCCGGCACTGCCGAGGCCAGGGCTAGAGGGTTCGGCGCCGGCCGCTTCTCCTTCAACGTCCAGGGCGGACGGTGTGAGACGTGCCAGGGCGAAGGGTTCGTCTCGGTGGAACTCCTGTTCCTGCCGGGGAGCTACGGCCCCTGCCCCACCTGCCACGGCGCCCGGTACAACGAGGAGACACTGGCGGTCAGGCTGGACGGGCACTCGATCGCCGACGTCCTCGCCATGACGGTGGACGAAGCCGCGGAGTTCCTCGCGGCGCTTCCAGGGGTGGCCCGCTCCCTCACGACGCTCCAGGAGGTGGGGCTGGGGTACCTGCGGCTGGGCCAGCCGGCCACGGAGCTGTCCGGCGGGGAGGCCCAGCGCATCAAGCTCGCCACGGAGTTGCAGCGTGCACGGCGTGGACACACCCTGTACCTGCTGGACGAGCCCACCACGGGCCTCCACCCGGCGGACGTCGTGCTCCTCCTCGCCCAGCTCCGGAAACTCGTGGAGGCGGGCAACACCGTTGTCGTCGTCGAGCACACGATGGCGGTGGTCGCCGCGGCGGACTGGGTGATCGATCTCGGCCCGGGCGGCGGGACGGACGGTGGAACGGTCGTCGCTGCGGGTACTCCGCAGCAGGTCGCAGCGCTCGGACCGGGGCGGAGCGCCACGGCGCCCTACCTCGCCGCGCACCTCGGCACCGCGGACTCCCGGTGAGTCCGGCGGGACGGCGACGGTCCGGTCCAGGAGAAGCTCGACGCCGCCGGCCCTGCTACACCAGGGCCGGGGTGAAGTCCTCCCGGACGGTCGCTCCGGGCGTGAGTGATCGCCAGGCCGCTGCAAGGATCTCCACCGCGCGCTGCGTGTCCTCGGCGGGGTAGCTGAACGGTATCCGGAGGAAGCCTTCGAACACGCCTCCCATACCGAACCGCGGACCGGCGCCGAGCAGCAGGCCGCGGTCGCGCGCAGCGAGGGCGAGCTGCGAGCTGACCGGTGCCCCCAGGCCGACCCACGTGCTGAGGCCCCCCGCCACGCGGGGTACGTCCCACTCGGGCAGCAGGCTGGCCAGCAGCGCCTCCAGGGAGTCCCGGCCCGCGCCGAGCTGGGCGGCGCGGAAACGGAGCAACTCGTCGTAGGTGCCGAGCATCTCCAGGGCGATGAGCTGCTCGAGGATCGGGGTCCCCAGGTCCTGCGCGTACCTCGACTGCACGAGCCGGTGGATCAGGCCGCTCTCCGCCCTGATCCAGCCGATGCGCAGGCCGCCCCAGACGGTCTTGCCCATGGACCCGATGAGCACGGCCGGTCCGTGCGCGGCCAGCGGGAGCTCGGGTACGCCGTCGATGCGGAGCTCCGCCATCGTCTCGTCCGCGACGACCACCGTGCCGTATCTCTCGGCCGACGTGAGGAGCCGCACGCGCTGAGCGGGCGGCATGACGGCGCCGGTGGGATTGTGGAAGTCCGGCATGACGTAGGCCAGCGTGGGCCGTGCGCGCTGGAGGACCTGCTCCAGCCCGTCGTCGTCCCAGCCGCGGCGGGCGTCGACGGCGAGCGGCACGAGGCGCCGGCCCGCCGAGCGCAGCGCCTCGTAGGCATGCGGGTAACTGGGCGCCTCGACGAGTGCCGTGTCGCCGCGGGCCAGCAGCGCCCGGGAGAGCAGGGTGATCGCGTGCTGCGCGCCGAGGGTGACCATGATCTGGTCGGGGGTGGTGGGGAGGCCCCGCAGCGAGTAGCGGTCGGCCAGCGCCTGTCGAAGCCGGGGAAGGCCGATGAGGTCGTACCCGTCACCGTTGAGATAGGCGGGCAGCTCCCGGGCCGCCCTGGCGGCGGCCTCGCCGACCTGCGGCGCGGCGGGCAGGGCCGCCTTGCTGAAGTCGACGACCACGCCGGTGCTGCCGCCGTCGTCGTACCCTGCGGCACCACGACCGGGCATGGTGATGACACTGCCGGAGCCGCGCGTGCTCAGGATGTACCCGGCCGACCGCAACCGCGCGTAGGCCGCCGCCACCAGGGTCCTGCTGACCCCCAGCTCTGCCGCGAGCTCCCGCTCGGCCGGCAGGCGGGTTCCGAGGGCGATACGACCATCCAGGGCGAGCAGCCGGATGCGGTCGGCCAGTGCGGCATACCCTGGCCCGGCGGTCCGCCAGGCTCCCAGTTCGCCGGCGAGCCGCCGGGCGGCAAGAACCATCATGGGGCCACTCTGCCATGATTGGCCTCTTGAAGTAAGGCCAATTCGCCGTTCTACTGGGAGGATGACGTTCCTCGATGTCCGCCGCGGACTGCACTTGCTCATCGGACTCTTCTGCTACGGCTTCTCGCTCGCCATGATGATCCGCGCCACCCTCGGGGTGTCGCCGTGGGACGTGCTCGGCCAGGGCGCGTCCCTTCGGACCGGGGTCCCGTTCGGTGTCATGACGATCATCATCGGGGCCGTCGTCCTGCTCCTCTGGATACCGCTGCGGCAGCGCCCGGGGATCGGCACCCTGCTCAACGTGCTGCTCGTCGGCCCGAGTGCCGAGGTCGGGCTGGCGGTCCTCGCCGAGCCCTCCGCGCTCTGGGCCCGGATCCTGCTCTTCACGGGCGGGCTCGTGCTGCTGGCCGTGGCCAGCGGCCTCTACATCGGGGCGCGGCTCGGCCCCGGGCCGCGGGACGGCCTGATGACCGGCGTCAACAGCCGCTTCGGGACACCTATCTGGCTGGTGCGCACCGCCATCGAGGGAACCGTGCTGTTGCTCGGCTGGCTGCTCGGCGGCACGGTCGGGGTCGGTACCGTCGCCTTCGCGCTCCTCATCGGTCCGCTGATCAACATCACTCTGCCCCTGTTCCGGGTGCCCGAACGCCCGGGTCCCATGCCCTAGGCCGTGGTCGCGGGTTCCTGAGCCGGTCACCCGGTCCGGGGACGTGGTCGCACGCCGACCTAGACTGGAAGCCCTGCCGCCGTTCCGAGAGGACTCCATGACCACCGATCTCCCCGATGCCGAGACCCGGGGCCCCTGGCGGGAACTCGGGCCGGGCATCTTCGTGCTGCGCACCGCCGGATTCCGGATGAACGTAGGGCTCGTCGTCGGGACGGACCGGGCGCTGGTGGTCGATACCGGGGCCGGGCCCCGTACCGCGGCTCAGGTGTATTCGCATGTCCGGGACATCACCGGGTTGCCTCTGCTCGTGGTCAACACCCACGCTCACGCGGACCATTTCTTCGGTAACGCGTACTTCGCCGCACAGGGGGTGGAGGAGTTCTGGGCCACGACGCGGTGCAGTACCGTGCAGTCCGAGAGCGGCGAGCAGCAGCGCACACTGGTCTCCGCCGTCGAGCCCGCGATGGCAGCAGGCGACGGCACCCACTGCGGCGTCCTTCCAGCCAACCGGCAGGTGGAGGGAACACCCGTGGACCTCGATCTCGGTGGCCTGTCCGTGACGCTGTTCCACCTGGGCCGGGGCCACACCGATCACGATCTCCTGGTGGGCGCGGGAAGCGTCCTCTTCACCGGCGATCTCCTGGAGGAGGGCGCGGACCCCGCTTTCGAGGACTCGTTCCCGGTCGACTGGGTGCGCACGCTCGGCAAGGTCGTGGCGCTGGAGGACCTCTACGACGTCTTCGTGCCCGGTCACGGTGAGCCGCTGGCCATCGACGGGGTGGTGACGCAGATGAACACCATGCGAAACGCGATCCGCGTGACGCGTCTCGCGATGGACGAGGCGTCGCTGGACATGACCAAGGCGATCCCGATCCTGCCCTACGGCCCCGAGCAGTCGCGGGCGCTGCTGATCCGCCTGCGCACGCTCGCGCACTGGAAGTGGCTGACGCGCAAGCACTGACCCTCCGCGGGCCGGGCGTCAGGCAGGCGTGCCGAACACCGTGCGGTCGAGGTAGGCGTTGCGGAACTTGCCCGCCGGATCCATCCGGCGGGCGAGGGCGCGGAAGTCGTCGAAGCGGGAGTAGAGGGGCGCGAGCTCCGCGGCACCGGCGGAGAACAGCTTGCCCCAGTGGGGACGGGCTCCCAGCGGGAGGAGTGCAGCCTCGAGCTCCGGCAGGAGTGCCTCGACTTCCTGCTGCATCGGCTTCCAGGTGAAGTGCAGTCCGATCCCGGCACGCTGGTAGTTGTTGCTGAGCCACAACTCGTCGGCAGCCATCGAGCGCACCTCGGAGACGAGGAGGAGCGGGGAGATCCGCGGTGCAAGGGCGCGGACGGCCTCGATGGCCTCGACGGCGTGGTCGCGGCCGACCAGGTACTCGGTCTGCAGCTCATCGCCGTTGCTCGGTGTGAAGGCGAGACGGAAGTGGGCGAGCCGGTCCGACCAGGGGCCGGGAACGCCCAGCTGCTGGGTGCAGTGGTCCGCCGCGACACCCGGGACAGGGTGGTAGGCGCGGTCCGCCGCAGTTCCGCCGTAGAACTCCGCAGGGACGGGCGACGTGCTGTCCATCCTGCTCTTGAGCCAGGCCTGCCCGATGGTGTCGCCGGCCCAGTCGGTGAACAGGCTGACACTGTAGGCCGAGGAGGTGGCGGCGTCGTAGTCGGCGAGGACCGCGTCCCAGGGCACGTCGGTGAACACGTCCTGGCGGACGTCGAACGAGGGTTCGATGCGCAGCGTGACCCGGTGGACGACGCCGAGCGCACCGAGGCCGACCACGAAGCCGTCGAAGTCGGTGTCGCCCTTGGCCAGTCGGAGGACCTCGCCCGACGCCGTGACGAGCTCGAGACCGACGACGGCCGTCGACAGGTTGCCGTTGGCGTCTCCCGAGCCGTGGGTGGCCGTGGCGATGGCTCCGCCCACCGAGATATGGGGGAGCGAGGCGAGGTTGTGCACGGCGAAACCGCGGCGCTGGAGATGCTCGGCGAGGACGCCGTACCGGACGCCCGCGCTGATCGTCACTGTCAGTGCCGCTTCGTCGATCTCCACGGAGGGGTCGATGACGTCGAGGGAGACGAGGGTGGCGGGGCTGTCGGCGATGTCGTTGAAGGAGTGTCGCGAGCCGAGGGCACTGATGCGGTCGGCTCCGGCGACGACCCGCTGGAGCTCGGCGAGGGAGGTGGGGTGCTCCAGGGTGTGTGCCTGGTACTCGTAGTTGCCCGCCCAGTTCAGCCTGTCGTGTACCTGTTCCTCGATCATGGTGGTCCTTGTCTAGCGGAGAGCCCGACCGCGAGGATTAAGGCCGCGGTGCGACGTCAGGGCGGATGCCCGACCATCCTACAACGTTGTAGACTCGCTTCACGCGTGAGGTACAGGGCATCATCGCGGGATCCGAGGGAGTGGCATGGCGGCGACACTGAAGGACGTTGCGCTCGCCGCTGGGGTCTCCATCAAGACCGTCTCGAATGTCATCAACGACTACCAGCACATCCGCGCGGACACCAAGCAGCGGGTGATGGAGGCCATCGACGAACTGGGCTACAGGCCCAACCTCTCGGCGCGGAGCCTGCGCTCGGGCAGGACGGGGGTCATCGGGCTCGCCGTCCCCGAGCTGTCGCTGAGCTACTTCGCCGAACTCGCCGATTCCATCATCAAGGCCGCCGAGCGGCGGGGCCTGAAGGTCCTGATCGAGCAGACGGGCGGCGACCGCGCCCACGAGCTCGAGATCCTCTCCAGTCCCCGGCTGCAGATGACGGACGGCCTGCTCTTCAGCCCGCTCGGCATGTCCAACGAGGACGCACACCACCTCAACGTGAACTTCCCGCTCGTGCTGCTCGGGGAGAGGATCTTCGGCGGTCCCACCGATCACGTGACCATGAGCAACGTCGAGTCGGCCCGGGCCGCGACGGCGCACCTGCTGTCGAAGGGCAGGCGCCGCATCGCGGTCGTCGGCGGACACGAGGGTGAGATCATCGGTTCCGCGGGTCTCCGGTTGCGCGGGTATCAGCAGGCGCTCGAGGAGGCGGGGATCCCGTTCGATCCCGACCTCGTTGCCTACACGACTTTCTGGCACCGGGCCAATGGCGCCACGTCGATGCGGGAGCTGCTGGAGTCCGGCGTGCAGTTCGACGCGATGTTCGGCATGAACGACACCCTGGCGCTCGGCGCGATGCGGGTGCTGCAGGAAGCGGGCCTCCGCATCCCCGACGACGTCGCCGTCATCGGTTTCGACGACCTCGACGAGGGCAGGTACTCCCTGCCCACCCTGTCCACCATCGATCCGGGCAGGCATGAGATCGCCGACACCGCGGTCCGGGTGCTCCAGGAGCGGATCTCCACCAGCGAGACGGACCTCCGCCCCCGTGAGTTCGAGGCACGTTTCAGCGTCATCGAGCGGGAGTCCTCCGCGCTTCCGGCATGAGTGCAGACCCGTCGCCGAAATGTAGCCGCAGGCGCTTGACAGTGACCCGTCTCACTCTGCATGCTTCTTCTACATCGTTTACCTACAACGATGTAAATGACGGAACCGGCACTTGCGGACACCCTCGCCCGGCGAGGTGGACCTGCAGGAGGACGGACCCGGATCAAGGGAGATTCGAGCAGGCACAGCACGTCGTGCCCTGACGATCCTCCTTCCTGCAGCACCTGGACCTGACGCCCCCGAGGCGGACCACGGTGGACTCCACCGCGAGAGGAAGCACACTATGAAAGCCAAGTTTCTGGCATCGGCAGGCATCGTCGCCGCCACTGCTGTCGCACTGACCGGCTGCTCCGGAGGAAGTGGAGACGGCGAGGGAGGCGGCTCCGCCGCTGCATCCTGCACCAACACCATCGTCAACGCGGAAGCCCCCCAGGTCACGGTCTGGGCCTGGTACCCCGGCTTCAACGATGTCGTGGACGCCTACAACAACGCCAACGACGACGTCCAGATCTGCTGGACGAACGCCGGCCAGGGCAACGACGAGTACACCAAGTTCTCGACGTCGATCGAGTCCGGTTCGGGTGCCCCCGACGTCATCCAGCTCGAGTCCGAGGTGCTGGCCAGCTTCACCATCCGTGACGCGCTCGTCGACCTCACCGAATACGGCGCCGACGACGTCAAGGCCAACTACGCCGAGGGTGCCTGGGAGGATGCCTCCAGCGGGGACGCCGTCTACGCGATCCCCGTCGATGGTGGCCCTATGGGCATGCTCTACCGCCAGGACCTCTTCGACGCAGCCGGCATCGAGGTGCCGACGACCTGGGAGGAGTTCGAGGTCGCAGCCCAGAAGCTGAAGGAGTCCGGCGACGGCGGCGTCATCGCCGACTTCCCGACCAACGGTCGCGCCTTCAACCAGGCACTGTTCGCGCAGGCGGGGTCGGTGCCCTTCGAGTACGATTCCGCGAACCCGCAGGAGATCGGCATCAAGGTCAATGACGAGGGTGCCAAGAAGGTCCTCGAGTACTGGGACGGACTCGTGAAGGACGGCCTCGTCGCGACCGACGACGCCTTCACCGCCGACTACAACACCAAGCTCGTCGACGGCTCCTACGCCGTCTACCTGGCCGCCGCGTGGGGCCCGGGCTACCTGCAGGGCCTCTCCGATGCGGACCCGACCGCCATCTGGCGTGCAGCGCCGCTGCCGCAGTGGGATGCCGAGAACCCGGTGCAGGTCAACTGGGGTGGCTCGACCTTCGCCGTCACCGAGCAGGCGTCCGACAAGGACCTGTCCGCTCGCGTCGCGATGGAGGTCTTCGGCTCCGACGAGCAGATGAACCTCGGCATCGAGAAGGGCGCGCTCTTCCCCTCCTACGCACCGATCCTCGAGTCCGACGAGTTCGCCAACAAGGAGTACGAGTTCTTCGGCGGCCAGCAGATCAACAAGGAGGTCTTCCTCGATGCCGCGGCAGGGTACGAGGGAGCGACCTTCAGCCCGTTCCAGAACTACGCGTACGACCAGCTGACGGTGCAGATCTACGCGATGGTCCAGGGCGAGAAGGACGCCGCCAAGGCCCTCGACGATCTCCAGGCATCGCTGGAGCAGTACGCCACCGAGCAGGGCTTCACCCTGAAGTAACCACCGCCGGGGAGGGCGGCCGCGGACCGCGCCCGCCCTCCCCTCCGGACCCGTGGCACCGTCCACCGAGCTATCCGTCCCACACGTTCCAGGAAAGACCATCATGGCTACGACCACCGCGCCGACGGCGTCCCCCCGCGCAGGGGCTTCCCAGCAGGTCAAACACCGCCCCGACAGGAGCTACCGCCGACGGCAGCGGTGGGGTTGGCTCTTCGTGGCACCCTTCGCCGCCATCTTCCTGACCTTCCTCATCCTGCCCCTGGTCTTCGCCTTCAGGATGAGCCTCTTCACCAGTACGCTCGCGACCGGCAACCGCTTCGTCGGAGCGGACAATTACGTCAAGGCGTTCACCGACCCGATCTTCCTCCAGGGGCTCGGCACGGTCGCGAAATTCGCCCTGATCATGATCCCGGCGCAGATGATCGTGGCGCTCGTCGCGGCGCTCGTCCTGGACAACCTCGCGACGTGGGCGTCGAAGTTCTCCCGCCTGATGATCTTCATCCCCTACGCGGTCCCCGTGGTCATCGGAGCCCTCATGTGGGGCTTCCTCTACAGCCCCCGCTTCGGTCCCGCGGCCGACATCTTCGCGATCTTCGGATTGGCGGCGCCCGAGTTCCTGGCGCAGAGCAACATCTTCGGCAGCCTCGTGAACATCGTGACCTGGCAGTGGGCCGGCTACTACATGATCATCATCTACGCCGCGCTCCGCGGTATCGACCCGGGCATCTACGAGGCAGCGGTCCTCGACGGGGCCTCCGACCGGCAGATCGCCACACGCATCAAGATCCCCATGATCTCCTCCTCGCTCGTGATGGTGGTCATCTTCGCCCTGATCGGCACCCTGCAGTTCTTCACCGAACCGCAGGTCCTGAGAGCGGTGGCGCAGGGAGCCATACCGACGTCGTACACGCCCAACATGTATGCCTTCTCCCTGGCGTTCTCCTACAGCCAGTTCAACTACGCATCCGCGATCTCCTTCGCGCTCGGCATCGTGGTCTTCGTGTTCTCGTTCTTCTTCCTCTTCCTGACCCGCAAGCAGAGCGGACTGAAATAAGCCATGGCACTCGTCACAGACACACCCAAGCAGCGCGACGGCGGCCGGAAGGTCCGCGGTTCCGGCGCACGCAACCGCGCACGCAACGGCGGACCGCGCATCGGCTCCCACATCTTCCTGCTCATCCTCGTCATCTACTTCATCACCCCCATCTGGTGGCTGACCGTCGCGAGCACCAAGGACACCGCGGGTCTCTTCAGCGGCTCGGGCGGGCCGCTGTGGTTCGACGACGAATTCCACTTCTTCGACAACGTCCAGGGCCTGTTCGACCGCCAGAACGGCATCTACTGGCGCTGGCTCGGCAACTCCTTCCTGTACGCGATCTCGGGCGGTGTGGGTGCCACGATCCTCGCGGTGCTCGCCGGCTACGGCTTCGCCAAGTACAGGTTCCGTGGCAGGGGCGCCTTCTTCGGCATCCTCCTCGGCGCGGTCATGGTCCCGCTGACGGCGCTCGTCATCCCGACCTTCGTCCTGCTCAGCGAGGTCGGTCTCGTCAACACCATCTGGGCCGTCATCCTCCCGTCGCTCCTCAGCCCGTTCGGCGTCTACCTCATGCGGGTCTTCGCGCAGGAGGCCGTACCGGACGAACTGCTGGACGCCGCCCGGATCGACGGGGCCGGGGAGCTCCGGACGTTCTTCACCATCGCGCTGCCGCTGCTACGCCCGGCCATCGTCACGGTGCTCCTCCTCTCCGTCGTCGGCACCTGGAACAACTTCTTCCTGCCGCTCGCGGTCCTCAGCGACCCGCTGCTGCTCCCCGTCACCGTGGGGCTGAACGGCTGGACGGCCCTGTCCAACGCCGGCAGCGGCGGCGAGGCGCTGTGGAACCTCATCACCACCGGCGCCTTCATCTCGATCATCCCGCTGATCATCGCGTTCCTCTCCCTCCAGAAGTACTGGCAGGGCGGACTGTCCCTGGGCTCGCTCAAGTAGCCCTCGGAACCGCTCCCACCTCCCCACGACACCCGCACAGAAAGTAGTTCGATGCAGAACGCACGCCTCACCCTCGACCCCCATTTCACGGTCGGGCGGATCAACCGCAATATCTTCGGCGGGTTCGTCGAACACCTCGGCCGCCACGTGTACGACGGCATCTACGAGCCCGGCCACGCCACGGCCGACGACGAGGGCTTCCGCCAGGACGTCATCGAGCTGGTCAGGGAGATGGGCGTCTCGACGATCCGCTACCCGGGCGGCAACTTCGTCTCAGGGTTCCGCTGGGAGGACAGCGTTGGGCCGCGGGACGAACGCCCCACGCGGCTCGACCTGGCCTGGCACTCCACGGAGACCAACCAGGTGGGCATGCACGAGTTCGCCTCGTGGCTCCGGAAGGTGGACAGCGACCTCATGCTCGCGGTGAACCTCGGCACGCGCGGGACGCTCGAGGCCCTCGAGCTCCTCGAGTACTCGAACCTGCCGAAGGGCACGGCCCTCGCGGACCAGCGGATGGCGAACGGCCGCCCTGATCCGTTCGACGTGAAGATCTGGTGCCTCGGCAACGAGATGGACGGGCCCTGGCAGCTCGGCCACCGCTCGGCCGACGACTACGGCAAGATCGCCTCGCGTACGGCGAAGGCCATGCGCCAGCTCGACCCGTCGATCGAACTCGTGGCCTGCGGCTCCTCCAGCGCCCACATGCCGACCTTCGGCGAGTGGGAGCGCGTGGTGCTCTCGCACACGTACGACGACGTCGACTACATCTCCTGCCATGCCTACTACGAGGAGAAGAACGGCGACCTCGGTTCGTTCCTCGCCTCCGCCGTCGACATGGACCACTTCATCGAATCGGTGGTCGCCACCGCCGACCACGTGAAGGCCGTCCGGGGCAGCTCGAAGACCATCAACATCTCCTTCGACGAGTGGAACGTCTGGTACATCAGCCGCTTCGAGAACGTCGACAAGATCCAGGGTCTCGACAACTGGCCGGTCGCCCCGCGCCTGCTCGAGGACTGCTACTCGGTGGCGGACGCCGTCGTGTTCGGCAACCTGATGATCTCGCTGCTCAAGCACGCGGACCGCGTGACCTCCGCGTCGCTGGCACAGCTGGTCAACGTGATCGCGCCGATCATGACCGAGCCGGACGGCCCTGCCTGGCGCCAGACGACGTTCTTCCCGTTCGCCATCACCTCGAAGCTGGCCCAGGGCTCGGTGCTCGAACTCAAGCTCGACGCCGGCACGTACGAGAGCAGCGAGTACGGCGTCGTGCCGCTCGTGGACGCCGTGGCCACGCACGACGACACGACGGGCGCCACCGCCGTCTTCCTGGTCAACCGCTCGCAGACCGAGGAGGTCACGGTGACCATCGACGTCGCGGCCCTCAGCGGTTTCGCCTCCGTGCACGCCGAGTCGCTGTACGATACGGACGTGTATGCCAAGAACACCCTCGAGGAGCCCGAGCGCGTGACCATGAAGCCCAATACGACGGCGACGCTGGACGGCGGGGCCGTCACCGTCACCCTGCCACCCGTGTCATGGACGGCCGTATCCCTCGCATGAACCATCCCGACTACAGGATCGAGGGCGACGGCTACGCGGCCGTCGTCCTCGGTCTCGGTGCCACCGTCCGTGAACTCACCCACCTGGGGCGTCCGCTGGTGGTCGGCTTCGGCGCCGGCGAGGACATGCCCAACTTCCGTGGCGCCTTCGTGGCTCCCTGGCCCAACCGGATAGCTGACGGGCGCTACTCGTTCGACGGCGCCGATCACGAGCTGCCGATCAACGAACCCGAGCGGGGCACAGCCCTCCACGGGCTCGTCTACGACACCCCCTGGGACCTCGTGGAGCACACGGCTTCGAGCGTGACCCTCGGGTGCACCATCGAGCCGACGGAGGCCTACCCCTTCACGATCGCGCTGCATGCACGGTTCAGCGTCGGTGCCGACGGCTTCCGCACCGACGTCACGGCGCTCAACACCGGCTCCCGCCGAGCGCCCTACGGGGTCTGCCCCCACCCCTACCTGCTGGCGGGTGAGTCACCGCTCGACGACTGGGTGCTCGAGCTGCCCGCCTCGACCGTCCTGACCGTCACCCCCGACCGCCTGCTGCCGGTCGCGAAGGAATCCGTCTCCGGGACGCCCTTCGACTTCCGCGAGCCGCACGCCCTCGCCGACGTGCAGATCGACCACGCGTACACGGCCATCGAGCGGGATGCCACGGGTCTCGCGACCGTGCGCGTCACCGACCCGGCGCACGGCACCGGGACGGCCATGACGTGGGACGAGACCTGCCCCTGGGTCCAGATCCACACCGCCGACCTGCCGAAGAAGCCCGAGAGCACACGCCTCGGTCTCGCGGTGGAGCCCATGACCTGCCCGCCGGAGGCGTTCAACTCCGGTGAGGACCTCGTGGTGCTGGAGCCCGGGCAGACGCACCGGACGGGCTGGACGATCAGCGCGCTGTAGCCCGAGGCGCGCCAGGGCGGCGTCGGTCCGCGGGCGTCAGGCCGCGAGCAGGCGGTCCATCGACGAGGCGGAACCCTCACCGTCGACGAGCGCCAGCAGGTCCTGAAGCACCTCGCCCATCGGCCGGGACGCGTCGAGGACCGTGAACGACCCGAACTCCTGCAGCCCGCGGTAGCCGGCATCCAGTGCCGAGAGGTCCGCCGGATCCTCGTCGTCGGTGGCCCGTAGCCGCACCCGCTCGAGGGCCACGGCGACGGGGACGTCGAAGAACACGACGACGTCGGCAGCGGGCAGCACGCGGAGGAGCCAGGGCACCACCACGCCCCGCGGCAGGTCCCGCGCGGAGCGCAGCGCCAGCTGGCACTCCAGACCCCGGTCCAGTACCGCGACCCCTCCGTACCTCCGCATCCGCGCCTCGTTGACCAGCAGGTTGGTGATGCGTGTAGCGGTCTCGAGGGCATCGAGGCCGCGCGGGCCGGGCGCGCGCCCGAGGAGGGTCCACCAGCCGGCCATCGTCCGGCGGCCGGCAGGGCCCCGGTGCACGACGGCGTCCTGACCACGGGCCCTGAGGGCGCGCTCGAGCTCGCGTGCTGCCGTGCTCTTGCCGGAGCCGTCGATGCCGATCAGGAGGATGCGCAGGGGGGACCTTTCACGAGGGGACAGATGGTTCAACGGGAG
>JASLAA010000198.1 GCA_030147325.1 Arthrobacter sp. | reverse complement strand
ACGGTCACACCGGTGACGCGACGGGCACGGATCTTTCCGCGATCGGAAATGAACTTACGCAGCAGGGCTACGTCCTTGTAGTCGATGACGGTGACGTCAGCGGCCTTCAAGGGGTTGGACTTTGGTTTGGGCTTACGGAGTTCAGCCTTAGCCATCGTGGTGCTCCTTTTACTGTTGGAGCCCGCAGAACGATTCTGCGGGATGGGAGGTGCCAGTTCCTCGCGGAACTGCGGCAGGGGTCCCGGGAACGGGACCACCTGCCTGGGGATGCCTAGAAGGGAGGCTCGGAGTCGGCGCCGTTGCCCCAGCCCTGCGAATTGCCACCCGAGGGAGCGCCCCAGGGGTCGTCCGCCGGCTGGCTGGCCTGCTGGCCGCCGCCGAAGCCGCCGCCCTGGTTGCCACCGGAGTTGCCGCCGAAGCCGCCGCCCTGGTTGCCACCGGAGTTGCCGCCGAAGCCGCCTCCACCGCCACCGTTCCCGCCGCCGGAGCGCTGGGTACGGGTGACCTTCGCAGAGGCATAGCGCAGGGACGGACCGATCTCGTCCACCTCGAGCTCCATGACGGTGCGCTTCTCGCCTTCTTTGGTGTCGTACGACCGTGACTTCAGTCGGCCCTGGGCAACCACGCGGGTTCCCTTGGTCAGGGTCTCCGCGACGTTCTCCGCAGCCTCGCGCCAGACCGACGCACGGAGGAACAGCGTTTCGCCGTCCTTCCAGTCGTTGCTCTGGCGGTCGAACGTACGAGGAGTGGACGCGATGGTGAAGTTGGCGACCGCCGATCCCGACGGCGTGAACCGCAGCTCGGGGTCGTTGGTGAGGTTGCCGATCACCGTGATGACTGTCTCGCCTGCCATGGTGCCTCCTTGGGTCACTTCCCGCCGGAGCGGGATGGGTGGATGGGTCTGCCGAACCTACTCGGCGGAGACCTTCTGCTCCTCGGGACGGATGATCTTGGTACGCATGATCGTCTCGTTGAGGCTCAGCTGGCGGTCGAGCTCCGACGCCACGGCCGGGGTGGCGGTGAAGTTGACGACGGCGTAGATGCCTTCGGTCTTCTTCTGGATCTCGTAGGCGAGGCGCCTGCGTCCCCAGATATCGACCTTGTCCACGGTGCCGCCGCCATTGCGCACGACATTCAGGAACTTCTCGAGTGTTGGGTCGATGGAGCGTTCCTCGACGTCGGGGTCGATGATGACCATCAATTCATATGCACGCATGTGTGAACCCACCTCCTCTGGGCTAAACGGTCGCGGTCCTTCCGCAACAGGAGGTTCTTTAGCGTTGGTCCGGCCACCGTCCGCGGTATGAACCGCCGACCGTTGTGACACGGACGTATCAATGTTACCGGACGATCCGGCGGCGCCGTACTCGGTGTGGAGAAAGCCTCAGCGATCCCCGCGGAAGAACGCGCTCGTGACTGCCGCAAGGTAGGCCGGGTCGTCCACGCCGCACAGCTCGCGGGCCGAATGCATCGACAGCAGCGGGATGCCGACGTCGACGGTGCGGATGCCCAGCCGCGTCGCGGTCAAGGGCCCGATGGTGGACCCGCAGGGCATGACGTTGTTGGAGACGAACTCCTGGTACGGCACTCCGCTGTCCCGGCACAGGACCGCCCAGTAGGCCGCTCCGGGGGCGTCCGTGGTGTAGCGCTGGTTGGCGTTGATCTTCAGGAGCGGGCCGCGGTTGAGGACGGGCAGGTTCGCGGGGTCATGCCGCTCCGCGTAGTTCGGGTGCACTGCGTGCCCGGCGTCGGCCGAGACGCAGAACGACGACGCGAACGCGCGCAGGCGCTCCTCGGTGCCGGCGCCCAGTCCGAGGGAGATGCGCAGCAGCATGTCGTCGAGGAACGGCCCACTGGCTCCCGAACGCGACCCGCTACCCACCTCCTCGTGGTCGAAACCCGCGAGGACCGCGATGGGACCGCCCGCTGATGCGTCGCCGGCAGCATCGATCATGGCGGCAAGGCCTGCATGCACGGACGAGAGGTTGTCCAGCCGGCCCGATGCGAAGAACTCCTGCTGGGCACCGAAGACCCGGGGCTCCTGCGTATCGGCGACGACGACGTCGAAGCCCCCGACCTCGGACGGATCCACCCCCGCGCCCTCCGCCAGGAGCCCGAGGAGGTCCGCGTCCGCCGGATCACCCAGCCCCCAGACGGGGTTCATGTGGCGTTGCTTGTCGAGGACGAGGCCGTCATTGACCGCGCGGTCGAGGTGGATCGCGAGCTGCGGGAAGCGCAGCAAAGGCCCGGTGTGGACGAGGTGCTCGGTACCGTCGTGCAGGGTGAGCCGACCGGCGAGCGCGAGCTCCCGGTCGAGCCACGAGTTCAGGAGCGGCCCGCCGTACACCTCCACCCCCGCCTGCAGCCAGCCGTACCTGCCCGTGGTGGGACGGGGCTTGAGCTTGAAGGACGGCGAGTCCGTGTGGGCCCCCAGGATGTGGAAACCGGTGGTGGGACCGGCATCCGAGGGCACGGTCCAGGCGATGAACGCACCATCGCGGAGAACGTAGAAACTCCCGGAGCCCCCGGGCCAGGCCGCCCGCTCGTCGAGACGGCGGAACCCGGCGACCTCCAGCCGGCGACCCGCCTCGGCCGAGGCATGGAAACTCGACGGTGACGCCTGGACATAGGCGCCGAGATCTGTGATGTGGGCGGTGCGTGGGCTCATCCGTCGATTCAACCAGATACTGCCCTGACGCGGACGATGGGCGGCATCACGGCCCGACCGAGCTCAGGGACCCGGGATCACGATGCCGTTCTCGTAGGCATACACCACGGCCTGCACCCGGTCGCGCAGGTCGAGCTTCGTCAGGATACGACGCACATGCGTCTTGATCGTGGCCTCCGACAGGAAGAAATGGGCCGCGAGCTCCGCGTTCGAGAGACCCTCCGCGATGGCCTCCAGCACTTCCCGCTCCCGCGGGGTCAGTTCCTCGAGGCGGCGGTCGGGGACCATGGTGGTCGCATGGGCCGGAGGCAGCGACCTCACGTAGGTCTCCAGCAGTCGCTGGGTGACCCTCGGGGCGACGACGGCGTCACCGCTCGCGACGACGCGCACCGCGTGCACGAGGTCTTCCGGCGCCACGTCCTTCAGCAGGAATGCGGAGGCCCCCGCCTGCAGGCCGGCGAACGCGTACTCGTCGAGGTCGAAGGTGGTCAGGATGATGATGCGCGAGCACGAGCCCGACTCGGTGATCCGGCGGGTCGCCTCGATGCCGTCCCCCTGTGGCATCCGGACGTCCATCAGCACCACGTCGGGCGAGAGCTCGGCAGCGAGCCGGACTGCTTCGGAGCCCGTCGACGCCTCCCCCGCGATCTCGAAGTCCGCCTCCCCCTCGAGGATGAGCCGGAAACCCATCCTCAGCAGAGGTTGATCGTCAGCGAGCAGAATCCTGATGCGCGTACCCGCGACGGTGTGCTGCGTGGTCATCTTTCTCTTTCCCCCGGTGATTCTCCGCGCCCCCTTCGGGGCCCGGGACTGTCAGTCTGGCATCCACGATCCAGCCGCCTGCCGGGCGGTCGCCGCACTCGACAGAACCCGCGTAGATGGCGGCTCGCTCGCGCATCCCGGCGATGCCCTGGCCGGATCCGAGCGAGGCGGCGGGGCCCATGGCGCCGCGGCCGTCATCGGCGACGCGCAGGAACACGTCGTTCCCGGCCCTGGTGATCACGATGTCCACCAGCGTAACGCCCTTGCCGTACCTGAGGACGTTGGTGAGGGACTCCTGCAGGATCCGGTAGATCGTCAGCTGGAAGGCCGGATCCTCCGGCAACCGCGGACCGCTCGTGGTCACCCGCAGCGGCAGTCCCGCGGCGCGGAAGCCGTCGAGGAGTTGCGCCAGGGAGCTCGAGGCGGGCAGGGGCTCCAGCGATCCGGTCGTCGCCTCCGTGCGAAGCACGCCGAGGACGCGTCTCATGTCGGCGATCGCCGTCCGACCGGTGCCCGACAGCTCGCCGAGCACGGCGACCGCCCGGTCGGGATCCCGTTTCATGACGACGGCTGCTCCGTCGGACAGGGCGACCATCACCGTGAGGGAGTGCGCGACGACGTCGTGCATCTCCCGCGCGATCCGGTTCCGCTCACCGGCGGACGCCAGGTCGGCATTCCGCACGGCCCATTCGCGCAGCTCGTTCTCGTGCTCGCGATCGCGGCGGACGGTGATGCCGACCCCGACGGCGATCGCCAGGAACATCACGATGAACCCGCTGAGCAGCCAGACGATGCCGGGAGCACCCAGGAACATCCCGGGCGGTATGAGGAACAGGGCACCGACGGAGAGGACCACGGCCGCACCTGCCGCGATGAGCGTCCTCCGCAGGGGGTGGATCGACGCCACGGTGTAGAGGGCGAACATCGTGGCGATCCCGATGCTCCCCGCTCCGTCGGTCAGCAGGCTGACCGGAGGGTCGAGGAGTGCGACGAAGGCGAGGACGAGCATCGGCCGGTCCCGGCGGAAGACGAGTGCCCCAGCGGCCAGGACGACTCCCGGGAGGCCGAGCCAGCTACCCTGATCGACGATCATGAGGATCGCGTTGGGAACACTGAAGAACAGGAACGCGAGGACGACGACGGCATCCATGGCCCGCGGTCGGCCACGGAAGAACCGCCGGACCGGACCGAGCCGACGTGCGTTGAGCTCGGTGAAGGAGACCGCGGCCGTTCGTTCCGCGGTCTCCCTCACCGAGGGTCTGTCACCCATGGGTGGGGTTCATGAGGCGGCCGCGCCTAGACATCACGCTTCTTCGCCACCAGCAGTGCGATGACGAGGAGCACGAGGGCCCAGGCGCCCATGACCAGCCCGCCCTGCCACTGCGTCAGGGCGTCCTCCAGCGTGGTGACGGCGACCATCTGGGTGCCCGCCTCGGCCGGCAGGAACCGTGCGGCGTCGGGGATCCAGTCGGCGAGGCCGGAGATGAGTTGCACGATGATCGGCAGCACGAAGAAGATCCCGACGGCTGTGACCACTCCGCCTGCGGTGTTCCTGAGCAGGATTCCGATGGACATCGAGATCACCGCCACGAGTGCCAGGAAGGTGCCCGTATTGATGACGCTCGCCATCACGCCGTCCTCGGACAGGGCGAAATCGAGGTTCTGCGGCTGCAGGATGGGCTGTGCGACGAGGTAGGACAGGACGGCACTGACGAACCCGACGACGAAGGCGACGACGGCGACGATGACGACCTTCGCGAGCAGGGCAGGGATGCGCTTGGGGACGGCGACCATGGTGGAACGGATCATCCCGGTGGTCCACTCCGAGGCGATCAGCACCACGGCGAGGGAGGCGATGAGCAGCTGGCCGAACGCGAGGCCTGCCGAGGGGACGGCCAACGACTGCGCGGCCGGGCTGTCGGGGCCCTCGGACGGCGGCTGGAACTCCGCCGGGATGTCCGCATTGCTGAGGCTCTGGGCCGTGGTGGCCATCGCCCAGGCGAACAGTGCCGCGAGGCCCACCATGACGACGACGGTCGAGACGATCAGGATGACCGTCGAGGGCACGGTGGTGACCTTGATCCATTCGGACTTCAGCACGCGACCGAAGTTCACGCCCGATGCCGAGTCCTGCTGGTGTTGCCGCTGTGGGGCGGGGGCGGGTGATGTCGACGTTGCCATGGTCAGCGTCCTTCCACGGAAGCCAGGGCCTGCGAGGCGTCGGGCAGATTGTGCGAGTGGTACTCGACTTCGGTCTGGGTCAGTTGCATGTAGGCGTCCTCGAGGGACACCTGCAGCGGGGTGAGCTCGTAGACGAGCACGTGTTCGCGCAGCGCCACCTCGGCGATGCGGCGGGCGTCCACTCCGGTGATCTCGATCAGTTCGGGTTCGATCACCTGCGAGGTCACGCCCTCCCCCGCGAGGCTGCCGAGGAGATCCTGCGGCCGGTCGGCTCGTACGCGGACCCGGGCCTTGCCCTGCCCGTCGATGATCGACTGGATGGGGGCGTCGGCGATGATCCGTCCGCGCCCGATGACGATCAGGTGATCAGCCGTCAGCGCCATCTCCGACATGAGGTGGGAGGACAGGAAGACCGTCCGGCCCTCCGAGGCCAGGCCCCTGGCGAGGTGGCGTACCCACTGCACGCCCTCCGGGTCCAGGCCGTTGACGGGTTCGTCCAGGATCACCGTGTGGGGGTCCCCGAGCAGGGCGGCCGCGATGCCCAGCCGCTGGCCCATGCCGAGGGAGAAGCCCCCGACGCGCTTCTTCGCCACCGGCCCGAGACCTGTGAGTTCGATGACCTCCTTGACCCGGCTGTTGGGGATGCCGTGGGTCGCCGCCATGGCGCGGAGGTGGTTGTAGGCGGAGCGCTTGGTGTGGACGGCCTTGGCGTCCAGCAGGGCGCCGACTTCCCGCAGGGGCGCCCTGTGCTGCGCGTACGGACGGCCGTTGACCGTCACCTGCCCGCTGGTGGGGTTGTCGAGTCCCACGATCATGCGCATGGTGGTCGACTTGCCGGCGCCGTTCGGACCGAGGAATCCCGTCACCCGTCCGGGCTGGACCGTGAATGAGACAGCATCCACGGCTGTCTTCGCGCCGTACCGCTTCGAGAGGGCTTGTGCCTCGATCATCGCTGCGTCCTTTGCCTGTCGTTCGGGACCCCGCAGGCGCGGAGCCACTACCCACAGTAGGCCTGGGACCGGCACCGGGTCACCGGTCCCAGGGATGATCACTGCGCGACGAGCTGTACGTCTTTCGGACGACCCGCGGGGTCAGCGGCTGCTGATCGAGGCGAACTTCCGGATGCACAGCGGAACGAAGACGACCAGCATCAGCACGGTGCCGATCACGACCGTGATCACGGAGTTCTGCATGGGCCAGGCATCGGGTACCGGCACGGTGCCTGTGTTCCCGAACAGCTCACGGACCGCCTGCACGAGCGCCGAGACCGGGTTCCAGTTGGCGAAGGTCTCCAGGGGCCCCGGAAGGGTGGAGGACAGCACGAACGCGTTGGAGATGAAGGTCAGGGGGAACAGGATCATGAAGGACGCGTTGTTGATGACCTCGGGTGACTTCACGGACATGCCGAGCAGCGCCATGACCCAGCTGAACGCGTAGGAGAAGAGCAGCAGGAGGCCTATCCCGGCAGCCGCCTCGGAGAGTGAGGTATTGATGCGCCAGCCGACCAGCAGGCCCGTCAGCATCATGATGACCACCGACAGGGTGTTGAGGACGAGGTCGCTGTTCGTCCGGCCGATCAGCACCGCGGAGGAGCTCATGGGGAGTGTGCGGAAGCGGTCGATGATGCCGTCCTTGAGGTCCTGCGCCATGGCGGACCCGGAGAAGGTGGACCCGAAGATCACGGTCTGGGCGAAGATCCCCGCCATCAGGTACTGGGTGTAGTCGCTGCCCTCCACCTGGATGGAGCCGCCGTAGATCTGGCTGAACAGCAGCACGAACATGATGGGCTGCAGGATCGCGAAGACCAGCATGTCCGGGGAGCGCTTGAGTTTGATGAGGTTCCGCTTCGTGACGGTCCAGCCGTCCGAGAACCACATGGCGAGGTCCGATGGCGGCTCGGCGTCCGCGCCCGGATGCCGGGCCTGCGGGTTCTCGGGCTGCCGGCTCTCCCGTGCCTGGACACTCATGCTGCCGTCTCCTTCTGGGTCGTCGTGTCCGAGGGCTCGGTGGTGTCCTCGGCCCTGCGCCCGGTCAGCGTCAGGAAGACGTCGTCCAGGCTGGGTCGCCGCATGCCGGCGTCGTGCAGGCTGATCCCGCTCTCACCGAGGTCGGACAGGATGTACTGCAGTGCCCGCGGACCGTCGCTCACAGCCACCTCGATGCTCCGACCGTCGTCCGAGACGGTCGGCTCGCCCTCGCCGTGCCGTCCCAGGATCTCGCGGGCGGCAGCGGCATCGGAGGAGAGGACGAGCGATACCACCGCTCGATGTCCGCCGATCTGCGCCTTCAGCTGATCGGCCGTGCCTTCGGCGATGGCCCTTCCACCGTCGATCACCGCGATGTCGTCGGAGAGCTGATCGGCTTCCTCGAGGTACTGCGTGGTGAGCAGGAGGGTGGTTCCGTCACGCACGAGGTCCTTGATGATGGCCCATAGCGCCAACCGGCTCCTCGGGTCGAGGCCGGTGGTGGGCTCGTCCAGGAACAGGATCTTGGGATTGATGACCAGCGCACCGGCGAGGTCGATCCGGCGTCGCATGCCGCCGGAGAACCCCTTGACCGGCCGGTTACCCGCCTCCGTGAGCTCGAACTGCTCGATCAGCTCCTGCGCCCTGCGCCTGGACTCGCGAGCACCCAGGTGGTAGAGCCGCCCCACCATGTCGAGGTTCTCGAAACCCGTGAGGTTCTCGTCGACCGCCGAGTACTGGCCGGAGACGCCGATGATCCGCCGGGCGGCCTTCGGGTCCCGCAGGACGTCGATGCCGTCGATGTGCGCGGTGCCTGCCGTCGGCTGGATCAGGGTGGTCAGGATCTTGACCACGGTGGTCTTGCCTGCACCGTTGGGGCCCAGCAGGGCCTTGACCGTTCCCTGCGGAACGGAGAGATTCATGCCGTCGAGCGCGTGGACCGGTCCGCTCTTCGACGAATAGGTCTTCTTCAGACCCTCTGCTTCGATGATCGCCATGCAGAAAGGGTAGAACCGACCGGCTCGTGTTCCTAGGGTCGCTGGTCAGGAGCTGTCCGCAATGTCCCTGCGTCAGGAGAATCGACGGGACCGGCCGGGGCAGGAGTCCGCTCGCGTGCAACCGGCGCCACCAGGAAGGACGCGAGAACCGCGACCCCGACGGCGAGCAGGGCGGTCCGGATACCGACCACGTCGCCCAGGAAACCGATCAGCGGTGGCCCGGCGAGGAACGCCGTGTAACCGATCGTCGAGACCACGGACACCCGGGCGGCGGCCCGCTCCGGCTCGTCCGCCGCAGCCGACATCCCCATGGGGAAGCCGAGGGCCGCGCCGGCGCCCCACAGGATGGCGCCGACGGCGGCCAGCGGCACGGTGGGGGCCACCACGAAGAGGACGAGACCCGCGAGGGAGGCGCCGAGGCTGGCCTGCAGGACCCGCACCCGACCGAAACGATCGATCAGTGGGCCGCCCACGAAGCGGAGTGCTGTCATGGCCGCCACGAAGACCGCGAACATGATGGCACCCGTGCTCTCACTGGTACCGAGACCGTCGACGCTGGCCTTCGCGACCCAGTCGTTGGCCGCACCCTCGGTGAGAGCGGCTCCGAGCACCACCAGTCCGATCAGCAGCGTGCGGGGTTCGCCCCACGCCCCGAACCCTCGGGAACGGGCAGTGCCGGGGGCGTCGTCGCGCACCTCCGGCGTCGCCGCACGCAGGAAGTAGCGGGGCGTCCACAGGGACACGGCGAGGCTGAGGACGGCGACGGCGACGAGATGTGCGGACAGGGAGACCTGGAGCGCCGACAGCCCTGCACCCACGAGTGCACCCACGAAGGCGCCTCCGCTGAAGGCGGCATGGAAGCGCGGCATGATCGTCCGCCCGACGAGGCGCTCCACGTCGGCGCCCTCGATATTCTGCCCCACGTCCCACAGCGCGATCCCGCATCCGAACAGGAACAGACCGACGGCCACCACCGGCACCGAGACGTTCACGAGGCCCAGCGCCACCGCACTTGCGGCGACGGCAGCGGCAGCCCCACCGATCCGGACGGTGTTGGCCGTGCCGAACCGTGCAGCGACGAGGCCCGCGAGGGGAAGGGACAGGACGGAGCCGATGGCGCCCACGAGCAGGAGTGCGCCCATCTGCCCCGAACCGAGGCCGAGGGTACTGGACGCCGCGGGGATCCGAGCCGCCCAGCTCGCGAAGACGAGCCCGTTCAGACCGAAGATGGTGTACGTGGCGAACATGGCGGATCGGACGGAGGCATTCACCGTGCAACCCTAGGCGGGGCGCACCGCGAGTACCAAACATGCGCGGCGACAGGAGCGACATGACGTATCAAGGAACCGCGGGGTTATCCACAGAATGTGGAAAAGCCTGTGGAGAGCGTGTGGACGGGGGCCGGGCGGTTGGGTCCGCGCCTACCGGGCCCGGACCACCCGGTTCTCGTCCCAGACCGGTTCCTTCGTCTCGTACACCCTGCCGTCGGAACCGAAGACGAGGAACCGGTCGAAGCTCCGGGCGAACCAGCGATCGTGCGTGACGGCCATGACGGTTCCCTCGAACCCGTCGATGGCCCGCTCCAGTGCCTCGGCAGAATGCAGGTCGAGGTTGTCGGTGGGCTCATCGAGCAACAGCAGGGTCGCCCCCGAGAGCTCCAGCAACAGGATCTGCAGACGAGCCTGCTGCCCACCGGAGAGCGCATCGTAGGGTTGCTCCGCCTGCGGCGCCAACCCGTAGCGGTCGAGCACGGCGGAGGCCGCTTCCCGGCCCAGACCGGACCGGTGCTCGTCGCCGCGATGCAGGATGTCCACCAGGGTCCGGCCGAGAAGATCGGGGCGCGAGTGCGTCTGGGCGAAGAAGCCGGGGCGGATGCGCGCACCCAGCTTGACCGTCCCCTCGTGCGGGACCGACGCGATGTCGACGTCGGAGACCGGCAGATGTTCCTTGTCCGGATCCGAGCCGCCTCCGGCGAGCAGCCGCAGGAAGTGCGACTTCCCCGAACCGTTGGACCCCAGCACGCCCACGCGATCGCCGAACCAGACCTCCGTGCTGAAGGGTTTCATGAGACCCGTGAGCTCGAGCTTCTGGGCCACGACGGCGCGCTTCGCCGTCCGTCCCCCCTGCAGCCGCATGGTGACGTTCTGTTCGAGCGGGATCGCCTCGGGCGGCCCCACCTCGAGGAATTTCGCGAGCCGGGTCTGCGCCGCGTGGTACCGGTTGGCCATGTCGGAGCGGAATGCCGCCTTGTTCTTGTACATGTTGACGAGTTCCTTGAGCTTGACGTGCTCCTCGTCCCAGCGCTTACGGAGCTCCTCGAACCGGGCATTACGGTCCTCCCGGGCCTTCAGATACGTCTCGAAACCGCCGCCATGGGTCCAGGACGACGCCCCGAGCACACCGGGTTCGAGCGTGACGATGCGCGTCGCGGCATTGGCGAGCAGCTCCCGGTCATGGCTGACGAACAGCACGGACTTCTTCGAGCCCCGCAGCTTCGCCTCGAGCCAGCGCTTGCCGGGCACGTCGAGGTAGTTGTCGGGTTCGTCGAGCAGCAGGAGGTCGTCGGGGCCCGAGAACAGTGCCTCCAGGACGAGCCGCTTCTGCTCGCCACCCGAGAGCGACGACGCCGCCCGGTACTGCGCACGGTCGAAGGGGATGCCGAGGGCGGCCATGGTCACCTCGTCCCACGTGGTCTCCAGCTCGTAGCCGCCCGCATCGCCCCAGTCCGCGATGGCCTGCGCATACGCCATCTGGGTCGGCTCGTCGTCGGCCTCCATCATGGCCAGCTCGGCGTCGTCGATGCGTGTGGCCGCTGCAGCGAGCACGGGTGGCGCAGCCGAGACCAGGAGGTCGCGCACCGTGGTGTCGTCGCGCACCTGGCCCACGAACTGCCGCATGATCCCCATGGTGCCCGAGCGTCCCACGGACCCTTCGTCGGGAGACAGGTCCCCGGAGATGATGCGCAGGAGGGTCGTCTTGCCGGTCCCGTTGGGTCCTATGAGTGCGGTCTTATGGCCGTCGCCCACCTTGAAGGCCACCCCGTTGAGCAGTTGCCTGCCGTCGGAGAGGAAGTAGTCGATGCCGGATACGTCGAGATGTGCCACGTGTCCAGTCTTCCACCCGGAGACGACCCTGGGCGCCGCCCGCCCGGCAGCACCGCGTCAGCCCTGGGGCTCGCGCGGCATCATCCGGTATCCCACGCCGCGCACGGTCCGGATGAACCGCGGGTTGCTCGTGTCCTCACCGAGCTTCTTCCGCAGATTCCGGATGTGCACCTCCACCAGATGATGGTCCTGGCTCCAGCCGTCGCCCCAGACGCGGTCGAGCAGTGCCTCGCGGGTCCACACCCGCTGGGAACCGCTGAGCAGGGTTTCCAGCAGGTCGAACTCGATGCGGGTCAGGGCGAGCTCGTGACCGTCCAGGGTCACCATCCGTCCCGCTGCGTCGACGACGAGATCGTCGTGGCGTAGCAGGTCATCGCCTTCCTGAGCGTCGGCCGCGGCTGCCGCCGGACCGGTACGGGGACGGCGGAACATCGCGGATACGCGCGCGGAGAGCTCCCGGGGGCTGAAGGGTTTCCCGATGAAGTCGTCCGCCCCGATCTCGAGTCCGACGAGCCGGTCGATCTCCTCCTGTCGGGCGGTCACCATCACGATGTAGGCGTCGCTGATGGCGCGGCACTGCCGGCACACCTCGACGCCGTCGAGGTCGGGCAGGTTGAGGTCGAGCGTGATCAGATCGGGGTCGTGTTCCTTCACCGCGGCCAGGCCGTCGGACCCCGAGGCCGCCTCGAGGATCGTGAAACCGCTCATGCGAAGAGTGTTCGAGAGCAACTCCCGGATGTCCGGATCGTCCTCGACGATCAACGCGACGCGCTGGGAGGAAGGAAC
>JASLAA010000150.1 GCA_030147325.1 Arthrobacter sp. | reverse complement strand
GCTGTCAGCTCGGCGCCGGGATCCGGAGGGACGGTACAGCTCGCGGGAGTCGTGTCACCCATCCGGCCGATACCATCGGGCGCCGGGCTTTCGGCCATAATAGGAGCGGCGATCAGCCCGCCGGCCGACTTCGGAGCCCGCGGGGATCGACCGAATCGCGAAGGAGATGCGTGCTCTACTGGAGAGACCTGGATGACGTGCCTGCGGATTTCGGGCCCTCCGTCCTGACCCTCGGCAACTTCGACGGCGTCCACCTCGGCCACCAGCGGGTCCTGCAGCAGGTCCTCGAAGCGGCTCACGAGCGAGCCGCCGCCGCCGTCGTCGTGTCCTTCGACCCGCACCCCGCGCAGGTGCACCGACCCGATGCGGCACCCGAGCTCATCATGGGTCTCGAGGACCGCGTGGAGACGCTCCTCGGTACCGGCATCGACGGGCTCCTGATGATGCACTACACCCTGGACCTGGCCGCCAATTCACCCGAGGAGTTCGTCGAACGGGTCTTCGTGCGGGCACTCGGCGCGAAGGCCGTGGTGATCGGCCACGACGTCCGCTTCGGCCGCGGCAACAGCGGTGATATCGACACCATGCGCGAGCTGGGCCGGAAGCTCGGCTTCGAGGTCATCGCGATCGACGACTTCGGTGCGAGCTACCCGAAGGACGCGACGGACGCCGACGGCGACCGCCGGTGCTCCTCCACCTGGGTCCGTGAAGCCCTCGAAGCAGGAGACGTCGGTACTGCCGCGCGTGTGCTCGGCCGCCATCACCGCATGCGGGGGCAGGTGGTGCACGGCGCGGCGCGCGGCCGGGAGCTCGGCTACCCGACGGCTAACCTCGCGGCGTCGTCGCAGGGCTTCATCCCTGCCGACGGCATCTACGCAGGGTGGCTCGTCGACGAGTCCGGGACGCGGTGGCCCGCGGCGATCTCGGTCGGTTCGAACCCCACCTTCGAGGGCGTCGACCGGCAGGTGGAGGCGCACGTGATCAACCGTCCGCCCGAGCGCGTGCAGGACTTCGACCTGTACGGGCAGGCGGTCGTCGTCGAGTTCGTCGAGCGGCTTCGCGGACAGGTCGCGTACAGGGGACCGGCGGCGCTCATCGAGCAGATGAAGATCGACGTCGAGCAGGCGCGCGGGCTGCTTTCGACAGAACAACGGCCCAGACGCTAAACTCGGAGTAGATCCGGCTGCAGTCCGTGGTGGCTGGATTTTTCTGTGTCGTCGCGCAAGCGATGCTCAGCACTTGTTCACGGTACAACTCTAGGAGTTACTCGTGGCCCTTGACGCCGCCATCAAGCAGGAAATCATCAAGGAATACGCTCTCGCTGAAGGTGACACCGGTTCACCCGAGGTGCAGATCGCGATGCTTTCCCGTCGTATCCTCGACCTGACCGAGCACCTGAAGATGCACAAGCACGACCACCACACGCGTCGTGGCCTGCTTCTTCTGGTCGGTCGCCGCCGTCGCCTGCTGGACTACCTGCGGGACACCGACATCACGCGCTACCGGTCGCTCATCGAGCGCCTGGGTCTGCGTCGATAGACAGCATCGGAAGGCGGCATCCACTCCACGGGAGAGGAAGCCGCCTTCTTGCTGAGGGCCCGACCGGCCCGACGCAGGACCAGCAACACCAGCAGGATCAGCACCGACTGACACCATAGAAGTACCCATTGCAGAACAGGAGTCGACCGGTACCGCGCATTCGCGGTCCTCGGTAGTGATCTCCGGAGCACCCTCGGGTGGTTCCGTGGATCTCGATCGAAGACCGGGTGCTGTGGATCGTCCATGAGGGACGGAACCACGACGGGTGCCGGTCGCCTCCGATACCAGGAAACGGAGGTGACTCTCTTGGAGGGTCCCGAAATTCAGTTCGCCGAAGCAGTGATCGACAACGGTCGCTTCGGAACACGCACCGTCCGCTTCGAGACCGGGCGCGTCGCCCAGCAGGCCGCAGGGTCCGCCATGGTCTACATCGACGAGGACACCGCACTGCTCTCGGCCACGACGGCCGGCAAGCACCCGCGTGAAGGTTTCGACTTCTTCCCGCTGACGGTCGACGTCGAGGAGCGTATGTACGCCGCGGGTCGCATCCCGGGCTCGTTCTTCCGTCGCGAGGGCCGCCCCTCCACGGAGGCCATCCTGGCCTGCCGCCTGATGGACCGCCCGCTGCGTCCGGCCTTCGTCAAGGGCCTGCGCAACGAGGTCCAGGTCGTCGTGACCATCCTCGCGATCAACCCGGACGTCCGCTACGACGTCGTCGCCATCAACGCGGCCTCGATGTCCACCCAGCTCTCCGGCCTGCCCTTCTCGGGCCCGATCGGCGGCGTCCGCGTTGCCCTCGTCTCCGACGGCAGCGGCAACGATCAGTGGATCGCCTTCCCGAAGCACTCCGAGCTCGAGAACTCGGTCTTCGACATGGTCGTCGCCGGCCGCATCGCCGGTGACGACGTCGCCATCATGATGGTCGAGGCGGAAGCCACCGACAACTCGTGGACCCTCATCAAGGAGAACGGCGCCACCGCCCCGACCGAGGAAATCGTCGCCGACGGCCTCGAGGCCGCGAAGCCCTTCATCCGCGCGCTCTGCGAGGCGCAGGCGGATCTCGCCTCGCGCGCGGCGAAGCCCACCGTCGAGTTCCCCGTGTTCCTCGACTACCAGGACGACGTCTACTCCGCCGTCGAATCGGCCGGCTCGGACAAGCTCGCCCAGGTCTTCCAGATCGCCGACAAGCAGGAGCGCGAGAGCGCCTCCGACGCCTTGAAGGCCGAGCTCATGGACGCACTGGGTGGCCAGTTCGAGGGACGCGAGAAGGAATTGTCCGCAGCCTTCCGCTCACTCACCAAGGCCGTCGTGCGCCAGCGCATCCTCAAGGACCAGGTCCGCATCGACGGCCGCGGCCTGAGCGACATCCGCAAGCTCACCGCCGAGGTCGAGGTCCTGCCGCGCGTCCACGGATCGGCGATCTTCGAGCGCGGGGAGACCCAGATCCTGGGCGTCACCACGCTCAACATGCTCAAGATGGAGCAGCAGATCGATTCGCTGTCGCCCGTCACGCGCAAGCGCTACATGCACAACTACAACTTCCCGCCCTACTCCACCGGTGAGACCGGACGCGTCGGTTCGCCGAAGCGCCGCGAGATCGGCCACGGGGCGCTGGCCGAGCGGGCACTCGTGCCCGTCCTGCCCACCCGCGAGGAGTTCCCCTACGCGATCCGCCAGGTGTCGGAGGCCCTCAGCTCGAACGGCTCCACGTCGATGGGCTCGGTCTGCGCCTCGACGCTGTCGCTGCTCAACGCCGGTGTGCCCCTGCGTGCACCGGTCGCCGGTATCGCCATGGGCCTCGTGTCCGACGTCGTCGACGGCCAGACGCGCTACGCTGCGCTGACCGACATCCTGGGCGCCGAGGACGCATTCGGCGACATGGACTTCAAGGTCGCCGGAACGGCCGAGTTCGTCACGGCGATCCAGCTCGACACCAAGCTCGACGGCATCCCCGCCTCGGTCCTGGCCGCCGCGCTGAAGCAGGCACGCGAAGCCCGCCTGCACATCCTGGGCGTGCTGCAGGCCGCGATCGACACCCCGGACGAGCTCTCCGAGTTCGCGCCGCGCATCATCTCGGTCAAGATCCCGGTGGACAAGATCGGCGAGGTCATCGGCCCCAAGGGCAAGATGATCAACCAGATCCAGGAGGACACCGGGGCCGACATCTCGATCGAGGACGACGGCACGGTGCTCATCGGGGCCACGAACGGCGAGTCGGCGGAAGCCGCACGCGCCGCGGTGAACGCGATCGCCAACCCGCAGGTCCCCGAGATCGGTGAGCGCTACCTGGGCACGGTCGTCAAGACCACGACCTTCGGCGCCTTCGTCTCGCTCACCCCCGGCAAGGACGGCCTGCTGCACATCTCCGAGCTGCGCAAGCTCGCCGGAGGCAAGCGCGTCGACAACGTCGACGAGGTCGTGTCCGTGGGCCAGAAGGTCCAGGTCGAGATCACGAAGATCGACGACCGTGGAAAGCTGTCCCTCTCGCCCGTCGTCGCCGACGACCAGTCGGACGACGCGTCCGAGGACGCCGGCATCGAGCTGCCCGCGGTCTCCGAGGGCGACGACGCATAAGCAGTCACCCCGCTCGTCCTGAGCACCTGCGGCCCCGGCGCGTACCGATCGAATCGGTCGGCGCCGGGGCCGTCTGCCTTTCCCGAACCACCAGAAAGATCAGGATGCCCCTGTCCTCCGTAGTGTCCCTGCCCCTGCTGCCGACGCCCCTGCCCGGTGGCGACGGTCCCGACCCGACTTTCGTGGCGGGCGATCCCGGAGGCAATGTCGTACGGCGCAGTGTCCTGCC
This sequence comes from Arthrobacter sp., assembly GCA_030147325.1. GTDB lineage: Bacteria > Actinomycetota > Actinomycetes > Actinomycetales > Micrococcaceae > Arthrobacter_D. The sequence goes on along the minus strand of JASLAA010000150.1, from coordinate 48,969 downwards.
CGGGGGAGTCCGCGTGCTCACCGAGGCGATGCCGGGGCAACGGTCGGCCACGATCGGCTTCTGGGTCGGCGTCGGGTCGCGGGACGAGGCCGAGGGACAGCACGGGTCGACGCACTTCCTCGAGCACCTGCTGTTCAAGGGCACGGAGCGCCGCAGCGCGATGGACATCGCCTCGGCGTTCGACGAGGTGGGCGGTGAGTCCAACGCGGCGACGGCCAAGGAGAACACCTGCTACTACGCGCGGGTCCTCGATTCGGACCTGCCGATGGCGATCGACGTCATCGCCGACATGGTCACCTCCGCCGTCCTGGATCCCGAGGAGCTCGAGCAGGAACGCGATGTGATCCTGGAGGAGATCGCCATGGACAGCGACGACCCCGCGGATGTGGCCCATGAGAGATTCGTCGAGCTGGTCCTGGGCGACCACCCGCTCGGCCGGCCCATCGGTGGCACGCCCGAGGCGATCCGGGCCGTGCCCCGGGAGTCCGTCCTCGCGCACTACCGCCGGTACTACACGCCGGGAGAGCTGGTCGTCACGGCCGCGGGCGGGTTGGACCACGACGTCGTCTGCCGGCTCGTACAGGAAGCCCTCGAATCCGCAGGCTGGGAGCTCCGGGACGGCGCCCTGCCCGTGGCGCGCCGGTCGGCCACCCAGGCCCCGGTGCAGGGCGAGGCGGGCGTCCACGTGATCCGCCGTGCTGTCGAGCAGTCGAACATCCTCATCGGCTGCCCGTCCCTCACCGCGACGGACGAGCGCAGGTTCGCCATGAGCGTCCTGAACGCGGTGCTGGGTGGTGGCATGTCCTCGCGGCTGTTCCAGGAGATCCGGGAGAAGCGCGGCCTGGTGTACTCCACCTACTCGTTCTCAGCGGCCTACGCCGATGCGGGCTACTTCGGGATGTACGCCGGCTGCTCGCCCGCCAAGACGGGTCAGGTCATCGAGCTGCTGGGAGCGGAGCTGGACAGGCTGGCAACCCACGGGATCGACGCCGAGGAGCTGCGCAAGGCGGTCGGCCAGCTGTCCGGCGGCCTGGTGATGGCGCTCGAGGACAGCAGCTCCCGCATGTCCCGGCTCGGGCGCTCGGAACTCGTCTCGGGGCAGTTCGTCGACATGGACGCATCCCTGGACCGGATCCGGTCCGTCACCGCGGAGGACGTCCAGTCGCTGGCGCAGGAACTGGCTGCGGCTCCGCGTACGACGGTCGTCGTCGGACCCTTCGACACGGAAGCGGACTTCGCCCGCTAGGACGGCCCGCCCGCGGGGAGCCGCTACCCGCCCGCGAAGGGCGGGAGGATGTCCCCGGGGAACCGGCTACCCGCCCGCGAAAGGCGGGAGGATATCGAGGACGTCGTCGTCGCGGAGCAGGGTCGCCTGGTCCCGCAGGGAGACCTCGTTCAGCAGGAAGCTGCTGCGGTCGAGGACCTTGGCCAGCGTGGGCGCGCCCGGTGCCGCGGGTCGGGAGCGGAGCTCGTCGAGGACGGCGGCGAGCGGACGTCCGGCAGCGACGCGTTCCTCGTCGACGCCGGTGGCGGCCTTGGCCGCCCCGAAGAACCTCACCAGCACGTCAGCCACCGATGGCACTCATGGATCGGTCCGGCTGCACGAATCCGTCGGTGCCGAGGCCCGTCCGATCCATGCCGTGAGCCTTCGGCTTCAGCCACATGGCCTCGCGCCAGCGCTCCGCGACCGAGTCGTCGTCCGCCTCGGACCGCAGGAGACCGCGCAGGTCCGTCTCCTCGCGGGAGAAGAGGCAACTCATGACCTTGCCCTCGGCGGTGACGCGGGTGCGACGGCAATCGGCGCAGAACGGCTCCGTGACGGAGGCGATGATGCCCACGGTGCCGAGGACGACGTCGGGGGCGTCCTTGGCGCGCACCTCCCACCGTTCGGCGGGGGCGCCGTCGCGGGTGCGGGGATCGGGTGTGAGGATGAAGCGGGTCTCGACCAGGGCACGCATCTCCGCGGCCGTGACCATGCCCTCCTTCGTCCAGCCGTGATCGGCGTCCAGGGGCATCTGCTCGATGAAGCGCAACTCGAACCCGCGGGCCACGGCCCATTCCACGAGATCGGGCGCCTCGTGGTCGTTGATGCCGCGCATCAGCACGGCGTTGATCTTCACGAGCCCGAGTCCTGCGTCCGCCGCAGCCTCGATGCCCCTGAGGACCCGGTCGAGGAACGGCCGCCTCGTCAGCTGGGCGAAGGTGTCGGGATGCAGCGAGTCCATCGAGACGTTGATGCGGGTCAGGCCGGCCTCCTTCAACTGGACGGCGCGGCGGTCGAGACCGAGCGCATTGGTCGTCATCGAGATGGGCAGATCGGGGTGATTCGCCCGGATGTCCCTGATGATCTCGAGCAGGTCCGCCCGCACCAGTGGTTCTCCGCCCGTGAGGCGCAGTTCACGGACACCGAGCATGTCGACGCCGATGCGGACCAGGCGAACGATCTCCTCGCGGGAGAGGACCTGATCCTTCTGCAGCCAGTTCAGCCCCTCCGCGGGCATGCAGTAGGTGCAGCGCAGATTGCACTTGTCGGTCAGTGACAGGCGCATGTCGGTGGCCTGCCTGCCATGGGTGTCCAGGAGACCCAAAGCCGCGGCCTGGCGGGCGGAGCCCGGCATTCCCAGTTGGATTCCCATGGAACGAGGGTACGCCCTTCGCGGTGCCCACCCGAACCGGGTCGGCGGGGGCGGCGCCTCTTCCGAACACCGCTCGGGTCGGGTAGGGGCGGGATGCGTCAGGATAGGCCGGCCCGGGGAACAAGCACGCGAGGGTGGTCGTGTAATGGTTGACCCGCCCGGCAGGATCAGGGCTTCAGGGACGCGACGGAAGGCGGGCATGGTGACACGGCGCACGTGGGCGGCGGTCTGTGGCGCCCTGGCGGTCGGGCTCGGGGTCATCGGGGGAGAGCTCACAGCGGCTGCTTTGAGCCCGTCCGTCACGCCGGTCAGTGCCGTCGGTTCAGCGGTGATCGACCTCCTGCCACCCGGCATCAAGGACTGGGCCATCGCCGTCTTCGGCACCGCGGACAAGGCGGTCTTCCTGGGGACGATGGCTGTCCTCATCACCGTCATCGCTCTCGCTGCCGGAGTGCTCGCCTACCGGCACGCCTTCGCCGGACGGGCGATCGTGGCCGGCTTCGGCGTCCTCGGCGCCGTCGCCGTCGGCTCGCGCGCGCAGTCGTCCCTCGTCTCGTTCGTCGCTCCCGCCGTCGCAGCGCTGGTCGCGATCCTCGTGCTCGACGCGCTCGTGCGCGCACTCCGGGCCTGGGCCGGAAGCGCCCCCGACGCCCTCCACGCCGCGTCCCCTGCCCGGCGCCGCTTCCTGCAGGGCGCGGGAGGGGCTGCCGTCGTGGCAGCAGCGACGGGTGCCGCCGCAGCGGGCGTGCGATCGTCCCAGTCCGCCATCACCCGGCAGCGTTCCGCGATCACCCTTCCCTCGGCCGCCGGGCCCTCCTCGCCTCCACCCCAGGGCTCCTTCCTCCCCGAGGGTGCGGATCTCGGCATCGAGGGCATCAGCGATCTGGTCACGGCATCCGAGGACTTCTACCGGATCGACACCGCACTCGTGGTTCCCGTCGTGGACGCCTCCCGGTGGTCGCTGAGGATCACCGGACTCGTCGATCGTGAGATCGAGATCACCTTCGACGAACTCCTGGCATCGCCCCTGATCGAGCGTTACGTCACGCTGGCCTGCGTGTCCAACACGGTCGGCGGCAACCTCACCGGCAACGCCCGCTGGCTCGGCCTTCCCGTCCGGGAGCTCCTCACCCGCGCAGGTGTCCGGGCGGGAGCGGACATGGTCCTCTCCCGTAGCGCGGACGGGTTCACCGCCGGGACACCGCTGGAAGCACTCACCGACGGGCGGGATGCGCTGCTCGCCGTGGGGATGAACGGAGAACCGCTGCCGGTCGAGCACGGTTTCCCCGTACGCCTCGTCGTCCCCGGGCTCTACGGCTTCGTGTCGGCGACGAAATGGGTCACCGAACTGAAGGTGACGCGATTCGCCGACGACAGGGCGTACTGGTCCACGCGGGGCTGGTCCGAGCGCGGCCCCGTCAAGACGTCGTGCCGGGTGGACCTGCCGCGCACCAACGCGAGTGTCCCCGCGGGTGGCGTCATCGTCGCCGGTGTCGCCTGGGCGCAGCACCGCGGAGTGGCGTCGGTCGAGGTCAGGGTCGACGGCGGAGCCTGGCGGACCACGGATCTCGCCCGTCCGATCTCGGCCGACACGTGGTGCCAGTACAGCGCCACCCTGACGATGGAAGCCGGTCCGCACACGGTTCAGGCGCGTGCGATCGACACGGACGGCGATGTGCAGTCCGATGCCTTCGTCGCCCCGGCGCCTGACGGCGCCGAGGGCCTGCACACGGTAACGTTCACGGTGACCTAGACCGCCCGCCGTCGGGTCCCGCGGACGGTGGAACCGTGCGCGGACACCGTCCGCTGGGCCCGCACGGGGCGCTGCGCGCGGTACCCATGACGCGCAGGACACCGGCAGAGACGTGAGAGGCAGTCATGAGAAGAACCGTCGCGGAGCACCAGGCAGCCGTCGCGGGGCTCCTGCGCTGGAGCAGCGGCTATGACAGCACCCAGGCAGAGGACCTCACACTCGCCGAGGCGTTCGGCCGGACGCTCGCGGAGGACGTCCGCGCGCCGGTCAGCCTTCCACCGTTCGACAACTCGCAGATGGACGGGTACGCCGTGCACGCCGAGGACCTCGACGGCAGCGGGGACCTCGTCGTCGTCGACGCGATCCCCGCCGGATCCGTGCCCTCCCTGCTCGAAGCCGGGACGGCCGCTCCGATCATGACCGGAGCGATGCTGCCTCCGGGCGCCGTCGCCGTCGTACCCATCGAGCGCGCGGATCCGCCGCAGTTCCACTCCACCGCGGACAGGGCGCGGGGCGAGGTCACCGTGCGGTTGCCGCGCGATATCGGGACCGGGCAGTTCGTCCGCCGCTCGGGGAGCGACATCGGTGCAGGCACGGTCGCGCTGCGGGCGGGCACGGTGCTCGGTCCGGCGCAGCTGGGGTTGCTCGCGGCCTGCGGTGTCGGGAGGGTCGGGGTGCGCCCACGCTTCCGGGTGCTCCTGCTCTCGACCGGTGACGAGGTCGCCGAGCCGGGCGCGCCGCTCGCCCCGGGCACCATCTACGACGCCAACACCACCCTGCTCGAGGCAGCGTTGCGCGACGCGGGGGCAGACGTCTCCCGTCATCGCCTCCTCGGCGACGATCCCGCCGTGCTCAGGGAGGCCCTCGGTGCCGTCAGGGCAGGCAGCACCAACCTCGTGCTGAGCACCGGCGGCATCAGCCAGGGCGCCTACGAGGTGGTGAAGCAGGCTCTGGCCGGAAGCAGCGTCGAGTTCTCGTCCGTCGCGATGCAGCCGGGCGGCCCACAGGCCCACGGCACCATCTCCGGTGTCCCTTTCCTGGGGTTCCCCGGTAATCCGGTCAGCGCCTTCGTCTCCTTCGAGATGTTCCTGCGCCCGGCCCTCCATCAGGTGACGGGCGCGCCGGCCCCGCGCCTGGTGGTCCGCGCAGCGCTCGTCGAGGAGGTCCGCAGCCCGGAGGCGAAGCACCAGGTGCGGCGCGGGCTGTACAGCAACGGCGCAGTGTCCCTCGTGGGAGGCCCCGACTCCCATCTCCTGCACGCCCTGGCAGCGTCCAACTGCCTCGTCCACCTCCCCGAAGGCGTCTCGATCCTGCAGGCAGGACTGGACGTCGACGTCACGATCATCGGGCCCGCACCCACTGATCCCTTCGCCGTCGAGGATGTCCTCGTGACCGAGGACAGCGCCGGTCCGTCCGCTCCAGCAGAGAGAGAGCCATCATGACTTCACACCCCCCGCACGCCGACGGACTGTCACATGTCCGCGCGGACGGCACGGCCCACATGGTCGATGTGTCCGGTAAGCAGGCGACGACGCGCGAGGCCGTCGCCGAGGCGACCCTGGAGACGACGCCCGAGGTCGTCGCGCTCATCGCCGAGGGGGACCTGCCGAAGGGTGACGCGTTCGCCGTCGCCCGGATCGCCGGGATCATGGCCGCGAAGCAGACGTCGACCCTGATCCCGCTGTGCCACCCACTGCCGCTGTCGAAGGTGACCGTGGACCTCGAACCCGACGGCGGGCGCGTTCGCATCGTCGCCCTCGTGAGGACCACCGCCCTCACCGGCGTCGAGATGGAGGCGCTGACCGCCGCGTCGGTCGCCGCCCTGACGCTCTACGACATGATCAAGGCCGTGGACAAGCACGCGACGATCACGGGAATGCGCGTGCTGTCGAAATCCGGCGGCAAGAGTGGAGACTGGACCCTATGACATCCCTCCGCACCGCAGCAGTGGTCATAGCCTCCACCCGCGCGGCAGCCGGCGCCTACGAGGACGAGTGTGGCCCCGCCGTCGCCGACTGGCTCTACCGGCACGGTTTCGCCGTGGCGGATGCGGTCGTGGTGCCCGACGGGGACGCCGTGGGTTCTGCGATCGGCGCCGCGCTCGAAGCACGCCCTGCCGTCCTCATCACCAGCGGCGGCACGGGGCTCAGCCCGGACGATGCGACCCCGGAGCAGACCGCCCCCTACCTCACGCGCAGCCTGCCCGGCGTCATGGAGGCGGTGCGCAGGGCCGGTTCGGACGCGGTCCCGACGGCCGTGCTCAGTCGCGGACTCGCGGGGACGGCGGGATCGACGTTCGTGATCAATCTCCCGGGATCGCCCGGTGGTGTCCGTGACGGACTGGCCGTCCTGTCTCCTCTCATCGACCACATCTGTTCCCAACTGGAGGGCCGCAATGACCACCGGTGACGTCGTTCACGCAGCCGTAGCCGAACGCCCCATCACGCCCGAGGAGGCGCACGCGGGTGTGGATTCTCCGCACTGCGGAGCCATCGTCGGCTTCAGCGGGGTGGTGCGGGACCACGACGGCGGACGCGACGTCACGTCGCTGAGCTACTCGGCCCACCCGAGCGCCGAGCGCATCATCCGCGAGGTGGCCGAGGAGATCGCCTCCCGGCACGACGGCGTCCGCATCTGGGTGGCCCACCGCATCGGGCCGCTCGCCATCGGGGACCAGGCTCTGGTCGCCGCCGTGGGGGCCGCCCACCGCGGGGAGGCGTTCAGGGCGTGCTCCGACCTCGTGGACCTGGTCAAGGAACGCGTGCCCATCTGGAAGGAGCAGTTCTTCACCGACGGCTCCGTCGAATGGGTCGGCGCAGGGACGGAACAGTAGGCTTGGCCGCATGACTGAACTCCTGCCCGTTGCCGTGCTGGGCGCCCGCGGGCGGATGGGCGCGGAAGCGGTCCGGGCCGTCGAGGCGGCCGCGGATCTCGACCTGGTCGCGGCGTGCGGCAGGACCGACCCGCTCGAGTCGCTGGTCTCCGCCGGTGCGCGCGTGGTCGTGGACCTGACCGTTCCCGGTTCGACCTTCGACAACGTGAGCTTCGCCGTCGAGCACGGCATGCACGCCGTCGTCGGCACGACCGGCTGGTCGGCCGACCGGCTAGACCGCCTGGACGACCTGCTGTCCCGGCACCCGGGGACAGGCGTGCTGATCGCGCCGAACTTCGCGCTCGGCTCGGTCCTCGCGACGGCCTTCGCCGCATCTGCGGCCCGGTACTTCGAGTCCGTCGAGATCATCGAACTGCACCACCCCGACAAGGTCGACGCCCCCTCGGGCACGGCCGTCCGGACGGCGCACCTCGTCGCGGCGGCACGTGCGGCCGCCGGCGTCGCGCAGGCCCCGGATGCCACCCGGGACCTGCTCGCCGGCGCGCGTGGTGCGGACGTCGACGGCGTGCCCGTCCACTCCGTCCGACTGCGAGGGCTGACGGCGCACCAGGAGGTGCTGCTCGGCAGCCCGGGGGAGCAGCTGACCATCCGTCACGACTCCTTCGATCGGGCCTCCTTCATGCCGGGCGTCCTGCTCGGCATCAGGTCCGTGGCGCAGCACCCGGGACTGACCGTCGGACTCGACGGCTACCTGGACCTGCAGGCCGGCGGGCGCGGCTGATGCTCGGGTTCTACCGCGAGCACCGGGTCAAGCTCGGCGTCCTGCTCGTGACGGCGCTCCTCGTCTTCTGGCTCGTCGTGGCCTTCCAGCGCAGCTTCCTGCTGCTCGGGGACCCGGAACCCGTCGCGAAGGCGATCGGTGCCGGATACCTCCTGCTGCCCTGCATCGGGGCGTGGGCGCTTCTGCGGGAACTGCTCTTCGGTGCGCAGACGCAGCGCATGGCCCGTGAACTCGACGCCGAGGGCGGGCTGCCGGTCGACGACCTGCCGAGGACTCCCGCCGGGCGCATCGTCCGCTCGGCCGCGGACGAGGCCTTCCCTTCGTACCAGGCCGAGGTCGAGGCCGACCCGGGGAACTGGCGAAGCTGGTTCAGGCTCTCTTGCGCCTATGACGCCGCGGGGGACCGGAAACGGGCGCGCCGGGCCATGCGGGACGCCGCGAAGCTCCATCGCCAGGCCGGGGCAGGGTCGCCGAGCTAGGCGGGCTCAGCGCCGCGCCTCGGACCGGCCCTCGCGGGCCGCGTTCGCAGCGCCCGCGGTGAGGAGTTCCAGGGGCCCGCGGGAGTGTATCCGCTGGAACAGGACGCCGATGACGACGGCGGCCAGCACCTGCAGCCAGAGCAGCTGCATCGGCTCCGGAAGCGGATCCAACTGGTCCGCCCAGCTCATGACGCAGATGTGCAGGCTGTAGAGCGTCAGCGTCATGGCACCCGGCGCGGACAGGGGGAGCAGTGCCTGGGGAAACCGTCGCGTCACCAGGAGGCAGGCGCCGACGACAGCGGCTGCGGAACCGGCGACGTGCACCAGGTCGAAGGAAGTGCCCGAGTGGGGAGCGCCGACCGCCAGCCACCACCACGAGCCCGACTGGTCCACGCCCGCCAGCCCGACGTCGAGCATCGCCTTGAGCGGGTAGCGGCTCCCGTCGGGAGTCGCGAGGAGCGCGGCGAGCCCGCCTCCCGGACCGAGCAACTGCGCGCTGACGAGCCTGGCAGCGACGGCGGCGACCACCCCGGCGCCGAGGAGACTCAGCTGCACGCCGAGCCGTGACAGGTCCAGCCGGCCGATCACCATCCCGACGAGGATGAACCCGAGCCACTGCACCACCGGGTAGTAGCCCGTCAGGAGGATGTCGGCGGCCAGGGTCTGCGGAACGAGGAAGTGTTCGAAGACCGGGTTGCCGCCGAGCGACGCCGGCTCGACCGCGCCGGCCACCGGACGCAGGAGGTACGCGGCGACCGGAGCCAGGAGCAGCCACCCGACGGCCCAGGCGGCGAGCGCCCGGGGTCGCAGCCCGACGAAAGGCAGCGCCACGAGGAACAGGACTCCGTAGTGGAACAGGATGATCGCGATGTTCGTCTCGACCCCTCCGAGGACCAGACCGATCAGGGCGATGATCACGGCGCGCACGGCGATACCGTGCCGATCCGCGGAGAGAATGCGCTCCCGGTGCGGCGATCGGCCCCCGGTCAGGAGTGCGAGGCCTATCCCCGCGACGACGGCGAACAGTCCCGAGGCGCGACCGGAGAAGATCAACGCAGTCCCGGTGGCCTCGACGGTCCCCGGCACGTAGAGGGGGAGGATGTGCGTACTCATCATCCCGAAGAGGGCCACCCCGCGGGCCGCGTCGATCCCGGTCAGCCGCCGCGGGACGGGTTTCGTCTGCATCCAGCCATGGTCCCACAGGCGCCGACACGCCTCCTGTACGGTGCCGGGCCCCGCCGTCGGTCCCCCCGGGTCGCCGTGGGAACGGGTAACGTTTCCCCCATGGCTGACACCCCCTCGCGCATCCTCCCCTTCGGTTCCCTCGTGACCGCCATGGTCACCCCCTTCACCGCGGACGGGGCCGTCGACCTCGATGCGACAGCCGCGCTCGCGACGAAGCTGGTGGACGAGGGGTGCGACGGTCTGGTCGTGTCGGGCACCACGGGAGAGACGTCCACGCTGGAGGACTCCGAGAAGGAGGACCTCTACCGGGTCGTCGCCGAGGCGGTGGGGGACAGGGCACGCGTGATCGCCGGCACCGGGACGAACCACACCTCGCACTCCGTCGAGATGGCCCGGCGCGCCGAGCGCGCAGGGGCGCACGCGCAGCTGGTCGTCACCCCGTACTACAACAAACCCACCCAGTCCGGTGTGCTGGCCCACTTCGACGCCGTCGCCGAGGCCAGCGACCTCCCGATCATGATCTACGACATCCCCGGCCGCTCGGCGATCCCCATCACGACCGACACCATGTTCCGCCTCGCGGAGAACCCGAAGATCGGCGCTCTGAAGGACGCGAAAGCGGATTTCGCAGCGATCACCCGGGTCCTCGCCGGTACCGATCTCGACGTCTACTCCGGCGACGACGGCCTGACCCTGCCGTGGATGGCGGCGGGAGCCGTCGGCGTCGTGAGCGTCAGCGCCCATGTCGCGACCGCGCAGTTCCGGGCGCTGGTCGATGCAGCCTCGGCCGGGGACTTCGCCGAGGCACGGCGCATCCACTTCGCGCTCGACCCCGTGATCCGGGCCGTCATGACCCATGTCCCGGGGGCGGTCTCCGCGAAGCACATCCTGCACCTGCAGGGGGTCCTGGCCAACGCCGTCGTGCGCCTGCCGCTCGTCGAGGCCGACGAGCGGGAGCTGGCCCCCGTCCTCGCCGACCTCTCCGAAGCGGGCTGGGACCTCGCCTCGTTCCGGAGCGGCCAGGTCACCCCCGCATGAGCGACGCGGCGGGGACAGGAGCAGGCCCTACGGTGCCGGCCCGCCCGCCGGCGCTCGAGCCCGGCACCCTGCGGATCGTACCGCTCGGCGGGCTCGGCGAGATCGGCCGCAACATGGCCGTGTTCGAACTGCGGGGCAAACTGCTCATCGTGGACTGCGGGGTGCTGTTCCCCGAGGAGAACCAGCCGGGCGTCGACCTGATCCTGCCCGACTTCTCCTATCTCGAAGGCCGGCTCGACGACGTCGTCGGGCTGGTCCTCACGCACGGACACGAGGACCACATCGGTGCCGTTCCCTACCTGCTCCGCCTCAAGGCGGACATCCCGGTCATCGGATCCCAGCTGACCCTCGCGCTGATCGAGGCGAAGTTGCAGGAACACCGCATACGGCCCTATACCCTCACGGTGTCCGAGGGGCAGATCGAACAGTTCGGCCCCTTCGAGTGCGAGTTCGTCGCAGTCAACCACTCCATTCCCGATGCCCTCGCCGTCTTCCTCCGCACGGAGGCCGGGAACGTCCTGCACACCGGCGACTTCAAGATGGACCAGCTGCCCCTGGACGGCCGCATCACCGACCTGCGGGCCTTCGCCCGCCTCGGGGAGGAGGGGGTCGACCTCTTCATGGTCGACTCGACCAATGCCGACGTGCCCGGCTTCACCACCGCCGAACGCGAGATCGGCCCGGTCCTGCAGAACCTGTTCGGGCAGGCACGCAAGCGCGTCATCGTCGCGTCCTTCTCCTCGCACGTGCACCGCGTGCAGCAGGTGCTGGACGCCGCGCACGCCCACGGCCGGTTCGTCTGCTTCGCCGGCCGGTCCATGGTGCGCAACATGGCGATCGCCGCGAAACTCGGCTACCTCGACGTTCCCGACGGCATCCTGGTGGACATCAAGAATGTGGACGACCTCCCTGACGACCGCGTGGTCCTGATGTCCACGGGTTCCCAGGGCGAACCCATGGCGGCGTTGTCGCGGATGGCCAACGGGGACCACCGCATCACGGTGGGCGAGGGCGACACCGTGATCCTTGCGTCCTCACTGATACCGGGCAACGAGAACGCCGTCTATCGCGTGATCAACGGGCTGTTGAAGCTCGGCGCGGACGTCATCCACAAGGGCAACGCCAAGGTGCACGTGTCCGGACATGCCTCCGCCGGAGAGCTCCTGTACTGCTACAACATCCTCAGACCCCGGCATGTGATGCCCGTTCACGGCGAGACGCGGCACCTGATCGCCAACGGCAGGCTCGCGCAGCAGACGGGGGTCCCGGCCGCGAACGTGCTGCTGACGGAGGACGGTTCGGTGGTCGACCTCGTGGGTGGCACAGCCCGCGTGGTGGGCGCCGTCGAGTGCGGCTACGTGTACGTCGACGGCTCCAGCGTCGGCGAGATCACGGACGCCGATCTGAAGGACAGGCGGATCCTCGGGGAAGAGGGATTCATCTCGATCATCACCGTCGTCAACCGCACCACCGGCAAGATCGTGTCCGGTCCTGACATCCACGCACGGGGATTCGCCGAGGACGACGCAGTCTTCGACGAGATCAGACCCCGCATCAGTGAGGCGCTCGAGGAAGCGGTGAGGAACAGTGCGGACCACACGAACTACCAGTTGCAGCAGGTGGTCCGCCGGGTCGTGGGCACCTGGGTGAACCGGCGCCTGCGGCGTCGCCCCATGATCATCCCGGTGGTCCTCGAAGCCTGAGGGTGCGCTCGGTGGCCGGTGGATGCACAGGTCCAGCAGTCCCTGGTGGCCCGGCGGGACGCGTAGATCCGACGATTCGGGAGCACGGTCCGGTAGCGTGAGGACCATGGCCACTCGAACGTCCCCTGCCCCGCGGGGCCAGCAACAGACCCGCAGCAAGGGATCGTCCGCGACTGCGGGGGCCTCACGCACCAAGGCGCCCGCGAAGGGCACCGGCCGCGAGTCGGCGAAGACCCGTGCGGTGCCCGTCCAGCCGGAGCCGCAGGCCGAGGACCACCTCGCCTTCCCGCTCCGGGCCGTCCGGGCCGTGTGGATGGGGACGGCGCGCGTCGTCGGCTCCGGTGTCCGCACGTTCGGGCACGACGTGAACCCGGAGCGCGACCTGCGACGTGACGGCTCCGGGTTCTTCCTGCTCCTGCTCGCCCTCGTGATCGCCGCCGTCGAATGGTGGGCCCTGACGGGTGCCGCCGCCGACGTGGTGCACGCCGCAGCAGGCGGCACCTTCGGCTGGATGGCGCTGCTCGTGCCCTTTATGCTCGGCATCGGCGCGGTCCGTCTGTTCAGGTACCCCGAGCGCCACCGGGCCAACAACCGTATCGCCATCGGCCAGCTCGTGATCCTCTTCGCAGGCTCCGGGATCGCGCATCTCGTGGGGGGCAGGCCCGGCCTCTCCGACGGTCTCGACGCGCTCTGGCAGGCAGGCGGAGTCGCCGGTTTCGTGGTGGCGGGACCGCTCAGTGCCGTCCTCACCGCCTGGCCGGTCGGTGTCCTGCTCGCGCTCCTGGTCTTCCTCGGCTTCCTGATCGTCACGGCGACGCCTTTCCGCCACATCCCCGGTCGGCTGCGTTCGCTGTACGAGCACCTGATGGGCCAGGACCCCGACGACCAGGGACACCGCAGGGACGACGGCCACGACCAGAGCTATCTCTACGAGGCGCACGGGTCCACCTCCCGGCAGCAGCCCAAGCGGCGCCGGCGCCTGTTCGGGAAGGACCGGGAGGACGCGGCATCCGACGCGCACTCTGCAGAGACCGACGGATACGTCGGCGACGAGGCCTTCGAGCGGGCTGTCATCGAGGACGAGGAACGCCGGGCCCGCGAGGCCGAGGCCGCCATCCCGCCCGGCGTCCGCCGCCCCACCAAGCAGGAGCTCGCCGCCGAGGAACTGAAGCGTGCGCATGCGAGCCGTCCCCCGGCCGCGGCCGAGGAGCAGGAGCGCGCTCCCGAGGGTGCCACCGAGGCGATCGACGTCGTCCCGGCCGCGAAGGCCCTGATCGTTCCCTCCACGCCCGTGCAGCCGCAGGTCCCGCCGTCCCCCATCCCGCAGCGGACCGAGCAGCTGCAGCTCGCCGGCGACGTCACCTACACCCTGCCGCCGTCGGACTACCTGCCCGCGGGGACGCCTCCGAAGGAGCGGTCCGAGGCCAACGACGCCGTCGTCGCTGCCCTGACCCACACCATGGACCAGTTCAATGTGGACGCGAAGGTGACGGGATTCTCGCGCGGTCCCACGGTGACGCGCTACGAGATCGAGCTGGCGCCGGGCACCAAGGTGGAGCGGGTCACGGCCCTGTCGAAGAACATCTCCTATGCCGTGGCCAGCTCGGACGTCCGCATCCTCTCGCCGATCCCCGGCAAGTCCGCCATCGGCATCGAGATCCCCAACACCGACCGCGAGACGGTGTCCCTGGGCGACGTCCTGCGCTCCGGGAACGCACGCAAGACCGACCACCCGATGGTGATGGGCGTGGGCAAGGACGTCGAGGGCGGATTCGTCGTCGCGAACCTCGCCAAGATGCCGCACCTCCTCGTCGCGGGTGCCACGGGCGCCGGCAAGTCCTCGTTCGTGAACTCCATGATCACGTCCATCCTGATGCGGTCGACACCCGACGAGGTGCGCATGGTGATGGTCGATCCCAAGCGCGTCGAACTCACCGCCTACGAGGGCGTCCCCCACCTGATCACCCCGATCATCACCAACCCCAAGAAGGCCGCCGAGGCGCTGCAGTGGGTCGTCCGCGAGATGGACACGCGCTACGACGATCTCGCGAACTACGGCTACAAGCACATCGACGACTTCAACAAGGCCGTCCGGAACGGCAAGATCATCCCGCCCGAGGGATCGAAGCGCGTCGTGCGTCCGTATCCGTACCTCCTGGTCATCGTGGACGAGCTCGCGGACCTCATGATGGTCGCTCCGCGCGACGTCGAGGACTCGATCGTCAGGATCACACAGCTCGCGCGTGCCGCAGGCATCCACCTCGTCCTCGCGACGCAGCGGCCGTCGGTCGACGTCGTCACCGGTCTGATCAAGGCCAACGTGCCGTCCCGGATGGCCTTCGCGACGTCGTCCGTCACCGACTCCCGCGTGGTCCTCGACCAGCCGGGGGCCGAGAAACTGATCGGCCAGGGCGACGCCCTCTTCCTGCCGATGGGTGCCTCGAAGCCGATGCGCGTGCAGGGGGCATGGGTCACCGAATCGGAGATCCACCGCGTCGTCGAACACGTCAAGGGTCAGCTGGCGGCGGTCTACCGCGAGGACGTCGCCGTCGAAGCGCCGAAGAAGCAGATCGACGACGACATCGGGGATGACCTCGATGTCCTGCTGCAGGCGACGGAGCTCGTCGTCACGACGCAGTTCGGGTCCACCTCGATGCTGCAGCGCAAGCTGCGCGTCGGCTTCGCGAAGGCCGGGCGGCTCATGGACCTCCTCGAATCCCGCGGCGTGGTCGGACCCTCCGAGGGTTCGAAAGCGAGGGATGTGCTGGTCAAGCCGGACGATCTCGAATCAGTGCTCGCCGCCATGCGCGGGGACGATCCGCCGGCAGCTGCCCCCACGCGAGCCGCGCAGGCGCCGATCGACCTCGTCGCCGACGACCTCGCCTCGCGGGCGCAGGCGGTCGACTACCACGACGGCTCCGACGGGACGGACGACGACGAGGGCACCGATGCCTGGAACCTCACCGGCAGGTAGCCTGACATCGTGAGTACCTCCCCGAGCCCGGCCGTGCCGATCCTGAACATCGCGAACGTCCTGACCGTCGTGCGCATCCTGCTCGTTCCGTTCTTCATCTGGTTCCTCCTGCTCGACGACGGCAGTGCGGGCCTGTTCCGCTGGCTCGCGGTCCTCACCTTCGTCGTGGCGATCTACACCGACAAGCTCGACGGCGACCTGGCCCGCAGCCGCGGGCTGATCACCGACTTCGGCAAGATCGCCGATCCCATCGCGGACAAGCTGCTGATCGGCTCGGCACTGGTGCTGCTGTCCGTCCTCGGCGAGCTGTGGTGGTGGGTGACCATCGTCATCCTCGTCCGGGAGGTCGGGATCACGCTGCTGCGCTTCGCTGTCATCCGTTACGGGGTGATGCCGGCCTCGCGCGGTGGGAAGGTGAAGACCGTGGTGCAGACCGCGGCGATCCTGCTGTTCCTCATCCCGCTCCAGGCCCTCTTCGGTGACTGGGCGTGGTGGCCCGCTGCAGCCGTGATGGCGGCCGCGGTCCTGATCACCGTGGTGACAGGTGTCGACTACATCGTGCAGGCGATCCGCCTCAGGGCGGATGCCCGCCGGTGAGCCCCACCCGAACCGCCGCCGACGTCGTCGCCCTGGCGGCTGAACTGGGGCTCACGGTCGCGACGGGCGAGTCGCTGACCGCGGGGATGGTGGCTTCCGCCCTGGCGGAGGTGGCCGGGGCGTCAGCCGTCCTGCAGGGGGGCATCGTCGCCTACCAGGTGACGGTCAAGCACGAACTCCTGGGAGTGGATGCCGGGCTGCTCGCGGCGGCCGGAGCCGTCGACGCGCGCGTGGCCGAGGCCATGGCGGTCGGAGCGCGGACCGTACTGTCCGCCGACATCGGTGTCGCCACGACCGGTGTGGCCGGTCCAGCTCCCCACGAGGGGAAGCCCGTGGGAACGGTCTTCACGGCGATCTCCACCCGGTCCGGCACCGAGAGCTTCGAACACCACTTCGACGGCGACCGCGATGCCATCCGAACCGCCTCCCGGGACGCCGTGCTGACCGAGCTCCACCACGTGCTGTCCAGGGGAACAAACAGTGCCCGGGGGTAGTTATAAACACTGCCGGCCGTTGATAGGGTTGGCGACTTAGGCTCAAGCAGAACGGGCAGGTCATCATCACGGGGCACAGCCCGACCAGGGTGAAGCCGCAATCATGAGGGAGCAAGGCGATACAGATGGTAAAGCAGCCCGTATCCGTAAACGGCGTCGTCCGTTGGCGCGATGTGGGGTTGGCAGAGGATGCACAGCGCAAGCCGAAGGAGCGCAAGATGGTAGTACTTCGCCATGAGATCGGCGACGTCCTGCGCGACGTGCGCCAGCGCCAAGGCCGTACCCTGCGTGAGGTGTCGCACAGTGCGAGGGTTTCCCTCGGATACCTCAGCGAGGTCGAGCGTGGACAGAAGGAAGCATCCTCCGAACTCCTCTCATCAATCTGCAGCGCACTCGAGGTGCCACTCTCCTCGATGCTGCGGGAAGTCAGCGACCGCCTGGCAGAAGCAGAAGGCGTGTCCATCCCGGACACCATCCCCCAGGAATTCTCACGGGAGTTCGGGGCAGGACTGACCGACGACCTGAACGACGATTTCCGTCGGGGACTCGCGGCCACGAACCGCTAGTCGCCCCACGACAAGGAAGGCCCGTCCCGGAAGGGACGGGCCTTCCTGCCGTCCGCTACCAGTTGTCCTTGGTATAGGTGCTGTTCAGTTGTGCGATCAGGGTACCCAGGCGGGTCAGGTCCTCGACGTCCCAATCCTCCATGAGCTGATGGAAGGCCTGCTTGCGGGCGTTCTGGGCGGCGACCAGTTGACGCGTCCCCGCGTCCGTCAGGGAGATGGCCTGCGCCCGGCCGTCCAGCGGATCGGCTTCCTTCTGTACGAGTCCGAGGTGCTCGAGCATGGCGATCTGACGGCTGACGGACGGCTTGCCGACCCCCACACTGGCTGCGATGTCCGTGAGGCGCATCGAGCCCTCACGCTGCAGGATCACCAGCAGTCCGTAGGCGGCCGGCTCCATATCGGGGTGGACGCGGCGCGCGACCTTGTAGGAGTTCGATCTGGCGCGGCGCCATAGCATGCTCAACTGCTGCTCGAGGGCCTCGATGGCGGCGTCGGTGTCGGCATCTTCGCCGGGGTAGGCTGCAAGGCCCGGGCCGGGATCCGTGGTGCTCGGCTTCGCGTTCATGGGCCAATTGTAGGGTTCAGCGGTGTGGAGGACAGCATGCAACACAACGCCGCGTCCGCAGGAGCGGGAGGGCCGAGGACGAAGAGAGTAGGGGAGAGCACGTGCGACTGAGCGACTTCTGGCGATTGATGGACGACGAGTTCGGTGAGCGGTACTCCCGCACGCTCGCCCGGGACCTGGTCGTCGATCAGCTGGGCGACCGGACGGCAGCGGAAGCGCTGGGCGACGGCGCCGATCCGAAAGCCGTCTGGGAGGCGGTATGCCGCGCTCAGGACGTACCACGCGAGCGCTGGCTCGGCCGTGACGTCAAGCCACGCTGACAGCCCCGGGCACGGGCGATCGAACACGCTGAGGGACAGGGATTAATCGAATACCTGTTCGGTTCAGGGGTAGGATGGTTCCAGCGGTGGAGCGGTTCTTTGCACATAGCGACAGCCCCGCCTCAAACTGTCGGCGCAGGCCAATACAGTCGAACCGAACACGTAAACAGGCCAGTTGGCCATGAACAACCGAGGTGAAGAATGGCCGCTCCAGACCGCGAGAAAGCCCTAGAAGCAGCTCTCGCCCAGATCGACAAGCAGTACGGCAAGGGTTCCGTCATGCGGCTCGGTGACGAGACCCGGGCGCCGATCGAAACCATCTCCACGAGTTCGATCGCACTGGATGCGGCGCTCGGCATCGGAGGGCTCCCGCGGGGACGCGTCGTCGAGATCTACGGTCCGGAGTCGTCCGGTAAGACGACCGTCGCCCTGCATGCTGTGGCGAGCGCTCAGAAGAACGGCGGCATCGCCGCCTTCATCGACGCCGAGCACGCCCTCGATCCCGAGTACGCGAAGAGGCTGGGCGTGGACACGGACGCCCTCCTGGTCTCACAGCCGGATACCGGCGAGCAGGCGCTCGAGATCATGGACATGCTGATCGGTTCAGGGTCGATCGACATCATCGTCATCGACTCCGTGGCCGCGCTGGTGCCCCGTGCCGAGATCGAGGGCGAGATGGGCGACAGCCACGTGGGCCTTCAGGCTCGGCTGATGAGCCAGGCACTGAGGAAGATCACCGGTCGGTTGAGCCAGACCAAGACCACCGCCATCTTCATCAACCAGCTGCGCGAGAAGATCGGTGTCTTCTTCGGAAGCCCGGAGACCACCACGGGTGGAAAGGCACTGAAGTTCTATGCCTCGGTCAGGATCGACGTGCGCCGCATCGAGACCCTGAAGGAAGGCGTGAACCCGGTCGGTAACCGTACCCGGGCGAAGATCGTGAAGAACAAGATGGCCCCGCCCTTCAAGCAGGCCGAGTTCGACATCCTGTACGGCTTCGGAATCTCCCGTGAAGGCGGCCTCATCGATGTCGGGGTGGAGAACGGACTGGTGAAGAAGTCAGGAGCCTGGTTCACCTACGACGGCGATCAGTTGGGGCAGGGTAAGGAGAACGCCCGCAAGTTCCTGATCGACAACCCCGGGCTGGCCGATGAGCTGGAGCAGAAGATCAGGGTGAAGCTGGGCATCGGCGTTCAGCCCGAAGAGCCCGAGGCTCCGAAGCTCAAGGCCGTCAGCGGCGAGTAGGCCCCCTTGTCGTCCGAGGACGTGTCCGAGCCGACCGGGTGGGGCATCTCAGCCGGCCTGTTCGGTTCGGACGCCTCAGCGGAGGCTGGAGCGTCGGACTCCCGCCAACGCTCCGCGCCGAAGCGGAAGAAATCCTCCCGGCCGTCCCTGTCCGGTGTACGAAAGTCAGGATCGGGCTCCCGCGACGGCGACACCGGATGGCCCCGCCCGAAGCGGAATCAGGGAGCACGAGGTGCGGAGAAAGCACCAGGGGCGGACGAACCCCGCAGCGAGGCGGAATGGGAGTCCCTCGCGCGATCCGTTCTGCTGCGCCAACTCGCGCTCGGTCCCCGCAGCAGGCACCAGCTCGAGAAGAAGCTCACCGAGCGGGACGTGCCTTCCGAGGTGGTGAGGGCTCTGCTGGACCGCTTCGAGGAGGTGCAGCTGATCGACGATGCCGAGTTCGCCCGCATGATGGTGCGGACCCGGACAGCGGCCAGGTCCCTCTCCCGGGCCTCGCTGCGGCGTGAGCTGGCCGAGAAGGGTATCGACGCGGAGCTGGCAGAGGACGCTCTGCTGCAGATCACCGATGAGGACGAGCACGAGCAGGCCCGGGACGTCGTGCGCCGCAAGCTCCGCAGCAGCGCGGACCTGTCGGAGCACACCACCCGGGAAAGGGAGATGCGCCGTCTCGTGGGAGTCCTTGCCCGCAAGGGTTACACGCCCGGCACCGCCTTCTCCATCGTGAAGCAGGTCATGGCCGAGGTCGGCACCGAGGAGTGAGCGTCCGGGAGTGCTGCCCGCGATTGTGGGCCTCCGCGGTGCCAGCCGTAGGCTTGACGGTGTGAGCATGACACTTCCCGTCTCCCTGAACGAGTCCAGCAGCAGCGCCCCCGAGCAGGAGTCCTCCGAGGCGCGGACCTACGAGGTGCGTACGTTCGGCTGCCAGATGAACGTCCACGACTCGGAGCGCATCTCCGGGCTGCTGGAGGGCGCCGGACTGAGCCGGGTCGCGGAGGGGCCCGCGGATGTCGTCGTCTTCAACACGTGCGCCGTACGCGAGAATGCCGACAACAAGCTCTACGGCAATCTGGGCATCCTGAAGGCGGTCAAGGACGCGAGGCCGGGCATGCAGATCGCCGTCGGCGGGTGCCTGGCGCAGAAGGACCGGGAGACGATCCTCCGCAAGGCGCCGTGGGTCGATGCGGTGTTCGGGACGCACAACATCGGTGCACTGCCGGCGCTGCTGCAACGGGCCCGGCACAACCAGGAGGCGCAACTCGAGATCCTCGAGTCCCTCGATGTCTTCCCCTCGACCCTGCCCACGCGGCGGGAGTCGGTGTATGCGGGCTGGGTCTCCATCTCGGTCGGCTGCAACAACACGTGCACGTTCTGTATCGTCCCGTCCCTCCGCGGCAAGGAACGCGACCGCAGGCCGGGGGAGATCCTGGCCGAGATCGAGGCTCTGGTGGCCGATGGAGCGGTCGAGGTCACCCTGCTCGGCCAGAACGTGAACTCCTACGGCGTCGAGTTCGGGGATCGCGGCGCTTTCGCGAAGCTGCTGCGGGCGTGCGGTTCCATCGAGGGACTCGAGCGTGTGCGCTTCACGAGCCCGCACCCGGCAGCGTTCACCGACGACGTCATCGAGGCGATGGCGGAGACACCGAACGTCATGCCACAGCTGCACATGCCGCTGCAATCGGGGTCCGACCGCGTCCTGAAGGAGATGCGCCGTTCCTACCGCTCCACCCGCTTCCTCGGCATCCTGGAGCGTGTCCGCGAGCGGATGCCCCATGCCGCCATCTCGACGGACATCATCGTGGGCTTCCCCGGTGAGACGGAGGAGGACTTCCAGGCGACGCTGGACGTCGTCGAGCAGTCGCGGTTCGCAACGGCTTTCACCTTCCAGTACTCCCGACGGCCGGGGACACCGGCCGCCGACCTGCCCGACCAGTTACCCAAGGCCGTGGTGCAGGAGCGGTTCGAGCGGCTGACCGCCCTGCAGGACCGGATCGCGCGGGAAGAGAACGCACGACAGGTCGGAGTGGTCGTCGAGGTCCTGGTGACGGATCAGCAGGGCCGGAAGGGAGGCGAGACCCATCGTCTGACGGGCCGCGCACGTGACCAGCGCCTGGTGCACTTCTCGGTGCCGGCGGGCGCCGAGACGCCGCGGCCGGGAGACTTCGTGAGGGTGCCGGTCACCGAGGCCGCGTCCTTCCACCTGCTGGCCGATCCCACCCTCGAGCAGTACTCCCTGCGGCGTTCCCGCGCCGGTGACGCCTGGGACCGGAGCCAGGCCGATTCCTGTGCTGCTCCTGCGCCGTCGGCCGGTCCGGGCGGCACGCAGCGCTCCGTCTCGCTGGGTATGCCGTCCCTGCCGCTCCGGGAGGGTGCTCGTTGACCCTGCCTGTCCTCGCTGTGGTGGGTCCGACGGGTTCGGGCAAGTCCGATCTCGCCGTAGCCCTCGCCCAGCGCCTCGACGGGGAGGTCGTCAACGCCGACGCCCTGCAGTTCTACCGCGGGATGGACATCGGGACTGCCAAGCTCCGGCCGGAGCACCGGCAGGGCGTCGAGCACCATCTGCTGGATGTCCTCGAGGTGACCCAGGAAGCCAGCGTCGCTGCCTATCAGGAGGACGCACGGCGGATCATCGATGGAATCCGAGGTCGCGGACGGGTGCCCATCCTGGTCGGCGGATCGGGTCTCTACGTGCGGGCAGCCCTCGATGTCCTGGAGTTCCCACCGACCGATCCGACGGTCCGCGCCAGGCTCGAGGAGGAGCTCGTGTCGGTGGGCAGCGACTCCCTGCGCGAGCGCCTCCGCGCCGTGGATCCGGCCTCTGCAGGGCGGATCGAGGACGACCGCAGGCTCGTCCGTGCCCTCGAGGTGTACGAGGTGAGCGGGCGTCCCTTCAGCGCGTTCATGCCACGCCGTGACTACCTCGAGCCCACCGTGCAGATCGGCCTCGACGCTGATCGCACCGTCCTGCGCGAACGGCTCGCAGCGCGTGTCCACGCGATGGTCGCCGAGGGACTGCAGCAGGAGGTCGAGTGCCTGGTCACAGCGGGGCTCCGGCAGGGCCGCACGGCATCCCGTGCCCTCGGTTACGCACAGTTCCTCCGCGTGCTCGAGGGCGCCATGACGGAGCGTGAGGCCGTGGAGGACACGATCGCCGCGACGCGCCGTTTCGCCCGCCGACAGTTCACCTGGTTCCGCGGTGATCCACGCGTCGAATGGCTCGACGGCCCCCAGGACGAGCTCGTCGATCGTGCCCTCGAGGTCGCCCGTCGGCCCGGGGACCTATCCTAGAAACGTGACCGACCACGCGACAGACGATCCCACCCACCTGGCCCACCCGCAGTCCCCGCAGAGCGAGGGGTTGTCCTTCACCAAGGGACACGGAACGGGCAACGACTTCGTCCTGACCCTCGATCCCGAGGGCCGGGGTCCGGCGGACCCCGCCTTCGTCGCCGCCGTCTGCGACCGGCACCGGGGGATCGGCGCCGACGGATTCATCCGCGCCGTCCGCTCGTCCGCCCTTCCCGAGGGCAGAGCCCTCCTGCAGACCGAGCCCGAGGCCGAGTGGTTCATGGACTATCGCAACGGCGACGGATCCGTATCCGAGATGTGCGGGAACGGGGTCCGCGTCTTCGCCCACTTCCTCCTCGCGAAGAAGGTCGCCTCTCTGCCCGACGGCGGGGAACTCGCCATCGGCACGCGGGCGGGCGTCAAGCGGGTGAGCAGGTCCGGAGACGGATACGCGGTGGACATGGGGCCGTGGCAGTTCATCTACCCCGACGCCGCGGTGGCGCGCGGCATGGACTCCCTCGTCGCCGTCGGGGGCCTGGACGTCGATCGTCCTGCTCTGTCGATCAGCATGGGCAATCCGCACACCGTCGTGGCGCTCGCCGAGCAGGCCGAGCTCGATGTGACCGATCTGCACACCGCTCCGACCGTTCAGCCCGTCCCGCCGGAGGGGACCAACGTCGAACTCGTGGTCCCGGCGGATCCGCTGGTCGGGGGCGACGGCGTGGGTCGCCTGACAATGCGCGTGCACGAGCGGGGGGTCGGAGAGACGCAGTCCTGCGGGACCGGGGCCTGCGCCGCTGCGGCGGCGACGCGCTACTGGGCGGGGGAGGGAGCACCCTCCCGATGGCTCGTGCACGTACCGGGTGGCGTCGTCGGGGTGAATTTCTTCGACGGTCCCGAGGGTCGTGAGCACGTGCAGCTCAGCGGACCGGCGGTCCTGGTCGCCGAGGGCGTGCTGCTCACCGCGTCGATGGGCGAATCGTCCGCCTGACGGCGGCCCGCATCGCCCAGTGATCAGCCCCGGCGGGGTTCCCTACGCGGACCGGCGGGCCTCGATCACCCGGAAGGATTTCGAGGTGTCGGCACGCCGTACCGTGAATCCGTCCGGCAGTTCCTCCCCGAGCCAGCGCTGAAGCGAGTCCGCGCCGAGATTCTTCTGGACGACGAGCCAGGCCCGCCCGCCCGGAGCGAGGCGCGGAAGCCAGCGCAGCAACAGGGCGTGCAACTCCTGTTTGCCGATCCGGATCGGAGGATTGGACCAGATGGTGTCGAACTCCAGGTCCGGGTCGACGGCATCGGGTGCTGCCGCGACCACGTTGCCGAGTCCCAGCCGCCGGGCGTTCTCCGCAGTGAGGGCCAGGCACCGTTCGTTGACATCGACCGCGTACACCTCCGCGGCCGGCGACCGCAGCGCCATCGAGAGGGCGATCGGTCCCCAGCCGCAGCCGATGTCCAGCAGCCGTTGTCCTTCCGGTTCGGGCACGGCATCCAGGAGGATCGCCGTCCCCTTGTCCACGCCGTCCGGGCTGAAGAGTCCCGACGAGGTCACCAGGTCCCGCCGCGTCCCCGCCAGGACCACCGAGAGCGGGCGCTTCTTCTCCGGTCCGGCAGGCTGGGCGCTGAAATAGTGCTGTGACTCCATGGAGGAAAGCCTAGTGGCCCGTTCCGGGCGTGCAGGGACAGGGAGATTTCGCGCTGGGAGAATACGTTGGAACGGCCCGGTCATGCAGCCGTAGAATTGACGCACATCACTGAAGGAGATTATGACCGAGAATCACGGACATTCCACCGGCGCCGACATGGGCCCGGAGGAGATCCAAGCCGTCATCGACCGGATCCTCGCCAGCGACGAAGCTGCCGTTGCGAAGGCCGCGAACGGGCCACGAACGCCGGACGAGACGACGGCGCCCATAGAGAAGACCTGGCGGTCGCGTGCCCTCGCACTGTCGAGCGACGACACCGCATCCGACTCCGATGGAGATCAGCAGGACCTGGCCGAGCGCAGGGCGCTGCGCCGGGTCGCAGGGCTCTCCACCGAGCTCGAGGACGTCACCGAGGTCGAATACCGCCAGTTGAGGCTGGAGCGGGTCATCCTCGCCGGCCTGTGGAGCGAAGGGACGGCACAGGATGCCGAGAACTCCCTCCAGGAACTGGCAGCCCTCGCAGAGACCGCGGGATCCGAGGTGCTCGATGGAATCGTCCAGCGACGCCTGAAGCCGGACCCCGGCACCTTCCTCGGTTCGGGCAAGGCCCAGGAACTGAAGGAGATCGTCCAGGCGACCGGGGCCGATACCGTGATCGTCGACAGCGAGTTGTCCCCGTCACAGCGGCGTGGTCTCGAGGACATCGTGAAGGTCAAGGTGATCGACCGGACCGCCCTTATCCTCGACATCTTCGCCCAGCATGCGAAGAGCCGCGAAGGCAAGGCCCAGGTCGAGCTCGCCCAACTCGAGTACCTCCTCCCTCGCCTGCGCGGCTGGGGCGAGTCCATGTCCCGCCAGGCGGGTGGCCAGGTCGGTAGTGCCAGCGCGGGTATGGGTTCGCGTGGTCCGGGTGAGACGAAGATCGAGCTCGACCGCCGCAAGATCCGGACACGCATGGCGAAGCTGCGCCGGGAGATCGCCGGGATGAAGCCGGCGCGGGACACCAAGCGGTCGAACCGCCGTCGCAATCAGGTGCCGTCCGTCGCGATCGCGGGTTACACGAACGCCGGCAAGTCGTCACTGCTGAACAGGCTGACGGACGCCGGTGTCCTGGTGGAGAACGCGCTGTTCGCGACGCTCGACCCGACGATCCGCAGGTCCGAGACCCCGGATGGGATCGGCTACACGCTGGCGGACACGGTCGGCTTCGTCCGGTCGCTTCCCACCCAGCTGGTCGAGGCCTTCCGCTCGACGCTGGAGGAAGTCGCCGATGCGGATCTGATCCTGCACGTCGTCGATGCCTCCCATCCTGATCCGGAGGGACAGATAGCGGCCGTCCGCGCCGTCCTCACGGAGATCGATGCCCGGAAGGTCCCGGAGATCATCGTGCTCAACAAGGCCGACGCCGCCGACCCGTTCGTGATCGAACGGTTGCGGCAGCGCGAACCCCGTTCCGTCGTCGTCTCCGCCCGCACAGGCGCCGGGATGACGGAGATCCGGCAACTGATCAGCACGAGCATCCCTCGGCCGGGCGTGAAGCTGGAGCTGATGATCCCGTACGAACACGGCGAGGTCGTCAGCAGGCTCCATGAGGAGGACGTCGAGATCCTCGGGATGCAGCATGTCGACGAGGGCACGCGCGTCGAGGTGATGGTCCGTGAGGGCCTGGCAGCCGAGTTGGAGCCGTACATCCGGCATGAGTGAGAGCACGCGATCGGGTGTCGCAGGTGCGGCGCCCGTCGCGGCCCACCCCTCCGGCCAGGCACGGCAGGCGCTCGAACTGCTCGACGCCGCCGTCGGCGCGATGGGCGGGGAGATGCGTGCGGGTCAGCACGAGATGGTGCGGCAGGTCAGCGAGGCCATCCGGTCGGGTGACCATCTCCTGGTGCAGGCCGGCACGGGGACGGGCAAGTCGCTCGCGTACCTCGTACCGCTGATCGCCCACGCGATGGAGAGCGAGCGACCCTCCGTCGTGTCCACGGCGACGCTGGCCCTGCAGGCCCAGATCGTCGGACGCGATCTACCGCGTCTGCTGGAGGCAGTGCGGCCCGCACTCAGCCGCCCGGTCGACGTCGCGCTGCTCAAGGGCAGGTCCAACTATGTCTGTAAGCACAAGACAGGTGGCGGTTTCCCCGAGGAGGACACCCGGGACACGCTCTTCACTCTCGGCGAGGACGCGGCGCCCCATCCCTCGCCGCCGGCCAACGGCGGCGCTGCGGCCTCCGGCCTGGGGCGGGAGGTGGTGCGGCTGCGCGAGTGGGCCGAGGAGACCACGTCGGGGGACCGTGACGACCTCGTACCGGGCGTAAGCGACAGGGCCTGGCGCCAGGTGTCGGTGTCAAGTATGGAATGCCTGGGGGCCGCCCGCTGTCCTGTGGCTCAGGAGTGCTTCAGTGAGAAGGCCCGCGCTGCCGCCGCGGATGCGGACATCATCATCACCAATCACGCCATGCTGGCGATCAGTGCCTTCGAGGGGCTCGCGGTCCTGCCGGAGTACGACGTCGTCGTCATCGACGAGGCCCACGAACTCCACGACCGCGTGACCGGGGCGGTGTCCGGCCAGCTCTCCTCGTCGATGGTCACCGCAGCCTCCACGGCGCTCCGTCGCCACGCGTCCATCACCACGGGGGCTCTGGACACGGCCGCCGACGCCCTCGAGGTCGCTTCCGAAGGTCTCCCTTCCGGTCTGTTGCCGGGAGGACTGCCCGAGGATCTCGAGCAGGCGCTCGTCCAGGTCCGCGACGCGGCGCGGGCCGCCCTGTCCGACACCAAGACGGACGGGAAGTCCGAGGCCGACGTCGACGGCGGCCGGCAGGTGGCGCGGTCGAGGGTCACGCTCGTCTTCGATCTGGCGGAGCGCATCCTTGCGGCGGCAGACCTGAAGGAGGTGGTGTGGGCCTCCCGCCCCAGCACCTTCACGCCCGGGTCCGGCTACGCACAGACGGACGAGAGCGCACCTGCCACGGTCAACGTGGCCCCCTTGTCCGTAGCCGCTCGGTTGCGCGAGGGCCTGTTCCAGGACCACACGGTGATCCTGACCTCAGCGACACTCGCCATCGGCTCCGAATTCGGGCCGGTAGCCGGGTCCCTGGGACTGAGCGGCCCCGGTGCTCCTTCCTGGACCGGGGTCGACGTGGGAAGTCCGTTCGACTACCCCCGCCAGGGCGTCCTGTACGTGGCGAAGGACCTGCCCAAGCCGGAGCGCGGAACCTCCGATGCGCAGCTCGATGAACTGCTGGTCCTGCTGAAGGCCTCCCATGGGGGAGCGCTGGGGCTCTTCTCCTCGAAACGAGCAGCCGAGGAGGCGGCGGAGGCGCTTCGCCCGAAGGTGGACTTCGAGATCCTCTGCCAGGGGGAGTCCTCGCTCAGCGCCCTGGTGACGCAGTTCGCGGACGAAGCGGACACCTGCCTGTTCGGCACCATGTCGCTCTGGCAGGGCGTGGACGTACCCGGCGCATCCTGCCGCCTGGTGATCATCGACCGGATCCCGTTCCCTCGCCCGGACGACCCGCTCATGACGGCCCGGACACGGGCGGTCGCGCGCAATGGCGGAAACGGATTCATGAGTGTCTCGGCGACCCACGCCGCCGTGCGGCTCGCGCAGGGTGCCGGACGCCTCATCCGCGCGACGGGTGACAGGGGCGTGGTGGCCGTACTGGACAGCCGCCTCGCGACAGCCCGCTACGGCGGGTTCCTGCGGGCTGCGCTCCCACCGTTCTGGGCGACGACCGACCGCGCCGTCGTCACGGGCATCCTCGAACGACTCTCCGGTCGCTGAAGGTTCAGCTGGAAGGCCTGCGCTCCGGTGCCGGCCGTCGTGCCGGACGAGTCGGGGACGTCGCTGCGCTGATCGTCGCACCGGTACGACACCCGGGCGAGCGCCGGCGCGCGGCAGGCTCCTAGAGGGCGCGCATCACGGAGACGACTTTTCCCATGATGCTGGCATGGTCGCCGAGGATCGGCTCGTAGCGGGTGTTCTGGGGTAGGAGCCAGGTGTGGCCGTCGCGCTGCCGGAACGTCTTGACCGTGGCCTCGTCATCGAGCAGTGCGGCGACGATGTCGCCGTTCTGCGCACTCTGCTGTCGCCGCACCACGACCCAGTCGCCGTCGCAGATCGCCGCGTCGACCATGGAGTCCCCGGCGACCCTCAGCATGAAGAGGTCGCCGTGACCGACCAGCTGTCTGGGGAGGGGCATGACGTCCTCGACCACCTGATCCGCGAGGATCGGACCGCCGGCGGCGATGCGGCCGACCAGTGGCACAAGGGCGGTGTCGACGGCGACCTGATGTTCGAACGCCGTCCTCTGCTCGGAGGAGATCCCTGCCGCGTCCGGTGATGCGTCGGAAGTCAGCGTCAGCGGCAGCAGGACCTCCATCGCGCGGGGGCGCTTGGGGTCACGCCGCAGGTAACCGAGGCGCTCGAGCTGGGACAGCTGGTGGGTCACGCTCGACAGGCTTGCAAGACCGACCGTGTCGCCGATCTCCCGCATGGACGGCGGATACCCGTTGTCCGCGATGGAACGCTGGATGGTCTCGAGGATCGTCAGCTGTCGCGCGGTGAGGCCCTTCGACACGGAGCGACCCCGGGGGCGCCCCCGTCCGGCAGGCATGCGCACGACATCAGCCGCGGAGTCGGCGATGTTCGATTCCTGCCGTGCTGCCGGTGTTGGTTCCGCCACTGGTGCGCCTTTCGCCTGGGACCGTCGATCCCGTCGTGCCCGCCGCTCGCTCCCGGGGATCGGAACGCGATTGTGTCAGTGGCGGGTGATTGTCTGGGACTCACCATCGGCCTGGCTGCAGGCCAGCAGCAGCATCGACCGACGATCTTCCGTGCTCCTCACGCTAGGACAGTCGGAGGCACTTATCAAACATATGTTCGAGCGAGTCTCGACAACCGTCGTCGGTAGGTGCTAGAAATAGGCACAGAAGAAATAGAACATGTGTTCTAACCGACCGTGGGTCGGCGGACAACAATCGAAGGAATGAGGACACGTCATGGTTGAAGCGCCCGTACTGCATCGCCCCACCACCGCTCGTTCGTCCGTCGTAGCCCGCCCGGAGGTACGACTCGAGCTCGTCTCCTCCCTGCCCGCCCAGGCGCCATCGACGGACAGCGCGGCAGAGGTCCCGCGTGAGCGCCGCCTGACGCTCACGCGCCGGGGCCGGCTGCTCCTGGTAGGCCTGCCGATAGCGCTCTCGGTCGTGGTCCTGATCCTGCTGGGAGCATTCCTGACGTCGCAGGCACAGGCGAGCGAGTCCGTCCCCGCCTCCTCATCGACTGTCGAGATCAATGTCTCCGCCGGAGAGACACTCTGGGACCTGGCCGTTCAGTACGCCCCCGAGCGGGATCCGCGCGACGTCGTCGCGGAGATGGTCGAGCTCAACGGCCTGGGGAGTTCGACGCTCCAGGCGGGCCAGAGCATAGCCGTGCCGTCCGAGGACTAGCGGACGGGCCTGCAGCGCCGTCCTCGGGTGCCCAGCAGGCGAAGGCCTCCGCACGTGAGGAGCGGACGTTCGGTGCATCGGAGCAGATCCCTCCGTCCTCCCGCCGTTGGGTCTCCGTTCACGGCGGAGGGTGGCATCGCTTAAACTGGGGGAGTGCCTTCTTCCGTGGACGCCCTAGCGAACCTTCCCCTGCGTGACGACCTCGTGGGGTTGAGTCCGTACGGCGCGCCCCAGCTCGACGTCCCCATCCTGCTCAATGTGAACGAGAACACGCACGGAGTCCCGGCGGATGTCCATGCAGCGATCGTCGAAGCCGTGGCGGCTGCGACCCGGGGCCTCCATCGGTACCCGGACCGCGAGTTCACGGAACTTCGGAAGAACCTGGCCGACTACCTCGGGCACGGACTCACCGCCGATCAGCTCTGGGCGGCCAACGGCTCCAACGAGGTGCTCCAGCAGATTCTCCAGGCGTTCGGGGGGCCGGGCAGAACCGCGATCGGGTTCCCCCCGACCTACTCCATGTACCCGCTCCTCGCCAGTGGGACGGGGACGCGCTACGTCACGGGAGGCCGTGGTGCTGCCTTCGCGATGACGCCGGAGGCCACTGCCCGCGCCGTCCGCGAGTCCTCCGCCAACATCGTGTTCCTGTGCTCGCCCAACAACCCGACGGGCACCGCCCTCGGGCTTGACGTCATCGAGGCCGCCTACGACGCGGGCGAGGATGCTCGCGCGATCATCATCGTCGACGAGGCCTACGGGGAGTTCTCGCAGAAAGGGACTCCGAGTGCGCTGACCCTGCTGCCCGGACGCCCGCGCCTGCTCGTGTCTCGCACCATGAGCAAGGCCTTCGCCCTCGCTGGTGCCAGAATCGGCTATCTCGCCGCGGCGCCGGAGGTCACCGATGCGCTCCGCCTCGTCCGTCTCCCGTACCACCTGTCCGCGATCACCCAGGCCACGGCGAATGCGGCACTGACCCATGCGGCGACCCTGCTCGCCAACGTCGAGGCGATCAAGGTGCAGCGCGACCGCATCGTCCGGGAACTGCGGGCGCTCGGGCTCTCGCCGGCTCCGTCCGACGCCAACTTCGTCCTCTTCTCGGGACTGGAGGATCCGCGACGTATCTGGGAGGGACTGGTCGACGCAGGAGTGCTGATCCGTGACGTTGGGATTCCAGGGTCCCTGCGGGTCACCGCGGGAACAGAAGCGGAAACAACGGCGTTCCTGACTGCACTGGGGGACCTGCTGCGGCACACCTGACCCGTCCGCGTCCCGGTCTTCTCCTAGACTGGTGAGGCCGGTTCCGCACCCCCTCCCGCCTGCACCCCGCCCGACCGACGGGCAACCACAGAAGGAATGCAATGACAGTTGATGCCGCCCGCGGCCGCACGGCCCGGATCGAACGGGTCACGAGCGAGTCCCGTGTCCTCGTCGAGCTCGACCTCGACGGCACCGGGGTGTCCTCGATCGAGACGACGGTCCCGTTCTACGACCACATGCTCACGGCGCTGTCCAAGCACTCACTCATCGACCTGACCATCTCCTCCTCGGGCGACACGCACATCGACGTCCACCACACCGTGGAGGATACGGCCATCGCCATCGGAGAGGCGCTGCGGGTGGCGCTCGGCACCAAGGCCGGCATCCGTCGGTTCGGGGAAGCCACGGTACCGCTCGACGAGGCTCTCGCGAACGCCGTCGTCGACATCTCGGGTCGGCCGTTCCTCGTGCACGGTGGGGAGCCGGCAGGGCAGGAGTACCACCTGATCGGCGGTCATTTCACGGGTTCCCTGACCCGTCACGTGTTCGAGGCCATCGCGCTGCACGCCGGGATCTGCCTGCACGTCACCGTTCTTGCGGGCCGCGATCCGCACCACATCGTCGAAGCCCAGTTCAAGGCGCTCGCCCGGGCATTGCGCGCAGCGGTCGAGCACGATCCGAGGGTCGAGGGGATCCCCTCGACGAAGGGAGCGCTGTGAGCACTCGCAGGGTCACCGTGCTCGACTACGGGTCGGGCAACGTGCGGTCCGTCGTGAGGGCGCTCGAGCACGTCGGAGCCGAGGTCGTGCTCAGCGCGAAGCCCGACGACGTCCTCAACGCCGACGGTCTGCTCGTCCCCGGCGTCGGAGCGTTCGCGGCCGTGATGAAGGGGTTGAAGGACGTCGACGCGCTGCGCATGATCGGTCGCCGGGTCGCGGGCGGTCGCCCTGTCCTCGGGATCTGCGTGGGCCTGCAGGTCCTGTTCGACGAAGGGGTGGAGCACGGGGTGCGCACACCGGGCATGGGGGAGTGGCCCGGGACCGTCGAGCGGCTCAAGGCCGACGTGGTGCCCCACATGGGCTGGAACACCGTAGCGGCGCCCTCCGACTCCCTCCTGTTCGACAGCATCGCCGAGGAGCGCTTCTACTTCGTCCACTCCTACGGCGTCCAGGACTGGACCTTCGATGTCACGCAACCCGCGATGAAGCCGCCGCAGGTCACCTGGTCCGACCACGGGGGCCGCTTCATCGCAGCCGTCGAGAACGGTCCGCTCAGCGCCACCCAGTTCCACCCGGAGAAGTCCGGCGACGCCGGAGCGCAGCTCCTGAGGAACTGGATCGGTGGCCTCCGATGAGCCGATGCTGAGCCTCGTGCTCATGGGCGTCGCCGGCCTGCTGATCGGCGGCGCCTTCTCGCTGCGCGGCCAGGATTTCCCCCGCTGGGTATGGATCGCCTTCCTGGTCCTGGCGGGCCTCTCCCTGACGGCCGCTTACCTGTTCACCCTGCCCGGCGACTAGCCGGCTTCATCGCATCGCCCGATCCGGCCCCGGCCGCCTCCCACGAAAGCAGATCATGAGCCCCCTCACCGATTCCCCCCATCTCGAGCTCCTCCCCGCCGTCGACGTCGCGGACGGCCAGGCCGTCCGCCTCGTGCAGGGCGAAGCGGGCAGTGAGACCAGCTACGGGGATCCCGTCGACGCGGCCCTCGCCTGGCAGGAGGACGGTGCGGAATGGGTGCACCTCGTCGACCTGGACGCAGCCTTCGGACGGGGGTCCAACAGGAAGCTGCTCGAGCGCGTCGTGCGGCAGCTCGACATCAAGGTCGAGCTCTCCGGTGGAATCCGGGACGACGCGTCGCTCGACGCCGCCCTGGAACTCGGGGCGACCCGCGTGAACCTGGGCACTGCAGCGCTCGAGAACCCGGAGTGGACCGAACGTGCGATCGCGCGCTACGGCGACGCCGTGGCAGTCGGGCTCGACGTCCGAGGCACGACCCTGGCTGCTCGCGGCTGGACCGAGGAGGGCGGCGACCTGTGGGAGGTCCTGCAGCGACTGGAGGACGCGGGGTGCGCGCGCTACGTGGTCACCGACGTGACCAAGGACGGCACCCTCAAGGGACCGAACCTCGGACTCCTGAAGGACGTCCTCGCGAAGACGGCCCGCCCCGTCGTCGCTTCGGGCGGGATCTCGAGCCTCGATGACATCGCGGCCCTCCGGGATCTCGTCGCCTCCGGTCTCGAGGGAGCGATCGTCGGCAAGGCCCTCTACGCCGGCGCCTTCACGCTGCCCCAGGCCCTCGATGTCGCAGGGCTGCCCGGCGCGGACGCGTGACCGGCAGGCAACTCCCCGCGCACATCGCGGCCGCCCTTGCAGGCAATACCGCGGATTCCGCCGGGCAGCCGTGGGCGGGCCGCGACCTGTCCGGTCCGGACAATCCACTGCACGCGTTCGACGACGACGACGGCTCTGCCGATCCGCGCCTCGCAGCCGCTGTAGCAGGGCTCTCGGGAGCGGCGGACCACCCCGGCCCCCGCGAGCGCGCGGTCTTCACCGCCCTGACGACAGCCCGCGTCTTCATCCCGATCGTGGCCCGTCTCAGCCGGTCCGGCACGGGCGTCGAGGAGTTGCACACCGACAAGGAAGCCGACATGGCGCTCGTCACGTTGTCCGCACCGGACGGGAGGAAGGCTCTGCCCGTCTTCTCATCGACGCAGGCGCTGGGCCACTGGCACCCCGAGGCGCGGCCCGTCGCCGCCTACGCTTCCCGTGCCGCACTCGCGGCCGCGGCGGAACAGGCCGAGCTGATGGTCCTCGATCCGGGGGCCGACATCACGTTCGTTCTCCGACGTCCGGCCGTCTGGTCCCTCGCGCAGCAGGTCCCGTGGACGCCGTCGTACGAGGACCACACGCTGGCTGCCCTGGTCGAGGACGTTGCGGACGGGGAGGGCGACATCCTGTCCGTCTCGTTGCGGCCAGCGGCCGGCGTCCTGACCCGCACCGCCGGCGGTAGCATTGCGTCGGGTGGAGGACCGGGTCCCGAACTGCGCATGGACCTGCAGCTCCGGCGCGGCCTGACGCCGGACGAGGTGCGCGACGTCGTAGCCTCCTTCCGGACGAAGCTGCTGGGCCGTGCGGGCTTCGTCGACCGCGTCGACTCGCTCGACATCAAACTCATGGGCTGACTGAGCCGTCGGCCCGGAAAGACTCATCGTGAACTTCGCCGTATACCGGGACCTGCTCCACATCCGCTCCGTCCGCATGCTGCTGATCGTGGGGATGATCGCCCGGTTCCCGCACTCGGCCGCCGGGGTGCTCCTGACGCTGCACGTCGTGCAGACCCTCGACCGCGGCTACGCGGAAGCGGGCGCCGTAGCCGCCGTCGTCACCATCGGGATCGCCGTCGGTGCACCCTGGCGGGGCCGGCGGATCGACACGGTCGGGTTGCGCCGTGCACTCGTCCCGTCCGTCCTGGCGGAAGCGGCCATCTGGTCGGTCGCGCCGCATCTGCCGTACGCGTGGCTGCTCGTCGCCGCACTGGTTGGCGGGCTCTTCACCCTGCCCGCTTTCTCCGTGATCCGCCAGGCACTGGGCGTGCTGGTCGAGGGGGACCGGCGGCGCACGGCCTTCACCCTCGACGCGATCTCCACCGAGGTCGTCTTCATGGCCGGACCCGCTGTCGGGGTGGTGCTGGCCACCCAGATCTCCACCGTGCTCGGGCTGACACTCGTGGGACTCGCGACGGCGACCGCCGGCCTCTTCCTGATGTGGTTCAACCCGCCGACCCGCTCCGAGCAGCTCCCCGACGCCGGAACCGTCCCTGCGGCGGCGCCCGCCGGGGTCGGTGAAGCAGCGGCAGACCTCATCGGCTCCCACGACGCGGTCCAGCGCAAGCGCCCCTCGCTGCTCCACAGGGGCGTGCGCCAGGCCTTCCCCTGGCTGACAGGTCCGCTCGTCGTGGTCATGATCATCGCCGCGGGAGCCGGGCTGGTGCTGTCCGGCTCGGAGGTGGGCATCGTCGCGGCGCTGGAACTCTCGGGCGACGAGGGACAGCTGGGGCTCGTCTTCGTGGCATGGTGCGCGGCGTCCGTGATCGGGGGACTGGTCTACGGAGCCCTCAGTCGTCCGATCGCGCCGTCCGTCCTCCTCATCGGTATGGCGTTGTTGACCCTGCCGATGGGTTTCGCCGACAGCACCCTGTCCCTCGCCCTGCTCTCCATCCCGCCGGGACTGCTGTGCGCGCCGGTGCTCTCGGCCGCCTCCGAGAAGGTGGCGGATCTCGTTGCCGAGGATCGCCGGGGGGAGGCGATGGGCTGGTACGGTTCCGCGCTGACGTCGGGTGTGGCGCTCGGTGCTCCGGTCGCGGGCCTGCTCATCGATCTGACGGGTCCCTGGGGCGGATTCACCGCGGTCGGCGTCGTCTCGGCCGTCATCGGCGTCGTCGGGCTCGGGGCACGGAACCTCGGCACGAGGTCCGCGACGCAGCGATCCCTGCAGGCGACCCGGTAG
Source organism: Arthrobacter sp. (assembly GCA_030147325.1). Taxonomy (GTDB): domain Bacteria; phylum Actinomycetota; class Actinomycetes; order Actinomycetales; family Micrococcaceae; genus Arthrobacter_D. The sequence goes on along the minus strand of JASLAA010000150.1, from coordinate 13,661 downwards.
CTGCACGTGGCGGAGGCACCGATCGCCCTCCGCCCGGGAACCCGTCCGGCGCCCCCACCCAGGCGCCCTGACAAGGAATCGGCCGGCACCCGGACAGGGTGCCGGCCGACGCCGGGAGCTGGGTGGATGCCCGCCGTCCTCGGACGGCGGCTGCGTCAGTTGACGGGGCCGGTGTACTTCTCGCCAGGACCCTTGCCCGGCGGATCGGGGATGATCGACGCCTCACGGAACGCGAGCTGCAGTGAGCGGAGCCCGTCGCGCAAGGGACCAGCGTGCTGCGAACCGATCTCGGGAGCCGCGGCCGTGACGAAGCCGGCGAGCGCCGTGATCAGTTTTCGTGCCTCGTCGAGATCCTTGAGCTGTTCGGCGTTGTCCTCGTGCCCCAGGCCGCACTTCACGGCGGCGGCACTCATGAGATGCACCGCGGAGGTGACGATGACCTCGACCGCCGCCACCTCGGAGATGTCGCGCATCTGCTGGCGGACGTCCTGCTCCGCTGCTTCCGGGCTGTCGCCCTGCTCCTGCTCCTCCGCGAAGCTGCGCCGTGAGGCCGGCCCCGTCGCGTCGTCGGGAGTCTGCTGCGGATTGTCCTGTGGCGTGTCCATACTGGTAAGCTTGGCATAGACCAACCGGTCACCGTTACTCGCTGTGCTCCTTCAGGAGCCCTTGAGAGGGGGCCGGTATGCAAGCGGAGACCTCTCCCACCCGCGTTTGCCTGGTGCGATCCTTGGACGCATTGCAGGTAGCCGGGTCACCTGGTCGGTCGTGATGGCCGTCGTGCTGAAGCTCGCGCTTCTGCCGGACATCCCCGACCGGTTGCCGAGGCCTCCGATTGCGCATGCAATGGGAGGCCTTCTTTCGTCTGCACGCGGTGCCAGCATGAGAATTCACAGGAGTGACACATTAGCGAGCCAAGAATCAATGATCGTATCCGCGTCCCAGAGGTGCGGTTGGTCGGACCTGCCGGCGAACAGGTGGGGATCGTCCGTATCGAGGACGCGCTCCGACTTGCAGCCGAGTCCGACCTGGATCTTGTCGAGGTGGCACCGCAGGCACGCCCTCCGGTCGCCAAGCTCATGGATTTTGGTAAGTACAAGTACGAAGCGGCCGTCAAGGCGCGCGAAGCCCGGAAGAACCAGACCAACACGGTTCTGAAGGAGATTCGTTTCCGCCTCAAGATCGACACGCACGACTACGAGACGAAGCGCGGCCACGCGATGCGCTTCCTCGGAGCCGGTGACAAGGTCAAGGCCATGATCCAGTTCCGTGGTCGTGAGCAGCAGCGCCCCGAGATGGGCATCCGCCTGCTCCAGAAGTTCGCCGACGACGTCGCCGAGGTGGGCGTGGTCGAATCGTCACCGCGCATCGACGGCCGGAACATGGTCATGGTGATCGGCCCGACGAAGAACAAGGCCGAAGCGAAGGCGGAAGCTCGGCGTGCGACCCAGCGCGCCGATGCCAAGGCTGCGAACGAAGCGGCGAAGTCGGGCGAGGACATCGGTCGCGTCGACACGTCCGGCGACAGCGGTGCGCCGCTGACGCAGTCGCTCGCGGACCTCCTGCCGGAGGGCTACGTGATCACCACCGAGCCGGAGACGGACGTCCAGGTAGCGGCAGCCGAAGCTCCGGCTGAAGCCACCGGCACCGAGGATGCTCCTGCCAGCACGGTCGATGCAGGAGCAGGCACGACGGCGCCCGCTGCACAGCAGGCTCCGCCGACGGCACCACGGGCTGCTCCGGCGCGAACGTCAGCTCCTCGGTCCACGTCCTCGGCGCCCAGGTCCACGTCGTCGGCCCCGCGGTCGACATCGCCACGACCCGCGACCCAGCGGCCCGCCTCGGCAACCGAGCGTCCGGCGGTATCGCGCCCTGCGGCAAGCGCTCCGAGGCCGGCAGGCACGACGCCGACGGCACCCCCGGCGGCAGCCGACGCAGCGCCCGCTGCGGCACCGAAGCCCGTTGCAGCCAAGCCATCGGCCATGCCGAAGCCCGGAGCGCCGAAACCATCGGCGACCCCCAAGCCTGCCGGCAGGGCGGCTCCCAAGAGCCCGACCAGCCGTCCCAAGCCCGGGAGCACGGACTAGGCTCCGGCCTCGTCCTGCCGGGCACGTCCGACAACCAGCAGGCACCCTCGGGTGCCGACCCCCGGGTGCATCCGCCCCGGCTACATGAAGGAGATCGGTTCCCATGCCGAAGATGAAGACCCACAGCGGCGTCAAGAAGCGCTTCAAGCTGACCGGTAGCGGCAAGCTGAAGCGCCAGCAGGCGAACCGCCGGCACTACCTCGAGCACAAGTCCTCGACCCTGACCCGCCGTCTCGCGAGCGACAAGATCGTCTCGAAGGCGGACACCAAGGTCATCAAGAAGATGCTGGGCATCTAACCACCAATCCACCCCCTCGGGAAAGCGCACGCACGGGACGTGGTGCGCTGCGGCTACGGCCGTGACCGAAGTCGATCAAAAGGAGTACACACGTGGCACGTGTGAAGCGGGCAGTCAATGCCCACAAGAAGCGTCGGGTCATCCTCGAGCGCGCCAAGGGCTACCGCGGGCAGCGCTCACGCCTGTACCGCAAGGCCAAGGAGCAGCTGCTCCACTCGTTCGTCTACAGCTACGGTGACCGCCGCAAGCGCAAGGGCGATTTCCGTCGCCTGTGGATCCAGCGCATCAATGCTGCCTCCCGCGCCAACGGCCTGACGTACAACCGCCTGATCCAGGGCCTGAAGGCTGCCGAGATCCAGGTCGACCGCCGCATGCTCGCCGACCTCGCCGTCACGGACGGAGCAGCGTTCGCCCAGCTCGTCCAGCTCGCCAAGAACGCCCTGCCGGCCGATACGTCGGCGCCGGTCAAGGCCTCGGTCTAGGCCCCATCGGCTGTCGCGGGCACAGAGCCCGTGAACCGGTAGATCATGACTGCGTACGGACGCCCCCAGGCGCCACTGATGACCAACACCCAGGCTGACCGGGTGAAGGAGGTGGCGCGACTGGCCGGGCGTCCGTCGCGGTTAAGGCGCCGGGAGTTCCTCGCGGAAGGCCCCCAGGCGGTTCGGGAAGCGCTCCGCCTCCATCTCGAGAGATACGACGTCGGCGGTGCCGGCGTCGTGGCCGATGTCTATGCGACGCCGGAGGCCCTGGAGCGGCACCCGGATCTCGCCGACCTACTGCGCCGGGACGGAGCCCCCGCTGTGCGGGAGGCGACCCTGGAGGTCCTGGCAGCGATGTCGTCGACCGTCACCCCACAGGGATTCGTGGCCGTCTGCGCCTTCGTCGACGTCCCGCTCGAGGAGGTGCTGGCATCCTCTCCCCGACTGATCGCAGTCCTCGTGGAAGTGCGCGATCCGGGTAACGCGGGCACCATCATCCGGGCCGCGGATTCCGCTGGTGCTGACGCCGTGATCCTGACCGGTGCGAGCGTGGACCCCTACAACCCGAAGACCGTGAGGTCCACCGCGGGATCCCTGTTCCATGTGCCGCTGGTGCTGGGCGCGGACTCCGATGGTCTCATTCATCGCCTCCGCGAGTCCGGGCTGACCGTGCTCGCCGCGGACGGCCACGGAACCACCGACCTCGATGCACTCCAGGACGCTGCTGCCGGGCGGAGATTCAGCATGCTGCAGGGCGATGGTCCTGCCACCTCCCAGCCGGAGAGCAGCCTCAGCCGGCAGGGGGCGGGATCCACGGCATCGTCCGCGGATGCGGTGCGACTCGAGGACGAAGGCGCCTGGCTGTTCGGGAACGAGGCGCAGGGACTTCCGGAGAGCGTCGGAGCAGCCGCCGACGCACGCGTTGCCGTTCCCATCTACGGGAGCGCTGAATCGCTCAATGTCGGCACCGCGGCCACGGTGTGCCTCTACGCCTCAGCGCGCGCGCAACGCCTCCGCTGAGCGAGAGTCCCCCGGTCCGCTCGACGGGCCGGCCGCGCTGTCGCGTTCCAGCCTCCCGCTGACGAGGGCGACCGCGAGACCGAGAACCGCGAGGCCGGCCCCCACCAGGGCGGGTGCCGTGAATCCCCAACCGGCAGTGATGACGGCACCACCCAGCGCGGCGCCGAGGGCGTTGGCGGTGTTGAGCGAGGAATGGTTCATCGACGACGCGAGTGACGGCGCCCCGGGCGAGACGTCGAGCAGGCGTGCCTGGAGGGGTGGGATGAGCGCCGAGCCGCTCGTGCCGACCAGGAAGACGAACAGGCAGGCGCTCCAGGGCGCCGTCGCCGCGACCGGGAACAGCAGCAGGACGACGGTGATCGCCGCCATGACCCCATAGATGCTCCCCAGGATGGACCTGTCCGCGAGGCGCCCGCCGAGGATGTTGCCGGTGACCATACCGACCCCGTAGAGAGCGACGACGACGGGGAGCAGCGAGGCCTCCAGGCCGGCCACCTCGGTCATGATGGGCGAGATGTACGAGTAGACAGCGAAGAACCCGCCGAAGCCGACGATCCCGATGAGCAGGGTGAGCCAGAGCTGCGGCCGACGCAGTGCGCCGAGCTCCCGTCGGATGCTGGCTCCCTGGTTCACGGGGACATCCGGCACGAAGATCCTGATCAGGATCAGCGTCGCAGCACCGATGGCGCCGACCAGCAGGAACATCGAGCGCCAGCCGAACTGCTGCCCGAGCCAGGTGGCGAAGGGGACGCCCACCACGTTGGAGATGCTGAGGCCGAGCATGACCATCGAGATGGCCCGCCCCCGTCGCGCAGGATCCGCGAGGGACGCAGCGATGACCGCGGACACACCGAAATACGCGCCGTGTGGCAGGCCCGACAGGAAGCGCGAGGCCAGCATCCAGCCGAACCCCGACGCGAAGAAGGACGAGAGGTTGGCGAGCGTGATCAGCAGCATGAGGCCCAGCGCCACCGAGCGCTGGGGTTTCTTCGCGCCGAGGGTGGCAAGGACAGGGGCGCCCACGACGACTCCGAGGGCGTAGGCGGAGATGACGTGGCCCCCCTGCGCATAGCCCACGCCGAGGTCCGACCGCATCTCCTCGAGCAGGCCCATGATGGTGAATTCGGTCGTGCCGATCGCGAAGCCGCCGACGGCGAGGGCGCCGATGGCGAGGACGAGCCGACGGCCCGTCGGACGCGGTGACCTGAGGGTGGGCCGTGCGGAGGACGTCATGGATCTCCCTGGTGCTCGATGCGGAACGGACGGGTCCGTCGTCGGGAGACCGCGCTGAGGGCCAGGGGTGTCGGGACGGCGACGCGGACGTCGTCGTCGGGTCAAGCCTAGGCGAAGACCGGGCACTTCCCGGAAGTGCAACCGGAAACGCCGAATGCGCCCGTAGTGCGGCCCGGGGACCGGCGGATCTACGTTCGAAGAGGTACAGGCCGGCGCCGGGCCATGGGGCCCGGGTGCGGTTCGGGACGGAACCCGTTCACGCCGACGGACCATGGGGGTTGGACGAAGCGACGAAGGAAAGGATCAGGCGATGAGTTGGACACCGCAGTCGTATCAAGTGCCGCAGAGCGAGCACCTCCGGGAGGACATCAATCTCCCGGAGGAGCCGGAGCTGCCGGGGGAGGAGGGTGCGGCCCAGTTCTCCGAGGAGACCTACACCTCGACCGCGCTCAACGCGGGCCAGCAGGTTCCCGGCCTGAGCCCGCAGGGTGAGTACCGTCGTGGCGACAACCCCGACCATCAGACGGCGGCCACGGGTGGCGACCTCGCGTCCCCCGAGGAGAGCTGACTCCGATCCCGCTGCAGGAGCATGACTAGACTCGACGGGTGACGCCTCCGGAACCCCGCCGCCCCCTGCAGATCGTCGGGGCGGCGGTCGTCGACTCGCTCGCTCGCCCCACCCGACTCCTCGTGGCGCGGAGGACGGCCCCGCCGGACTTAGCGGGCCTGTGGGAGTTCCCGGGCGGCAAGGTCGAGCCGGGTGAGACGTGCGAGGACGCGCTGCGGCGCGAGCTGACGGAGGAGTTGGGGATCCAGGCGATCCTCGGCGCCGAGATCCCCGGACCCGCTGCCACGGGATGGCCGTTGAACGAGCGGGCATCGATGCGCGTCTGGTTCGCCGAGGTGTCCGCCGGAGAGGCGGAGCCCCTGCAGGATCACGACGAGCTCCGCTGGCTGCCGCTCCACCCCGCGCACGACGTCGATGCCCTGCCCTGGATCCCGGCGGACCGGCCCATCCTCACAGCTCTCCGAGCAGCGTCGGCCTCACCGCTCTCCTGAGCTCCGGGCAGGACGCCGGGGGCGGGGCGACCGACTAGAACAGCGTGGGCTGGACCGTGACCCGTGCCGGGCCCTCGACGGAGGCCTGCGATGCGGGATGGTGCTGCTCCGCGGGCGAGAGGTTACGGAAGAAACCCGCCCCTGCCGCGAGGCCATGCGTCTTCCGGGCGATCCTGATCCTGCCGGTGAGCCACTCCCGATACTCCTTCGACGCATAACTCCCGCCCCGGTAGAGCTTCTCGTACTTCGGCACCAGGTGGGCGTGATGAGCTGCCAGCCACTGCATGAACCACTCGCGGGAACCCGGGCGCAGATGCAGGGGGCCCGCGGTCACGCCGGTCGCCCCTGCCGCTGCAAGCGCTCCGAACAACCGGTCGAGCGAGTCGTCGTCGTCGGTGAGCCAGGGCAGGATGGGCATCGCCATCACCCCACAGGGCAACCCAGCCTCGCGTAGGCGGGTGATCAGGGCGAGCCGCGCCCGGGGCGCCGGCGTCCCCGGTTCGATCGCTTCGGCGAGCGCAGGGTCCACGAGCGCGAGCGAGATGCCCATCCCGACGTTCACGGACTGCGCAGCCGCCTTCAGGACGGGGATGTCACGCGCGAGCAACGTCCCCTTGGTGAGGATGGAGAAGGGCGTGCCGGACTCCGCCAGCGCCGTGATGATCCCGGGCATCAATGCATACCTGCCCTCGGCCCGCTGGTACGGATCGGTATTGGTGCCGAGCGCAACGTGCTCGCGCTGCCAGGACGGACGGGCGAGCTCCCGCCGCAGTACCTCCCCGGCGTTGATCTTGACCACCAGCTGAGCATCGAAATCGAGCCCGGTGTCGAGGTTGAGGTAGCTGTGAGTGTTCCGGGCGAAGCAGTAGACGCAGGCATGCGAGCAGCCACGGTACGGGTTGATGGTCCAGGAGAAGGGCATCGACGAGGTCGGCGGGACCCTGTTCAGGACGGACTTCGCCGTGACCTCGTGGAACGTGATCCCGGCGAACTCCGGCGTCGTGACGGTCCGCACCAGCCCGGCGAGGGGCAGGAGGGCGGGCTCGACGGCGTTGCCGTCCCCGCCATCGATCTTCTGGCCTTCCCATCGCATACCGATATTAGAACACACTTACTAATACGGCCGGTGGGCCGACGGCGTGGCGGCGCCTAGGCTGGACGGATGATCCTGCTGACCGGCTTCGAACCCTTCGCCGGGGAATCCACCAATCCGTCCTGGCACGCCGCGCAGCGCGCGGCGGAACACCTCACCGATCAGGGACATGCGGCCGTCGCCGTCGAGCTGCCCTGTTTCTTCCGCCGGAGCATCGACGTCCTGCTCGAGGCCGTCGAGAAGTACTCGCCGGGTCTCGTGGTCTGCGTGGGCCAGGCGGGCGGCCGGGAACGGATCTCGATCGAACGGGTCGCGATCAACGTCGATGATGCGCGCATCCCCGACAACGACGGACGGCGGCCGATCGACGGAGCCGTGGTCGCGGGAGGCCCATCCGCCTACTTCTCGACCCTGCCCATCAAGGCCTGCCGTGAGGCGGTGGCCCGGTTGGACATTCCCATCGAGGTGTCGCAGACCGCCGGTACGTACGTCTGCAACCACGTCTTCTACGGACTCATGCACCAGCTTGCGCATCGGGAAGGAATCCGGGGCGGATTCGTCCACATCCCGTACTCGTCCGAGCAGGGTCAGGCCCACGGCGCACCGGGGCTGGACGTGGACACCATGGCATCGGCGCTGGTCACGATCGCGACGACCGCCGTAGGGACGGAGTCCGATGCACGAATCGCCGGAGGGGCCGAGCATTGATCCGGGGTGCCGGCGCCGGGTAGCGGCACCCCGGAGCGGACCACTGAGCCCACCCCGCTGGTACCGCTGCTACGGGCGGTGTCCACCCCTGGTCGGGATCGCTGCCCGGAGTGTCTCCGCGACCGGCCGGAGCGGCCGCTCGTCGTAGCCACCGTCCGCCAGACCGGCTCCACGTTCGAAGACGTTGCGCGAGGCCGGGTCGCCGGTCCGAAGGAGCGAGTATCCGGCCGCCAGGAGGTAGGCCGGGAGGAACGGAAGTCCCCAGCATGCGGCATACTGCCGGGCGTGGCGTGCCTCGTGGTCGAGCAGGCGGGCGAATCCGGCGGGGGAGTCCCGCGGAACGCACCCGCGCAACAGCACGACGCTTCCCACGGTGAACGCCCTGGCCCGCGGCAGCCGACGCCGGTATCCCTCTGCGACCAGGGTTCCGTGGGGTCCGGCCGTCACGCGGCACCCGGACAGGGCGGCGACGGCGAGGCCGCAGGGCGTGGAGAGGTTGATCCAGTTGAGGAACGATACGAGCCGGGGACGCATGCGGACATCGTACGGCCAGGCGTGCAGAGGTGGGTCCTCAGGCCGGGCGCCGTCGGAGCGAGTATGGCCAGGTACCCGAAGGTGCCGGGTTGTGGTGCCGCGGAAGCGGTCGCCTAGACTTGGCAACGCCGGTGCGCCCCGCTGCGACCCGGCGTTTTCCTGTCCACGGCGTGATCTGTCAGCAGAGCACCCGCCGCACGAGTGCAAGGTAAGCCATCGCCATGTCCGAACTCCCAGAGCAGGCAGGGCCCGGCAGCCCGCAGGCCCAGGTCCCCGATCCGCTGGACGCCTCGTCCGTCGCTGCCGCCGTCGACGCGGCGCTCGCCGACATCGCGGGTGCCGCAGACCTCGACGGCCTGAAGGTCGTGCGGATCGCGCACACCGGCGAGAGATCGCCCCTGAGCCTCGCGAACCGCGGCATCGGAGCACTGCCCAAGGACCAGAAGTCAGCCGCCGGCAAGAACATCGGCCCGGCCCGAGGTCGGATCAACCAGGCACTCGCAGCCAGGACCGCGGAGCTCGAGGCCGAGCGGGACGCCCGTATCCTCGTCGAGGAGGCCGTGGACGTCACCGCCGCGCCCCGCCGTCGTCGTACCGGTGCCCGTCACCCGCTGTCGACGCTCCAGGAGCGGGTCAGTGACGTCTTCGTCGGAATGGGCTGGGAGATCGCCGAGGGACCGGAGCTCGAGTCCGAATGGTTCAACTTCGACGCGCTCAATTTCAAGCCGGACCACCCTGCGCGCGAGATGCAGGACACCTTCTTCGTCGAGCCCCCCGAGGCGCATCTCGTCCTGCGGACCCACACCTCACCCGTGCAGGTACGCTCCATGCTCGAACGGGAGCTGCCGATCTATGTGCTGTGCCCCGGCAAGGTGTTCCGCACCGATGAGCTCGACGCGACCCACACCCCGGTGTTCCACCAGTTCGAGGGCCTCGCGATCGACAAGGGCCTCACCATGGCGGACCTCGTCGGCACGCTCGAACACTTCACCCAGCAGCTCTTCGGTGACGATGCCAGGGTGCGCCTGCGCCCCAACTACTTCCCCTTCACGGAACCGAGCGCCGAACTGGACATCTGGCATCCGGGCGCCAAGGGTGGTCCACGCTGGATCGAGTGGGGCGGGTGCGGCATGGTCAACCCCAACGTCCTCAGGGCGACGGGAATCGACCCGGAGATCTACTCCGGGTTCGCTTTCGGCATGGGGATCGAGCGCGCCCTCATGTTCCGCAACGAGGTAGGCGACATGCGGGACATGATCGAGGGCGACGTACGTTTCAGCGAACACTTCGGGATGGAGATCTAAGTGAGAGTCCCACTGTCCTGGCTGCGCGAGTACGCAGCCGTGCCTGCGGATGCGACCGCGGAAGACGTGATGGCCCAGCTCGTGAAGGTGGGCCTCGAGGAAGAGGACGTCCACCGTCCGACGGACGAGCTGCACGGCCCGATCGTGGTCGGTCAGGTCCTCGGACTCGTCAAGGAACCGCAGTCCAACGGCAAGACCATCAACTGGTGCCAGGTCCGGGTGGTGCCCGAGGGCGCCGAGCAGCCCCTCACGGGCGACGGCATCGATCCGTCCGGCGTGCAGGGGATCGTCTGCGGTGCACACAACTTCGTCGAGGGCGACAAGGTGGTCGTGACGCTGCCGGGCGCCGTGCTGCCGGGCGATTTCCGCATCAGCCCGCGCACGACCTACGGCCACGTCTCCGCAGGCATGATCGCCTCCGTCCGCGAACTCGGTATCGGCGACGACCACGACGGCATCCTCGTGCTCTCCACCCTGGGGCTGGACCCGGAGGTCGGTACCGACGCGATGGAGCTCCTCGGCCTGTACGACGAGGCTGCCGAGATCAACGTGACCCCGGACCGCGGCTACTGCTTCTCGATCCGCGGTGTCGCCCGCGAATACGCCCACGCGACGGGAACGGCCTTCGCCGACCCTGCGGCGGCCGTCGTGGTGCCCGAGCCGACCGGAGCCGGGTATCCGGTCCGACTCGAGGATTCCGCGCCCATCTACGGGAGGGCCGGCTGTGACCGCTTCGTGGCACGGACGGTGCGCGGGGTCGACCCGTCGCGGCCCACCCCGCCGTGGATGTCCGCACGACTGCGCCTCGCCGGGATCCGCTCCATCTCCCTCGTGGTCGACATCTCGAACTACGTGATGCTCGAACTCGGCCAGCCGCTGCACTTCTACGATCTCGACAAGCTCTCGGGTGACATCGTGGTCCGGCGTGCGGACGAGGGCGAGACGCTGCGGACCCTCGATGACAGGGAGCGCGTCCTCGATACCGAGGACCTGCTGATCACCGATGCGTCCGGCCCGATCGGGATCGCCGGCGTCATGGGCGGCGCCTCCACCGAGGTCTCCGACGGGACGCAGAACGTCCTGATCGAGTCCGCCCACTTCGAGGAAGTCGGCATCGGCAGGTCGCGTCGCCGCCACCGGCTGCCCTCCGAGGCCTCCAGGCGTTTCGAGCGCGGCGTGGACCGGAACGTCGCGGACGTCGCCGCCCAGCGAGCCGTCGAACTCCTGCTCGACCTCGCCGGCGGCAGCGTCGACGGGACGGCGACGGACGTCGGCACCGCGCCTGACCCCCGGATCATCGACCTGGCGAGGGACTTCCCCGCACGGCTGATCGGCAGGGACTTCACCGACGAACAGATCACGGGTGCGCTGACCGATCTCGGTGCGTCGGTCGAGGAGTCCGACGGCGGGTACCTGGTGACGGCCCCGAGCTGGCGGACCGATCTCGAGACGCGCGAGGACCTCACCGAGGAGATCATCCGCCTCGTCGGGTACGACACGATCCCCTCGACGCTGCCGGTCGCGCCTCCCGGACGGGGATTGACCCGCGTCCAGCAGCAGCGCCGTCGGCTCCTGAATGCGCTCTCCGCGGCCGGCCTCACCGAGGTGCTGTCCTACCCGTTCGTGAGCGAGAAGGCCAACGCGGTCTTCGGTGCGGCCGACGAGGGATCTGCTCCGGTCTCGGTGAAGCTCGCGAATCCCCTCAGTGCGGAACTCGGCTACCTCCGCCGGTCGATCCTGCCGGGTCTCGTCGAGCTGGCGAAGCGTAACCACTCCCGCGGGTTCCGCGACCTGGCCCTCTTCGAGTCCGGCGCGGTCTTCCTGCCGGACGGCGCCCTCGGCACGGAGTCCATCCCGCCGCTGGGCATCAAGCCGTCCGACGAGGTCCTCGATGCGCTGTATGCCGGAATCCCGGAGCAGCCGCAGACCATCGCAGCCCTGTTCACCGGGCACGACGTGGCTCCCTCGGCCGACGTGGCACCCCGCCCCTGGGACTGGGCGGACGCGGTGGACGTGGTGCGGCTGATGGCACAGGTCACGGGCGTCGACGTCGTGCTACGGCAGGGAAGCCACCAGGCGTTCCATCCCGGGCGGACGGCCGAGTTCACGCTCCGCAGCGGTCAGGTGCTCGGCCATGCGGGCGAGCTCCATCCCAAGCTGATCGCCGCAGAGGACCTGCCGGCACGCACGGTGGCCCTCGAGATCAACGCGGACCTCCTGTTCGAGGCCGCCGCGGACGTCATCGTCGCCAGGCCCCTGTCCACGTACCCGCCGGCCACGCAGGACGTCGCGCTCGTCGTCGACTCCTCGGTGGTCGCAGGCGACGTGCTCGAGACGCTCCGCGAAGGAGCAGGCGAACTCCTCGAGGACGTCAGCCTCTTCGACGTCTACACCGGACAGGGCATCGGCGAGGGGCGGAAGTCGCTGGCCTTCGCGCTGCGTTTCCGGGCTCCCGACCGCACCCTCACGGCCGACGAGGCCAGCGCCGCACGCGATGCGGCCGTCGCGCTCGCCGGGGAGCGGTTCGGCGCCGTCCAGCGCTGACCGGGCGCAGGCCGACCGAAGACCCGTCCAGCGGAAGTCCGTGGACGGGTCTTCGGCTGTCCGGGCACGGCCCTCAGGGGATCAGCAGGACCTTGCCGGTCGTGCGCCGGGCCTGGAGGTCCTCGTGTGCCCGGGCAGCATCGGCGAGCGGGTACCGGGCGCCGATCCGCACGTCGAGCTGACCGGCGACGACGGCGCCGAAGAGCTCCTCGGCGCGCCAGCGCCGTTCCTCAGGGGTCAGCACATGGTGCGCCAGGGTGGGGCGCGTGACGAAGAGGGATCCTCCGCTGTTGAGCCGCTGCAGTTCGAGCGGCGGCACCGGGCCCGACGCCGCACCGTAGAGCACGAGCGTGCCGCGGATCCGCAGGGACTGCAGTGACTCGTCGAACGTGGACCTGCCCACGCCGTCGTACACCACGTCCACGCCGACCCCGTCGGTCAGGGTCCGCACGGCGTCGGCGAAGCCCTCGTACCGCAGCACCTCGTCGGCACCGGCGCCGCGCGCCAGCTCCTCCTTCTCCGGTGTCGAGACCGTGGTGACGACCCGCGCGCCCTTGGCCTTGAGCAGCTGGATGAGCAGCAGGCCGACCCCGCCGGCGCCGGCGTGGACGAGGGCCGTCTGGCCCGGCTGGACGGGGAACGTCGAGTTGACGAGGTAGTGCGCCGTCATGCCCTGCAGGGGGAGCGCGGCCGCGGTCTCGAGGTCGACGCCCTCCGGCACGGGCAGCGCCCTGTCGGCGTCGACGAGCGCGAATTCCGCGTAGGTGGATGCTCCCTCCGCGAACGCCACCCGGTCGCCCACGGCGAAGGCCGTGACTCCCTCGCCGAGCGCCTCGACCGTGCCGGCCGCCTCGGCCCCCGGTGTGAACGGGTGCTCGACGGCGTACGCGCCGCTGCGCTGGTACGTCTCGATGAAGTTCACGCCGGCGGCAGCGATTTTCACCAGCAGCTGCCCGGGGGCGGGCTCGGGACGTTCGACGGTGGCGAGGGAGAGTACGTCCGGGCCGCCGGGCTCACGGACGACGATGGCTGTTGGCATGGCAGATCCTTTCGAAGGCGTGCCCTCATGCTATTCCGGTCGACCCGGCGACGCGGCTGCATAATCATGTGTTGCGCTGCATAATCCTGCTGTAAGCTCGAAGAATGATGTTCACCGCAGCAGTTTCCGGGGCCAGTGGCTACGCAGGGGGCGAGCTTTTGCGCCTCCTCGCGAACCATCCCCACGTCGAGATCGGGGCGATCACGGCGCACAGCAATGCGGGCTCACGGCTCGGGGAGCTCCAGCCCCACCTGCACTCGCTC
>JASLAA010000137.1 GCA_030147325.1 Arthrobacter sp. | reverse complement strand
GGGTGTTCAGGACACGACCATGGTCCATCCGAGGGTGAGGGTAGCCAAGATGCAGGCGGCCGCGCGGACATCGTTGGCGCGGCCCCAGTGGTGGGCGAAGCGGTTGCTGGCTGCGATGACCTGAGCTTGGTCGGTCGTGGGGGTTCGCTCAAGAGCGCGATTCTGGGGGACGTTGGCGGTGACGGTGATGCCTAACGCGAGTAGAGCGCATGCACTTGCCCCGATGCTGACGATGAGTCCCCATCCTGTCGACCCGGCGGACAGGATCGCTGCTGCGCAGGTGGAGATCGGTGCGCCTATGAACAGGGACAGGAATACCGGGTTCAAGATGGCGCGATTGATGGCGACGGATGCGTGGACGTGGGTTCGAGCGTCAAGAGTTACGAGGGCGGGTGAGATGGCGACCGAGAAGGCGAGGTAGATGCCGGCGAGTAAGCCGTTCGAGACGATCGCGACGAGGTGTATCACTTCGGTTGGGGACGGGAGCACAGTGGTGCGGCTCAGAGACCGAGCAGGTGGTCGATGGTGGTCGCGATTCCGGTGCATGCGCGTACGGTCCTGTGGCCGCGTGGCGCGAGCAGCCCCTGCGCGTCCGCGTTATGCATCTCGACGAGACTCCGGGCGACGTGCGACGGAAGGCCGGCATCGGTGAGAGTGGTGAGCCACGCCGCCGCGGGGACGACTTCCACGTGCAGCGCCCGGCCCAGTGCGACGCCCAGGAGTGCGGCGACGTCCTGCTCCGAGTAGGAGGGGCCGACGATGTCGACGGCCTCGCTCATGACGGGCGGCTCGAGTAGACAACGCGCGGCGGTCGCTCCCACGTCAGTGGCAGCGACCATCGGCACGAGGACATCGGCGGAGGCAGCGAGGACGGGATACACCCGCACGGTCTTCACCGTATCGATCACCTCGACGACCTTCTCCTGGAAGTGCCCGGGCCTGAGCGCGGTGATGATCGCTGAGGTTCGGTGGAGTGCCTGTTCCAGCCGATGCAGGCCTACGATCGGGCCGGTGCCTGCGGTGAGGTCCGCGCCTCCGGAGGACAGGGCGACGACGTGGGGCACGCACGTGTCGGCGACGGCTCCCGCGATGGAGGTGATCAGGGAATCGGCGTGAGCGTCAAGGTCGCCGGTGGCCGGATCGAACGGCAGCAGGACGAAGAACCCCGCGCAGCCCTCCAGCGCCTGGCTGAGAGCGACCCTGTCAGTGAGGTCGACGATGTGCGGCTCGGCCCCGCGCTCGAGCCAGGCGTGCGCGTCCGCGGGTCGCCGGACGAGAACCCGGACCTCGGCTCCCTCCGCCAGCAGGGCTCGCGCGGTAGCGCCTCCGACTCGTCCTGTCGCTCCTGCAATCACGTACATGGGTCTTCCTCTCGTCGTCCGTCTTCTCGTTCGACGTTAGGCAACGGCGACAGCGGCGGAGTGCTCATTCGTCGCCATTTCTTGCCCATACGTCCAGTTCCGCGCCTTCGGGTGGCAGGATCAGATCGTGACATCGGAGCCTGACGCCGATCCGGAGCGCCGGCTGGACCGGATGCTGTACGCGCTGCGCATGACGGGGACGTTCTACTGCCACGCGGAGCTCCGGGACCCGTGGGCGCTCGAGATGCCGGCGGTAGTCGAGTCGATCAGCTTTCACGTTCTGACCCGAGGCACCTGCTGGCTGCGCCTCCCAGGCGCAGACCCTCTCGAACTCCGACCGGGGGATCTCGCCCTCGTGCCGCATGGGCTCGGCCATCACCTGCTGAGCGCACCCGATGGCGGACGCGGTGCACGTGTGGACCTGTTGCCGCAGCGGTACCTCAACGACCGATTCTCCGTGCTCGAGTACGGAGGGCGTGGGACGGCGACGCAGCTGATCTGTGGGATCGTCGCGTTCGAGGGCCCCGCGGCCCGGCGCCTGATGCGCGGGCTCCCGGAGGTGCTGTTGGTCAATGATGCCGACGCCTCGGTTGGTGCCTCGACTTACGGCACCATCCGGCTGATGTCGGACGAACTCGCCAGTACCCAGCTCGGTGGCGACACGGTCGCGACGCGGCTAGCTGATGTCCTTGTGGTCCTTGCGATCCGGGCCTGGATCCGTCGGGACGAGGGCGCCGCCGGTGGGTGGCTCCGTGCACTTCAGGATGAGCGCATCGGCCGGGTGCTCGAAGCCGTGCACGCGGCGCCGGGAGAAAGGTGGGATTTAGAGAGACTCGCGCGCACTGCCACTATGTCGCGGTCCTCATTCAGTGCGCGGTTCCTGGAGCTTGTGGGCGAGAGTCCCATCGCGTATCTTACCTCGTGGCGGATGGACGTCGCCCGATACCGCCTGATGACAGAGGACATCACCGCGTCCCAGCTCGCGGGCGAGCTCGGCTACCGCTCCGACGCTGCCTTCCACCGGGCCTTCACCCGGATCATCGGATCGGCGCCGGGCGCCGCTCGATCCAGCCGTGATGGACGTGTGCCGTGGAGCACGACCTCGGGGGCCAGT
The DNA here is from genome assembly GCA_030147325.1 of Arthrobacter sp. Taxonomy (GTDB): domain Bacteria; phylum Actinomycetota; class Actinomycetes; order Actinomycetales; family Micrococcaceae; genus Arthrobacter_D. The sequence goes on along the minus strand of JASLAA010000137.1, from coordinate 1,226 downwards.
TAACCTCGGGGCGCGGAGTGCTGTGCCGCGGGTTGTCGTGACCACCACTGAAAGGTACCGACGGCGATGAGATTCACCCGAATGGCCGAGGACGCCTCGGGATCGGCTCGCTACCCTCAAGACATGAGGATCGTCCGCGGGACTGGCAGACGATCAGATTTCCCAGTGGAATGGGAGTCCAGCTCCGAGGTGGCTGCAGAACCGACGCGGCTTACGCTCAGAGGTGCCCTGTTGGCCTTCCTCGCGGTCGGATACTTCGCCATTCTCGCGCTTTCTGACTGGTTCGAGTGGTACCCAACAAGTCTCGGTGGCTACGGCGTGCTGGGGATCGCCTGCTTGCTCGCGCTCTTCACCGCGAGCCGCTGGCCTCTCTCGGCTCTAGCCGGAGCGTTGACCTACACGCTTGTCACGACGTTCGGATCCCTCCCTATGGAGTTCTCCTTGCGACCGCCGGAGGTGCTCGTGCCGCTGGCAATTGTCGTGTTCCTCGCGGTCACCTCCGGCGCGCCGCGGATCGCTGTCGTGGGCCCGTACCTCGTGTGCGTGCTGCTCGTGATCGTGCCCTGGGACGGCATCGCGGGCGTTCTCATCGTGTACCGCGATCCCACGTGGCAGATGCGGATACTGGCCAACTACGACCGCTCGTTGTCCCTCTCGCAACTCATCGCCTTCACAACGGTCGCGCTGCTCGCGCTGGTGCTACGGCGGGAACGCATCGTGGTGGAACAGCTCGCAGAACACAACCGGGAGTTGGTCGAGCTTCGGGCAGCCGAGGCAGTACGCATCATCGAGCGGGAGCGGACCCGGATGGCACGGGAAGTGCACGACGAGGTTGCCCATCACGTCGCCGCGCTTGTCATCCAGGCGCAGGCCGCGCTGCGAGTAGCGGATCGTCGACCGGAAGCCCTCCCGCACGCAGTGGAGGGACTTATCGTCGGCGGTAAAGATGTCTTGGCCGCTATCCGCCGCGTCGTGCGAGTTCTGAAGGTATCGCCGGCGGAGGGGGATGACGCGACGATCGTCCCAGCCCTCGAGTCGGTTGTCGACCGGGTGCGAGCTACCGGCATCCAGGTAGACACCGACCTGCAGGTCACCGACCAGGTGCCGCCACCGGAGCGCTCCGCCATCATCAGCGTCGTGCAGGAGTCGTTGACCAACACCATGGTCCACTCCTCCGCCCGCACGGCCACGGTGAGCGTGCGGCAAACCGACGACGGTTGGACGAT
>JASLAA010000004.1 GCA_030147325.1 Arthrobacter sp. | reverse complement strand
CCGTGAGTACAGCCCTCTACCGACGCTACCGCCCCGAGACCTTCGCGGACGTCATCGGCCAGGAGCACGTCACCGAACCACTCATGGCGGCGATCGACAAGGACCGCATCAACCACGCCTACCTCTTCTCCGGCCCGCGTGGCTGCGGCAAGACCACGTCCGCCCGCATCCTCGCCCGCTGCCTCAACTGCGCGCAGGGACCGACCTCCACGCCCTGTGGCACGTGCGACAGCTGCGTCGAGCTCGCCCGGAACGGATCGGGCAGCCTGGACGTCATCGAGATCGACGCTGCGAGCCACGGCGGCGTGGACGACGCCCGTGATCTCCGGGAGCGTGCCACCTTCGCGCCCGTCCGGGACCGGTTCAAGATCTTCATCATCGACGAGGCCCACATGGTCACGTCGGCCGGGTTCAACGCGCTGCTCAAGATCGTCGAGGAGCCGCCCGAGCACATCCTCTTCATCTTCGCGACCACGGAACCGGACAAGGTCATCGGCACCATCCGCTCACGCACGCACCACTATCCCTTCCGCCTGGTGCCGCCGGAGCCGCTCATGGCGTACCTGGAGCTGCTCTGCCGCCAGGAGAATGTTCCGGTGGCCCCCGGCGTGCTGTCCCTCGTGATCCGCGCCGGCGGGGGGTCCGTGCGCGATTCCCTCTCCGTCCTCGACCAGCTGATGGCCGGTGCCGGCGAGAACGGCCTCGACTACGAACTCGCCGTGTCGCTCCTGGGGTACACGCACGCCACCCTGCTCGACGACGTCGTCGACTCCGTGGCCGCCGGAGACGCAGCAACCGTCTTCAACGCGGTGGACCGCGTGATCCAGACCGGCCATGACCCCCGCCGTTTCGTCGAGGACCTGCTCGAGCGGTTCCGCGACCTCATCGTGATCAACGCGGTACCCGAGGGCGCCGCCTCGATCCTCCGCGGCGTCCCGGACGACCAGCTGAACCGGATGCGGACCCAGGCGAACCAGCTCGGCGCCGGAGAGCTGTCCCGAGCTGCGGACGTGACGAACACGGCATTGACCGAGATGACCGGCGCCACCTCTCCACGCCTGCACCTGGAGCTGCTGTGTGCACGGCTCCTGCTTCCCGCAGCAGACGCGAGCGTGCGCGGAACACTGGCCCGGGTCGACCGCATCGAGCGACGCCTCGAGTACGCCGCCGGAACGCCCGCGGCCGACGGCGCCGTCACCGCGGAAGCAGACGATGCTCCCCGGCCTCCGGCACGGCCACGCCTCGACGTCCCGAGGACCGCGGAGGAAGCAGCAGCCCGCTGGTCGCTGCCCGCCACCGATCCTGCGGCTCCCGCCGTTCCGAGTGCCGCTCCGGGCGCTAAGCCCCCCGCCGTATCCGCGGCGTCACAGGCCACCTCGCCGGATTCCTCCCCTGACTGGGGTGCAAGCTGGGGTGTCTCGACGGATTCGGCGTTCGCCGATCCCGGGACGCCTGTCCCACCGGCGCACCAGCCGGGTGCTGCTGTTCCGGCGGCTGCGCCGGAACCGCCCCGGACGACGCCGGACAGTCCCGCCCGTCCGGACCGGCCCGTCACCGGCCAGAGCCCTACCTCCGGGGGCAACGAGGCGCAGCACACCGCCCCGGAGCCCGCGCCACATCCCACGCCGGGTGAGACCGCCGCACCCGCACCTGCCGCTCCGGTCGTGCCGTCCACCGCGGCCACGCCGTCGGCTGCCCCAGCCTCTCCACCCGCGCCCTCGACGTCGGCCGCCTCCCCCGCTGCTCCGAGCGGCCCGCCATCCCGTCCCGCTCCCGCCGATGGGCAGGAGTCACAGTCGACCGCCGGTCGAGGACGGCGTCCGGACGCTCCGGAGGGACAGCACCGCGATGCGCCGCAGCAGCACATGAGCGGGGCGGGCCAGGAGCGGCCACAGCAGGAGCCACGCCAACCCGACCAGGGCCAGCAGGGCAAGCCGGCTGCCTCAGGCGGCAGCATAGAGATGGTCCGGCGCGCCTGGCCCGAGATCATGGACGAGGTGGCGCAGATCAAACGGGCCACCTGGCTCATCGTCAACGTCTCCGCGAAGCCCCGTTCCTTCGAGGGGAACCAGCTCGTCCTCGCCTTCGCGAACCAGGGAAATGCCATCGGTTTCCAGCGCGGGCCCCACATGGACAACCTGAAACAGGCGATCCACAAGGTCCTCGGGCTCACCTGCGCCATCGAGGCGATCCATGACGCCGGCGGAGCAGGTGAGTCGGGCCCAAAAGTACCGGCGGGCCAGGCGGTCCCGGGGAGTAACCCGGGGCCTGCTCTCCCAGCGCAGCCGGCTGATCCGAGCGGCGAACAGGCCGGATCGGGACGTGCGGGCTCCGACACGGCCGTCGGCTGGGCGTCCGTCGTGACCGACTCCGTCCCAAGCGCCCCGCCCGTGCTCCCGGGTCGGTCCGCCCTGGCGCCGTCGGACAAGGCGGAAGCGCGACCGGCTCCGGATGCGGCCGGCACGCCCGCACCGTCGGATAAGGCGGACACCACGGACACCACGGACACCACGGACACCACGGACACGCGGGCATCGTCCGGCCCGACCCGTATGGCCGCAAGGCCCACAGTGCCGGACACACGGGCCCCGTCCGGCACGCCCGCGACACCGGACGTCACGGAGACGCGAGCAACGCCCGCCGCACCGGAGGCGGCAGCGCAGGCCGCGGCGCGCCAGACGCCTGCACCTGTTCCTGCGCCGACACCTG
>JASLAA010000312.1 GCA_030147325.1 Arthrobacter sp. | reverse complement strand
CTGGCGGTCGAGGTGGGTGAGCCGGCCCCAGAGAACGTCGAAGGTGACCCATAGTTCGTCGGCCATTTCCCAGAGGTTGTCTCCTGCCCAGCGGGGTCACTTCATCAACAAAGCCCCCAGCCAGATCGCTCTGACTAGGGGCTTTACTGTGCGCGGAGGGGGACTTGAACCCCCACCCTCAATAAGAGGACTAGCACCTCAAGCTAGCGCGTCTGCCATTCCGCCACCCGCGCGGGTGGTATTTCGCCGTGTAAACCGGCGAAAGCAACGAGGAATACTCTAACACGAGTTCTTCCCCCCTGTTGAATCGAATGGCTCGCGGGCGTCGTCACCGGGCTCACCGCGCAGGGTTCGGAAGCATCGGCAACAGTCCGCCGCACCTGGGCAGCTGCACCTGTTTGCTGCACTGCGGCGTGCGTATGCTGACTCGTAGGCTGGCCGAACGTGGTACCCGAGGGCAGGATGGATGACGTGAGCGAGAAGGACACCGACCGGGAGCAGTATGCCCTGACGTTTGACGCCATGAAGCGCGCCAATATCGACACCGGCGAGCTGTGGCTCCACTACTTCAGCATGGGCGGCGGGGTGGACGAGTACGAGGTCAACGCGTACCTGCACGGCCTGATCGAGTTGCCGGACCACGAGCGGGATTGCATCTCGCAGGCCGTCAACGAACTGTTCGATGACCTCTGCCGGCAGCAGGGAGCGCCCTACAGCTCGGGGGCCACGCGGCGCTGCAGCGGCTGAGCAGGCGCGCGACTCAGCCGCGTGTGGCGATCAGCAGCAGAGGGCGCACGGACAGGGCGAGAGCCGCCCCGATCACGAGGGCGAAGAGCGCGAGCCAGAGCGGGCCTGCAACGCGGGTGGCGAGCTGCAGGATGTAGGCGTCGGACGTGGCGAGCTCGCGCCGTCGTCCGTGGACCCGCAGCACTTTGACCCAGTCCCGGCAGGACCCGACGAGTAGCCCGATACCGAGGACGAGACAGGCGTAGCCTGCGGCGGATCCCTCCCCGAACCAGACGAGTGCCAGCGACACGGCTGCCAGGATTCCGAGGATCAGCACACCCTGGAGGTTCCTGATGAGGATCAATGCCGCCACCAGGGCCAGGGCACCCACGGACAGGGCCGCCGGTGCCCAGCCGTGGGCCGCGCTCATGACGAGAACCGCTCCGACCACCGCAGGCGCCGGATAGCCCCAGAAGGTGGTGAAGGCTGCCCGCCACCCGCGCGGCCCCCTGCTGGTGGTGGTGCCGGAGTGGTCGAAACGGAGGGTGATGCCGGTGACCCGCTGCAGTGTCAGCAGCGCTGCAGCCGCATGACCGAGCTCGTGCACCACCGTGACGAAAAGACCGAAGAACCGCCAGGATGATCGGGGGACGGACAGCGCGACGGCAGCCAGGACGAGGAGGGCCAAGCCGGCGATGTCGACCTCGGGTGGAGCTGCTCGGCCCATGCCGGCGGTGATCCGGCGCCCGAGTTCGGCGATGAGATCCACTATCGGTCCGTTGCCCGGCTTCCGCGGTCGGTGAGATGCCGGGTGATCGCGTCGATGGCTACCGCCACTTCCTGGAATGACGTCGACAGGGGCGAGAGCCCCAGCCGGATACCCTGCGGGTTCCGGTAGTCGGGGATCACGCCTTCCTTCCACAGCTCGGGGACCATACCGGCGAAGGACGGATGGTCGATCGTGATGTGCCCGCCCCGCCGTAGCACGGAACGGGGCGAGGCGACGACCACGCCGTGGTGCGCGAGCAGTTCGTCGACGGCTTCGACCGCGAACGCGGTCAGGAGCTCGGACTTGCGACGCACTGCGTCCATGCCCACCTCCTCCATCAGGGCCAGCATGTCGCGCATCGCGAGCATCCCGATGATCGGGGGTGTACCGGAGACCAGCCGCCGGATGCCCTCGGCCGGCTGGTATGCGGCGCCCATCGCGAAGGGGTCCGAGCTCCCCAGCCAACCCAGGATGGGCTGGTCGAGCGTGCCGAGGTGCCGCTCCGCGACGTAGGCCCACGCAGGCGCCCCCGGGCCGCCGTTGAGGTACTTGTAGCTGCAGCCCGTCGCGTAGTCGACGTCCCAGGCGTCCAGTTCCCCCGGGACGGACCCCACCGAATGGCTGAGGTCCCACAGGACGAGCGCGCCTGCCTCGTGGGCGATCCTCGTGATGGCGGGTACATCGGCGACGAAGCCGGAACGATAGGCCACATGGCTGAGCAGCACGAGCGCGGTCTGCGGGCCGACAACGGCGGCCACATCGGCGGGCGTCGCACCGCCGTCGTGGGCTACGTCGATCCATCGAAGGGTCAGTCCACGCTCGCGTGCGATGCCCTCCACGATGAATCGATCGGTCGGGAAGTTGTCGCGGTCGATGACGATCTCGCTGCGCTGCGGCCGGGCCGCGACGGCGGCTCGGGCGAGCTTGTACAGCAGCACGCTCGTGGAGTCCGCGACGATGCACTGCCCGGCTGCCGCACCCAGGGCCACCCCTGCCAGCTGGTCGCCGATCTGCTCGGGGAGGCGGAGCCAGCCTTCGTCCCAGCCCCGGATCAGCCGACCGCCCCACTGGTCCTCGACGAAGGATGTGAGGCTCTGCGCTGTCGTCGCGAGGGGACGGCCCAGGGAGTTGCCGTCGAGGTAGGACAGCACGGCGTCGTCGTCGGTGCCGAGGAAGAGCTTCCGGTACGGAGCGAGGGGATCCGCGGCGTCGAATTCGGCCGCGCGGGTGAAGAGGTCGAAGCCGGTCATGGGCCAAGTCTAGGACTGCTTCCCGGGAGGGATGAGTGGACATCCCCTGAGGTGGAGCGGAGCCGCGGGCGGCGCCCTGGAAGGGGAACCGCCCGCGGGCCGGGTGGCCGTGTCAGCGACCGGCGGCCGTGGAGTACGCCGACTGGATGGACCGCCCGAAGTACGGCCCGTACATCACGTTCTTCTGGGTGGTGTAGCCGAAGCTGTTGACCGAGTTCTGGGTACCCGCCGCACCGGAACCGACGAACCAAGGACCGCCCGATGAGCCGCCGGTCATATCGCAGGGGATGCCCTGGGACTGGGTGCCGCCGATCCTGTCGGCAGACGCTGTGCCGGAACAGCTGTAGAGGCGCTCCCCGTCGAAGGGCGAAGCCGCAGGATAGCCGAACGCGGTGTAGGTGAGGTTCCTGGCCATGTTGAAGCCGATGCTCGAGGCGCCCACCGCGGACGAGAGGGTCCGGCCGTTGAGCGTGTTGACGACGGCGAAGGCACCGTCATAGCTGATGTCGTTCCGCGAGACCCACTCGCCGGCTGCGTGCAGCGACCGGGCTGTCCACTTGCCGTAGGGGGCGGAGCCGTTGCTGTAGCCGGGGACGAAGACGAAGTTCGTGGCCCAGCCGGAGGCGAGATCGTGCGTGCAGTGACCCGCCGTCGCCACGGTGCTCTGGTTGCCGCTCTGGACAGAGTTCCCCGAACAGACGAAGTTCTGACCGTTCATGGTGAAGAACACCTTGCCGATGCGCGACACGGGCGACTGCGCCGTCGCCGACGGCTGCACGACAGGCGCCTTGGGCGCCTTCGCGATCGTCTCCTTGCCGGCCTTCGGCATGATCGAACGCCCCTCGGCGGCCCAGCCGGAATTGATCGTGTTGGCAGGCTTGGCAGCCTTCATCCTGTCAGCCGTCCAGTAGGCATCGAGCACTGCCTGGCTTTCGTGCTGTGCGTGCGAGACGGTGGCGCCGGCGACGACGGGGCCCGCCGTCACCTCGCCCGGCACCGTCGGTGCAGCCTGAGTGGGACCGGCGGCCATGAGCGTCGATGCGAGCAGGGCCGACACGGCGATCAGACCGGCTTTGAGACCATGAGAGTTCACGGGACTCCTCTTTCCATGCGGTGGGGCCAGCCTCCGTGGCTGGTGTCCTGGAGTCTGCACCCACGACAGGCGCCCTGCCCAGGGAGAATCGGGACTTCGGGCGAACACGCCCTGCATTTCCCTCCTGCTCTGGACAGGGCCCCCTGGCCGTGCAACTATTCCGCGCTCACCCAGCCGGTGAAGTGCGGACGCTGCCGTTTCGCGGACCAACCGACGACGTCAACCCGTCCACCGGTGGCTCCACCGGTCCCACCCGGCGCCGAGCGCCGGAAGGAGGTGGTGACGGTGCCCGGCAGCAGCACCGGAGCGGCGAAGTCTATGCGCCACTGCAATGCCCCGTCGGGTGCAGGTAGCGCCTCGTCCACCATCCGCGCCGCAAGGTACATGCCGTGGGCGATGGCCTTCTTCATGCCCAGCGCCCGCGCGGACGGTCCGCTGAGATGGATGGGGTTCCAGTCCCCCGATGCCGCGGCGTAGCTTCGGCCGGTTCCGGCGTCCAGTCGCCAGACTCCCGTGGGCGGCGGAGCCGAGAGCGACGGTCGGTCAGCCACCGGCCGTTCTCCGCGCTCCCCTGCTTCAGCGGCCCCGAACCGGACGCCGCGCGCCAGATAGACGGAGCGCCCGGTCCAGACCCGCTCGCCTCCCACCGCGACCTCCGTCACGACGTCCACCTGGGTACCCGCGGCATGTGCGCGCAGGTGTTCGGCGTACGCCACGACGTCGAGCACCTCGAAGGCACCCACCTGTCGGTCCTGGCGCACGTCGTTGCTCAGGTGCACCATGCCCAGCAGCGGCAGCGGGAAATCGGGGCGCGCGAGGACGCTCATGGCCACCGGGAACGCGAGCGTATGGATGTAGGCCGATGGCAGGATGTCGCGGGCCGCTGACCCCAGCAGCTGCTGGAACCGGGTGAGGGCGCGGAGGTCGACGCACACGCCCTCCACGCGGTGCCGCACGGCGGGAAGATCTGCCTGCTGCGAGGACCGCCCGATCCTACGCCGGACGGCGAGGCCCAGCGCCGACCGGTAGAGACCTGCCAGACCGGGGACCGCGGTCAGCGACACCTCCTCCGGGTGTCGGTTCATGCGCCCACCAGGTTCTGGCCGCAGACCCGGATCACCTGCCCGTTGATCCCGGCTCCCGCATCGGAGGCCAGGAAGGCGATCGTCTCCGCGACATCGACGGGCAGGCCACCCTGCTGAAGGCTGCTCAGGCGACGGGCCACCTGTCGGGTGAGGGCGGGGATCTTCGCGGTCATGTCCGTCTCGATGAACCCGGGCGCCACGGCGTTGATGGTGCGCCCGGCGCCCTGGAACGCTGCTGCCTGCGCCCGCACCATCCCGATCACCCCTGCCTTGGACGCCGCGTAGTTGCTCTGGCCGCGGTTGCCGGCGATGCCGCTCGTCGATGCGAGGCTGATGATCCGTCCGGTGCCCGAGAAGACCGTCGATGCGAGGAACTCCTCGTTCATGCGCAGCTGCGACGCGATGTTCACGGCCATGACCGAGTTCCACCGCTCCGCGTCCATGTTGGCGAGCAGCTTGTCCCTGGTGATGCCGGCATTGTGCACCACGATGTCCAGGACCCCGAAGCGTCGGCCGACGTGCTCGAGGATCCGTGCCGCGGCATCAGGCGCGGTGATGTCGAGCTGGAGGGCAGTGCCACCGATGCTGTTCGCCACCTGTGCGAGCTGCTCGCCGGCGGCGGGCACGTCGACCGCGACCACCCGGGCACCGTCGCGGGCCAACACCTCGGCGATCTTCGCGCCGATTCCCCTCGCAGCACCGGTCACCACAGCGGTGCGGCCGGCGAGCGGCTGGTCGGGCACACCCTCCCCGGTCGCGGCGGTCGCGGCTGCCAGGTCGGTCATGTTCTCGGCCGGGACCGCCGTGACCTCGATGAACTGACCATCCACGTACGCACTCCGCCCGGAGAGGAGGAAGCGCAGGGCGCCGAGCGTCGTCGGATCGCTCGTCGTGGCCGTTCCGCGCAGCACGATACCGTTCGCCGTCGCTCCGCCTCGCAGTTCGTGCGCGACCGAGCGGATGGCACCGTCGATACCCTGCCGGGCTGCCGCTTCGGCGGGGTCGGCTGTTTCGGCCGGGGAGCGGAAGACGCCCACCACGCGCCCGCCGGGTACCAGCAGCTTCACCGCCTGGCCGAGTTCGAGCATGGGTCCAGCGAGATCGGCAGGAGCGCCAGCGTCATCGAGCACGACGACGGCGGCGCTCAGCTTCTCCCCCGGCAGGACATGGCGCCGTACCTCGATGTCCCACCCGAGAAGGACGTCCGCGAGCGCGTCCGAACCCGCCCCGGCGCCTGCGACGAGAACGGGCTCGGAAGCGAGGGGCTCCCCCGGGGTGTACCGGCGGAGGACCGAGGGACGTGGCAGGCCGAGGGCCTTGGCGATCTTTCCCGGCAGCGGCGTGGAGACGAGGTCCAGGTAGGTGTCGCCCATCAGTTCCTCGCCTCGAGGATCGCGACGACGCCCTGGCCGCCGGCGGCACAGATGGAGATGAGGCCGCGGCCGCCCTGCTCGGAGAGGGTCTTGGCGAGTGTGGCGACGATGCGGCCTCCGGTCGCGGCGAAGGGGTGTCCTGCCGCGAGCGAGGATCCGTTGACGTTGAGCTTGGCGCGGTCGATGCTGCCGAGCGCACGGTCGAGCCCCAGCACGCGCTTGCAGTAGTCCTCGTCCTCCCAGGCCGCCAGTGCGCTGAGGACCGTCCCTGCGAAGGCTTCGTGGATCTCGAAGAAGTCGAAGTCGTCGAACGTCAGCCCGTTGCGCTCGAGCAGGCGGGGTACGGCGTGGACGCCTCCCATGAGCAGGCCCTCCTCGCCATGGACGAAGTCGACCGCTGCCGCTTCGGCGTCGACGATGTTCGCGAGCATGGGGAGGTTGTTGGCGGTGGCGTACTCCTCGCTCCCGAGCAGGACGAGGGCGGCGCCGTCGGTCAGCGGTGTCGAGTTGCCCGCAGTCATCGTGGCCGGTGCGTCGAGGGACCGGCCGAAGACGGGCTTCAGGGTCGCGAGCTTCTCCAGCGAGGTGTCCGGCCGGAGGTTCGCGTCCTTCGTGAGGCCGCGGTACGGCGTCATCAGGTCGGAGAAGAAGCCGCGTTCGTAGGCGGCGGCGAGATTCTGGTGGCTGCGGTAGGCGAGTTCGTCCTGCGCCTCCCGCGTGATCTTCCATGCTGCGGTCGTGATCGCCTGGTGCTCCCCCATGGACAGGCCCGTGCGCGGCTCGCCCGTGGTCGGTGCGTTCGGGGAGAGGTCCTTCGGTCGAAGTCCGGCCAGCGCCTTGATCTTCTGCTGGGTGGTCTTGGCGCGGGAGAGATCGAGGAGCACGCGGCGGAGACCCTCGCTCACCGCGATGGGTGCGTCCGAAGCCGAGTCGACGCCGCCGGCGATGCCGGAGTCGATCTGCCCGAGTCTGATCTTGTTCGACAGGCCCACGACGGTCTCGAGGCCCGTGGCGCACGCCTGCTGCAGGTCGTATGCCGGCGTCTCGGGTGAGAGCGCGGAACCGAGGACCGCTTCGCGGGTCAGGTTGAAGTCCCGCGAGTGCTTGAGGACGGCGCCTGCGGCCACCTCGCCGATGCGCTCGCCCTGCAGACCGAAGCGTGCCACGAGCCCGTCCAGGGCCGCGATGAGCATGTCCTTGTTCGACGAGTAGGCGTAGGCGCCGCCCGAACGCGCGAACGGGATGCGGTTGCCACCGATGACGACGGCGGTGCGGGGTGACTGGGCGGTGTTCTGCGCCCCGGCCTGATCTGTCATGGAAGAACTCCTGTACGAGGGGTCGGATTACCGATACCAAGCGTACCTGATACGCTGGGTATCATGAAGCTGGCCCCCGTGCTGAAGAGCGCCTCCGAGAAAGCCCAGGAGCTGCTGCCGTCCACCCCCGACGGTCGTTCCAGCCGTTGGGAACAGCACAGGGCGGAGCGGCGCCGACAGCTCATCAGCGCCGCGAGGCGAGCGGTCAGCGCACTGGGTCCAGGAGCCTCGATGGAAGACATCGCTGCAGCGGCAGACACCTCGAAGTCCGTCTACTACCGCTACTTCGGCGACAAGACCGGGTTGCAGCGGGCCATGGCCGAGGTGGTCATCGGACAGATGCAACAGAAGGTGCTGGACGCTGCGAAGGCTGCCGCCACCCCCCGGGACGGCCTGTACTCCATGGTGCTGGCCTATCTCCAGATGGCCCGGACCTCACCCGGCGTCTACGCCTTCGTCACGCGGGTCGGCATCGCCGAATCCACCCCTGCCGACGACGGCGACCAGGACACCCTCGCCCATTTCCTGGCGGCGATCACCGAGATGATCGCCCGGCCCATGCGCGCCTACCTGCTCGCCCCGGGAGACCCCTCCGATCCGGGCGATGCCATACCGGAGTACTGGCCGGCGGCAGCCATCGGCATGGTGCGCGCCTCGGGTGAGCGGTGGCTCTCCTCCCCCGACGAGCCCGGCAAACCGAGCGAGGAGCAGATGGCCCGCCATATCACCGAATGGCTGTTCGACGGCATCGCCCGATTCGGGACGACCGACCCGCCGACCACGCCAGACTCGCCCGAACCCTCCCGACGACCCGCGAAGGACACGCCATGACGCACACCATCTCCCGGCCGCAGCAGATCCCTGCAACGGCCGACATCAGGGACGACGACCAGGCCACCGTGGACGTGGCCGAACTCGGTGAGCTGCTTCTCGGCAAGTGGGCCCACGTGCGGCGCGTCGCCCGGGAACTGGCCGGCCGCACTGAATTGCACAAGATCGAGGGCCTCACCCACCACGACCACCGCCGCCGCTGCTTCGACCAGCTGCACTACCTCGTGGAACAGAAAGCCGTCCACCGGGCCTTCCCCGAGGCCTTCGGCGGGGACGACGATCACGGCGGGAACGTCGCGGGCTTCGAGGAGCTCGTGGTCGCGGACCCGTCGCTTCAGATCAAGGCCGGGGTGCAGTGGGGCCTGTTCGGCTCCGCGGTGATGCATCTCGGTACCGAGAAGCATCACCGTGACTGGCTGCCCGGCATCATGAACATGGAGATACCGGGCTGCTTCGCCATGACGGAGACCGGGCATGGCAGCGACGTCGCCAGCATCGCGACGACAGCGACCTTCGATCCCGGCACCGACGAGTTCGTCATCGACACGCCGTTCCGTGCAGCGTGGAAGGACTACATCGGCAACGGCGCCATCGACGGCCGGGCCGCGGTCGTGTTCGCGCAGCTGATCACCAACGGCGTCAACCACGGTGTCCACGGCTTCTATGTGGAACTGCGCGACGGGCACGGCCAGTTCCGGCCCGGAGTGGGAGGCGAGGACGACGGCATCAAGGGTGGCCTCAACGGCATCGACAACGGAAGGCTGCACTTCACCGGTGTCCGTGTCCCGCGCACCAACCTGCTGAACCGGTACGGCGACGTAGCCGAGGACGGCACCTACTCGTCGACGATCGCCTCACCCGGACGTCGCTTCTTCACCATGCTCGGCACCCTGGTCCAGGGACGCGTATCACTCGACGGTGCCGCCGTCGCGGCGAGCAAGCTCGCCCTGACCGCGGCCATCACCTATTCCACCCAGCGCCGCCAGTTCAACGCGTCCTCGGACCTGAGGGAGGAGGTGCTGATGGATTACCAGCGCCACCAGCGCCGGCTGCTGCCCCGCCTCGCCGCGACCTATGCGGCGTCGTTCGCGCACGAGGAACTCCTCGAGAAGTTCGACGACGTCTTCTCGGGCGCGCACGACACCGACGAGGATCGCCAGGACCTCGAGACCCTCGCCGCAGCCTTCAAGCCCCTGAGTACCTGGCTCGCACTGGACACGCTGCAGGAGTGCCGGGAGGCGACTGGCGGCCAGGGGTTCCTCATCGAGAACCGCTTCGCGTCGCTGCGGGCGGATCTCGATGTGTACGTCACGTTCGAGGGCGACAACACGGTCCTCCTGCAGCTCGTCGCCAAGCGGCTCCTCACGGATTACGCCAAGGAGTTCAAGGGCGTGGACTTCGGCGTACTGGCACGCTACGCGGTGTCACAGGCCGCGGGCAGGACGCTGCACCGTTCGGGGCTGCGCCGGGTGGCCCAGACCGTCGCGGATTCGGGCTCGGGCAAGAAGTCCGCCCTCGCGCTCCGCGACGAGGACACACAGCGCGAACTGTTGTCGGACCGTGTGCAGTCGCGCGTGGCGGATCTCGCCGCCGTGCTGCGCGGGGCCAAGGGGATGCCGCAGGAGAAGTCGGCGGCCCTGTTCAACAAGCACCAGAACGAACTCATCGAGGTGGCCCGGGCTCACGCCGAGCTCCTGCAGTGGGAGGCCTTCACCCGCGGGCTCGCGGGCATCGAGGACCCAGGTACGCGCGAGGTCCTCACCCGTCTCCGTGACCTGTTCGGCCTGTGCCTGATCGAGAAGGACCTGGCCTGGTTCCTGATGAACGGACGCCTCTCGTCGCAGCGGGCGCGAACACTGGACGGCTACATCAATCGTTTGCTGGTCAAGATCAGCCCGCACGCCCTCGACCTCGTGGACGCGTTCGGGTATGGCCCTGAGCACCTGCGCTCGGCCATCGCGACCGGCGCCGAGCAGAAGCGGCAGGAGGAAGCCGCGGAGTACACGCGGCGTCGTCGCGCGAGCAGCGGGGCTCCGATCGATGAGAAGACCCTCCTGTCCCGGGCGGCCAGGGACAAGAAGGCCAGGAAAGGTAAGAAGGCAGGGAAGGCGAGCGCGAGCCGCTAACCGACCGGTCCTCAGAGCCAGGGCCCGGGGAGCAATCCCCGGGCCCTGGTCATGGCTTGGTCAGCACGCCTGCAGCAGCAGGTCCTCCGAGCCGACTCAGAGGACGCTCCGGTAGACCCCCAGGGTGGTCTCCGCGATGGAACCCCAGTCGAAATGCCGCTCCGCCCTTCGGCGCCCTTCGGCACCCATGGCGGCGGCCCTCGCCGGGTCGGCCACGAGTTCGTTGACAGCCGCGGCGAAATCGGCGACGAACTTCTCCGGGTCCAGGGGTGTCCCCGTACCGTCCTGGAGCTGCTCGATGGGCACGAGGGTGCCGGTCACGCCGTCGTCGACCACCTCGGGGATTCCCCCGGTGGCGGAAGCGACGACGGCGGCACCGCACGCCATCGCCTCGAGGTTCACGATCCCGAGCGGTTCGTAGATGGACGGGCAGGCGAAGACCGTTGCGTGGCTGAGGATCTGGACGACCTCGCGTCGCGGGAGCATGCGTTCGATGAGTACCACCGAGCCTCGCCGGTCGCGCAGCTCCGAGATCAGTACCTCGGTCTCCGCCGCCAGCTCCGGGGTGTCGGCGGCACCCAGGCAGAGAACGAGCTGCACGTCGGCGGGCAGGTGCGCGGCCGCGCGCAGGAGGTACGGGACACCCTTCTGGCGGGTGTTGCGTCCGACGAACACGACGCTCGGGCGGGCGGGATCGATCCCGTGGGCGCGGAGGGCGTCGTCGTCCTCGTCCGGCGACCA
Source organism: Arthrobacter sp. (assembly GCA_030147325.1). Classification (GTDB taxonomy): domain Bacteria; phylum Actinomycetota; class Actinomycetes; order Actinomycetales; family Micrococcaceae; genus Arthrobacter_D. The sequence goes on along the minus strand of JASLAA010000312.1, from coordinate 2,621 downwards.
CTGCGCCACGTCGATGCCGTTGTGCACCACGTGCACCTTGCCCGGATCGACGTCGGGATAGCTGCGCAGGATGTCGGCGCGCATACCCGCAGAGACGGCGATCACAGCGGCCGCGGCTTCGTAGGAGGTCTTCTCGACCCACGACGACAGTGCGTACCCGCCTCCCAGCTGTTCGGCCTTCCACGGACGCAGCGGCTCGAGGCTGTGCGCGCTGAGGACGTGCGGGATGCCGTGGAGCAGCGCTGCGAGGTGCCCTGCCATGTTGGCGTACCAGGTGTGGGAGTGCACGAGGTCCGCGCCGCCGATCGCGGTCAGCATCTGCAGGTCGGTACCGAGCGTCTGCACCGCAGCGTTGGCTGCTGCGAGAGCATCGGGCACCCCGTACGACAGCACCGACGCCCCATGGTAATCCTCGGGACGAGGTGCTCCGAAGGCATGGACGTGGAGATCGACCTGGGGTGCCAGCACCCTGCTCAGTTCGGCGACGTGCACCCCCGCGCCACCATAGATCTCGGGCGGGAACTCCTTGGTCACAATGTCTACTCGCACCAGACCAACGTAGTGCAGTGCGTCGGAGTCCTCTACTGTGAAGTGGACCGGAAGGGTTCCGGCTGTGTGGACCTACGCTGATCGACGACCAATCGAGGACGCAGAACACTCAAGGAAGAGCGGGAGGTCATACGTGGCACCGAAGAAAGTACTCGCCGTCGTGTTGGCGGGCGGAGAGGGCAAGCGGCTGATGCCGCTGACCGCCGACAGGGCCAAGCCGGCCGTACCCTTCGCCGGAAGCTACCGGCTCATCGACTTCGCACTGTCGAACCTCGTGAACTCCGGGTACCTCCAGATCGTGGTGTTGACCCAGTACAAATCCCACAGCCTCGATCGGCACATCTCCGAGACCTGGCGCATGTCGACCCAGCTGCAGAACTACATCGCGTCCGTCCCGGCGCAGCAGCGACGCGGCAAGAGCTGGTTCCTCGGCAGCGCCAACGCGATCTACCAGTCCCTGAACCTGATCCACGACGCCCAGCCGGACATCGTCGTCGTCATCGGCGCCGACCACGTCTACCGGATGGACTTCTCCCAGATGGTCGACGCCCACGTGGCCAGCGGAGCGTCGGTCAGCGTCGCCGCCGTCCGGCAGCCCATGAACCTCGTGGACCAGTTCGGCGTCATCGAGACGGCGCAGGACGACCCGAGCCGCATCGCCGCGTTCGTCGAGAAGCCGAAGACCACGCCGGGACTGCCCGACGATCCGAACAGCTTCCTCGCGTCCATGGGCAACTACGTATTCACCACCGACGCACTGCTGAAGGCACTCGAGGACGACGCCGCGCGCCTCAACACGAAGCACGACATGGGCGGGGACATCATCCCCTATTTCGTGGAACGCAACGACGCCGCCGTGTACGACTTCACGACGAACGAGATCCCGGGGTCCACCGAACGGGACCGCCAGTACTGGCGTGACGTCGGGACGATGGATTCCTACTACGACGCCAACATGGATCTGATCTCGCCCCTGCCGCTGTTCAACCTGTACAACCTCCAGTGGCCCATCTACACCCGGCAGAGCGTCTCCCCGCCGGCGAAGTTCGTTCGCAGCTTCACCGGCCGCCCTGGCGAGGCCCACGACTCGATCGTCTCCGCCGGCGTGGTCGTGTCCGGTGGCGCCGTCCAGAACTCGGTGCTGGCGACCGACGTGTTCATCGACGAGGCGGCCGATGTCACCGGCTCGGTCCTCCTGGACAAGGTCAACGTGGGTGCCGGCGCGGTGGTGCGTCGCGCCATCATCGACAAGAACGTCCGGATCCCTGCGGGCGCCCAGATCGGCGTGGATTTCGAACTCGACCGCAGCCGCGGCTTCGCGGTGACGGATTCGGGACTGACGATCGTCAGCAAGGGACACGTCATCCCTCCGGGGTGACGGGCCATCGAGCTCCTCGTGAAGGGGCCCCGGCGTCGGGTCGGGGCCCCTTCTGCGCGTCGCGATGACGGGACGGTCAGGCCGGCGCCGTCGGCGCACCTCCTCGCCCCCTGGCGCGCAGCTCGCACTCCGACGCCGCGCGAAGTGCATGGTTGAATGACCGGATGGAGAACGAGAACCTGCGCCGGGACGAAGCAGCTGCGCGTTCGGGGCTGCTGCTCACAGAGAGCTACGGCGTCGAGCTGGACGTCTCGAACGCGCTGGATGCTGCCAACACCACGTACCGCAGCACCACGACGGTCAGGTTCTCCTGCAAAGAGCCGGGAGCCTCGACCTTTCTGGACTTCATCGGGGACGTCACTGCGGTCCAGCTGAACGGACGCACCCTGGATCCGGTGGCGACCAGGGACGGCGCCCGCATCCTGCTCGAGGGCCTCGCCGAGACCAACACGGTCATCGTGGACGGGCGGGCGCGCTACAGCACCAGCGGAGAAGGGCTCCATCGTTTCGTGGATCCCGTCGACGGCGAGACCTACCTCTACACCCAGTACGAGCCGGCCGATGCCCGCCGGGTCTTCGCGAACTTCGAGCAGCCGGACCTCAAGGCGAGCTTCTCCTTCACGGTGATCGCGCCCCCGGGCTGGCTCGTGGCCTCGAACGGCGCCGAGACCGGCGTCCATCCCGCCCCGGGCGC
>JASLAA010000291.1 GCA_030147325.1 Arthrobacter sp. | reverse complement strand
AACGGCACTGCGTACCGCGCTGGAGGGGTACCTCGGTGTCCCTGCCGCTGACATCGTCACGGGAGCCGGCAGCCTGGGAGCCCTGAACCAGATCCTCGCGACCTTCGCCGGGCAGAACGACTTCGAAGCTCCGGACGAGGTGGTGTATGCCTGGCGGTCGTTCGAGGCCTATCCCATCAGCGTCGGGCTGGCCGGCGCCCACGGTGTCCAGGTACCCGTCCGCGCGGATGGCACCCACGACCTCGACGCAATGGCTTCCGCGATCACGGACCGGACCCGCGTGGTGCTGCTCTGTACGCCGAACAACCCCACCGGGCCCGCCCTCACCCGGGACGAGGTCGTCCGGTTCCTCGCGAAGGTGCCCGAGCAGGTCGTCGTCGTCATCGACGAGGCGTACCAGGAGTTCGTGAGGCGCCCCGATGCCGTGGACGGGATCGAGCTCTACCGCGACCATGCGAATGTGATCGTCCTGCGCACCTTCTCGAAAGCCCACGGGCTGGCCGGTCTTCGAGTGGGGTACTCGGTGGCTCAGCAGTCCCTCACCCAGCATCTGCGGGTGAGTGCCGTCCCGTTCGCGGTGTCCCAGGTCGCCGAACGCGCAGCGGTGACGTCGTTGCTGCACATCGACGAGGTGGACGCGCGGGTGCAGTCGATCGTCGACGAGCGCGTGCGGGTGGTCGGTGGCCTGCGCGCGCTGGGCTGGACAGTACCCGAGGCGGAGGGCAACTTCGTCTGGCTGTCGCTCGGCGAACACACCCAGGATTTCGCCGCGCGGGCCGCGGAGAAGGCACTGTCGGTGCGGGCGTTCGGAGCGGAGGGTGTCCGCGTGTCCATCGGCGAGGAAGCCGGGAACACGCGATTCCTGGAGTTGTGCGCAGAGTACGCACATCGGCCCGGACAAGGGTGATCCGGACTTAAATAGGCCAGCGGGCCCGCGCTGACTAGTCTTGGTCAGGATGTCCCCGGAACATATGTTCTCCGGTGTATGACTTACGGATACATTCCCGAAAGGGTATGTAAGGGCCGGGTGAGGAGCAGGGATGAACAGTAACCGTCTGCCGGCAGCAGAGTTCGAAGCCGAGGAGATCGTGCGTGCCGTGCACCCCGTCGTCGGGACCGATGAGGCGGTACCGGACGGCGCCATGCTGCAAGTCCTGGCCGCTGATGGATCCATGGCGAGTGGCCTGACGGCGCAGGTGTCCGGCAGCACGGTGGACTTCGGGCCCTACCTCGCGTCCGCTGATCCGGCCCACCTGCGGTCCCTGTACCGCGACATGTTCCTGGTACGGCGTTTCGACCAGGAGTCGACCGCCCTCCAGCGTCAGGGTCAGCTGGCCCTCTGGGTCCCGCTCACGGGTCAGGAAGCCGCCCAGATCGGTTCCGGCAGGGCCCTCCAGCCCCAGGACTACGCCTTCCCCACCTACCGCGAACACGGCGTCGCCCTGACCCGCGGCGTGGAACTGCACGAGATCCTCCGCCTCTTCCGGGGAGTCACCAACGGCGGATGGGATCCCCGGGAGCGCAATTTCCACCTGTACACGCTCGTGCTCGCGGCCCAGTCCCTGCACGCGGTGGGTTACGCCATGGGGATGCAGCGCGACCAGCTCGCGGACCCCACCCTCCCCGCTGCCGCATCGATCGCCTACTTCGGTGACGGTGCGAGTTCGGAGGGGGACATCCATGAGTCGATGGTGTTCGCTGCCTCCTTCGATGCCCCGGTGGTCTTCTTCTGCCAGAACAACCAGTGGGCCATCTCCGTCCCGTCGACGGTGCAGACCAGGGTGCCGCTGGCGCAGCGCGCCGAGGGCTACGGCTTCCCGGGCGTGAGGGTGGACGGGAACGACGTCGTCGCCGTCGAAGCAGTCACCCGGTGGGCGCTCGAGCATGCGCGCACCGGCAACGGGCCGGTCCTCATCGAGGCCTACACCTATCGGATGAGCGCCCACACCACCGCGGACGATCCCACGAAGTACCGCTTGTCCCGCGACGAGCAGGAATGGCAGCCGCGTGACCCGCTGGTGCGGCTGGAGACCTACCTGCGGAACGCCGGCCTGGCCGACCAGGCCTTCTTCGACGACCTCGGCGCCGAGTCCCGGGCGATGGCTGCCGATCTGCGGGAAGCCGTGCTGGCGATGACACCGCCTCGGCTGGCCGAACGGTTCGCCACCGTGTACGCCGAGCCGCACGCGCTCGTCCAGGAGGAGCTGGCCTTCTTCGAGCAGTACGAGGCCGGATTCGCCGATGAAGGGGAGCACGCCTGATGGCAACCATGACCATCGCCAAGGCGATCAACGAGGGGCTCCGGGCCGCCCTGACGAGCGATCCGAAGACTCTCCTGATGGGGGAGGACATCGGCGAGCTCGGCGGTGTCTACCGGGTGACCGACGGACTCAAGAAGGATTTCGGTGCCCTGAGGGTCGTGGACACGCCGCTGGCGGAGTCCGGCATCATCGGCACCGCGATCGGGTTGGCGCTGAGGGGATACCGTCCCGTCTGCGAGATCCAGTTCGACGGATTCGTCTTCCCGGGGTTCAACCAGATCACCACGCAGCTGGCCAAGCTCAGGACGCGTAGCGACGGGATGCTGAGCGCCCCCGTGGTCATCCGGATCCCCTACGGCGGCGGGATCGGGAGCGTCGAGCACCACTCGGAGTCGCCCGAGGCTCTCTTCGCGCACACGGCGGGGCTCAGGATCATCACCCCGTCCAACCCGCAGGACGCCTACTGGATGATCCAGCAGGCCGTGACGTGCGAGGACCCGGTCATCGTGTTCGAGCCGAAACGCCGCTACTGGCTCAAGGGCGAGGTGGACACGTCCGCTCCTGGGCAGGATGCCTTCTCGGCGCAGGTCCTGCGCCGCGGCACGGATGCCACCGTCGTGGCCTATGGGCCGCTTGTGCCCGTCGCCCTCGCGGCGGCAGCCGCAGCGGAGGAGGACGGCAGGAGCATCGAGGTCATCGACCTCCGCTCCATCTCGCCGATCGACTTCGACACCGTCACGTCGTCGGTGACCCGCACGGGGCGGCTGATCGTCGCCCATGAGGCCCCGACCTTCGGTGGGATCGGCGGCGAGATCGCAGCCCGGATCTCGGAGCGTGCGTTCCTGTCCCTCGAGGCGCCCGTCATCCGGGTGGGCGGCTTCCACATGCCCTACCCCGTGGCGCGCGTGGAAGAGCATTACCTGCCGGACATCGATCGCATCCTCGAGGCACTCGACCGTGCTTTCGCGTACTGAAGGACCATCATGACGCTCAACACGTTCAACCTGCCCGACGTCGGTGAGGGCCTCACCGAGGCCGAGATCGTGCAGTGGAGGGTCGCCCCGGGTGCGCCTGTGGCGGTGAACGACGTCATCTGCGAGATCGAGACCGCCAAGTCCCTCGTCGAGCTGTCCTCGCCCTTCGCCGGAACCGTCTCCGAACTCCTCGTTCCGGAGGGCGAGACCATCGAGGTCGGGACGCCGATCATCTCCGTGGAGGACGGGGGTGCAGGACCGAAGGGCAGCGGCCGGGACAGCGGCTCCACAGCCCCGCCACGGGACGGCGGTCCGGAGGAGACCGCCGCCCGAGCGGGAGAGGGCGCGGACCGGGGTCCGGCCGGGCCGGCGGACGACGCTCCCGTGCCGGTACCCGAGATGCCCGGCGAGATCGCGGGGGCCCTGCCGGGCGCTGACACCGCCGGGGCGGCCGACGCCACCGCCCCGGGAGCAGCCCCCGTCGAGGCCACGCCCGGTCCCCTCGTCGGGACAGGGCCGAAGGCGGACGCCGTGAAGCGGCGCCCGCGGAAGCCGCAAGCCTCGTCCGTTCTTCCCGGGAGCGCTGCAGGGTCCGATGCCGGCCGGCCTGCGCGACCGGACGGACCCCGGGTGGCAGACCGGACGGTATCGCCGGCGGCCGAACCGCCCGTCCCTGCCGCCCAGGCGCCGGCGACGGAGAGCGCCCCGCGGACGAATCCATTGAACCAGCTCATCAACCGGGTCCTGGCCAAGCCTCCCGTGCGGAAGGCGGCCAGGGATCTCGGCATCAACCTCGCCGATGTCCCGGCCACCGGGTCAGCGGGGGAGGTCACCAAGCAGGACCTCATCAGCTACCAGTCGCAACGGGATGCGGAGCAGGACGGCGCCGACTCCTTCTGGTCCGACCGGAAGCTCCTGGGCGGCGGACGCATCGAACGCATCCCGGTCAAGGGCGTGCGCAAGGCCACCGCGAAGGCGATGGTGCAGAGTGCCTTCACCGCGCCGCACGTGAGCATCTTCGTGGACGTCGACGCTTCCCGGACCATGGAGTTCGTGAAGCGGCTCAAGGCGTCCCGTGACTTCGAGGGCATCAGGGTCTCACCGCTGCTGATCCTCGCCAAGGCGGTGATCTGGGCTGCGGCGCGCAATCCCTCCGTCAACGCGACCTGGGCCGAGGACGAGATCCTCGTCAAGCACTTCATGAACCTCGGGATCGCAGCCGCGACTCCGCGCGGGCTCATGGTCCCGAACATCAAGGACGCCCAGGATCTCTCGCTGAAGGACCTCGCCCTGGCACTGAACGAGCTGGCGACGACGGCGCGGGCCGGTAAGACGCAGCCCGCCCAGATGCAGGGCGGCACGCTGACGATCACCAATATCGGAGCTCTCGGCATCGATACGGGGACGCCGATCATCAACCCGGGCGAGGTGGCGATCGTGGCGTTCGGAACCATCAAGCAGAAGCCCTGGGTGCTCGACGGCGAGGTGATCCCGCGGTGGATCACCACGCTGGGTGGCTCGTTCGACCACCGGGTGGTGGACGGTGACCTGAGCGCGCGCTTCATGGCCGACGTCGCCTCCATCCTGGAGGAGCCGGCCCTGCTGCTCGACTAGGGTGAGGCTCATGAACCAGCAGCTACCGGACGGTGACCCGGGCCGAAGGGCGCGTCCGCGTTACCCCCTGAGCAGGCTCCTGTTCGTGGTGGTGATCGGCTTCATCGCGTCGAGCGTCCTGCAGCTCGCCTTTCCGGGGCTCGGCACCGTTGCGCGGCTCTCCATCCTGGTGATCATCGCCGCCCTGATCTCGATCGCGGTGACCAGGCGCCAGCAGAAGCGGCCCCCGCTCTGAGGCCGTGCGGCGGTCCTTGCCTCTGATCCTCCGACCGTCATGATCCGACGGTCATGATCCGACGGTCATGACCGGACGCCCGGGGGCGCCGACCGGTGCCGGAGGCGACCGGCTCCCCTCGGGCCAGGGGGGCTTCAGCTCGGGTGCCCCGCCATGGCCTCACGCAGGATGGGCGCGAGGCGTCGGACGCCCTCCACGATGTCCTCCGGCGCCACGGCGCTGAAGGCGAGGCGCAGCTTGTTGGACGGTTCGTCCGACGGCGTGAAGGCGGCGCCGGGGATGAACACGACGCCCGCGTCGACCGCCCTGTACAGCAAGGGATAGGTGTCGATGCCTTCGGGCAGGGTGAGCCACACGAAGAATCCACCGTCGGGGGTGGTCCAGTGCACGCCGTCGGGGAACTCGTCGGCGAGTGCGCCGAGCATGGCGTCGCACCGCTCGCGGTACAGGCTGCGCATGGTGACGAGGTGTCCACGCCAGTCGTACTCGGTGAGGTAGGCGGTGACGAGCATCTGGGTGAGCGGGGACGGACACAGCACCACGGCCTCGCAGGCGAGGTAGAACCGTCGGTACAGATGCTTCGGGACGAGCGCCCAGCCGAGGCGTACACCGGGGGCGAAGATCTTCGAGAAGGAGCCGAGGTAGATGACGTCGTCGGGGTTGTCCGCGCGCAAGGGCTTCAGCGGCTCACCGTCGAAGCGGAGCATGCCGTAGGGATTGTCCTCCAGCACGAGGATCGTGTGTGCCCGGCAGATGTCCACGATGCGCTGGCGGCGGTCGGCAGCGAGGGTGATCCCGCTCGGGTTGTTGAAGCTCGGGATGGTGTAGAGCAGCTTGATGGCGCGGCCCTGTGCTTCGAGCTCCGCGATGATGCGCTCCAGCTCGTCGGGGATCAGGCCGTCCCCGTCCATCGGCACGGTGACGACGTCGACCTCGTAGGCTTCGAAGGTGTTCAGTGCCCCCACGTAGGTCGGGTCCTCGCAGAGGATCACGTCCCCCGGGTTGCAGAAGACCTTCGCTGCGACATCCTGGGCGGACTGTGAACCCGTGGTGATGACGATGTCCTCGGGGCCGGCCCCCTCGATTCCCTCCGCCGCCATCACGTCGCAGACGAGCGCCCGGAGTTCTTCCATCCCCTGGCCGCCGCCGTACTGGAGCGCCTCCAGGCCGTGTTCGGCGATGATCTTCTGTGCCGTGCGCCCGAGATCCTCGAGGGGGAGCGACTTCAGGTAAGGGCTGCCGCCGGCGAGGGAGACCAGACCGGGGCGGATCGAGATGTCGAAGACGTCCCGGACTGCGGACTGCTTGATATTCGCCGCCCGCAGCGAGAAGAGGGCGTCGTGCCGGGTGGCGGAGTCCACAGCGCGCTCGAGGGCTGCTTCGGTCTCGGCGGGCAGGACATCGGCGGGGGCTTCACTGGAGGACGTCACGCCCAGAGTCTAGGCGTGGGTTGACCGTGAGGCAACAGGCGTTGACCAGCGATGCGAGCTGTTCCGCGCCTAGATCCATCCCGCGTCGCGTGCCTTCAGCGCTGCCTGGAAGCGGCTGTCGGCCCGCAGGGTCTCGAGCATCCAGGCGATATGGCGGCGGCAGGTCCTGACATTGATGTCGAGGCGGCGGGCGATCGACTCGTCGGACAGCCCGTTGGCCAGTCCCTGGATGATCGAACGCTGCATGCTGCTCAGCGGCGATCCGATCTGTCCGGGAGCGAGGAATGACTCGCTGATCTCCCAGGCGATCTCGAACAGGTGGGTGAAGATGCTGATGAGGCTGTGGTCGCGGACCACCAGGGCCGCTTTGTCGTCACGAGTCAGCTGCCGGCCCACCAGCGCCAGTTTCTCGTCGAAGATGAGCACGCGCAGGGGGATGAAGGGCAGCACGCCGAACTCCCCACCGCCGGCTGCGATCGCCTCGACGGCCTTGCGGGTCGGGACGTGGTCACGGGTGCTGGTGTCGTAGAGGGTGCGCCGTCGTACGCCGTTCGCCAGCAGGTCGAGATCCTTCCGGACACTCTCCTCGTGGACGTCTGCCGTCGAGCCCTGCCCCGGCTGCGCGATGTACACCTTCTCCGTCACGTCCCGCCCGTAGTCGATCAGGACCCTGTGGATGAGGTGGGGATCCTCGAGCGTCTCCACCGAGGTGCTGGCCAGGACGCTCTTGCGGGCTTCGAGGAAGGTCGGAAGAAGCGTCGAGAGCTCCCGACGCTGCCCGCTGATGCGTGCCTTGAGGTCCTGCATCGCGCGTTCGTCCGCGTCCACCAGGTCGGCGAGGGCGACGTCGGGGGACACCGCGACCAAACCGTCTGCCCGTCCGGCCTGGGGACTGAGCAGGCGTCGGGCCGACAACTGCTCGATGGCCTGATCGATACGACGCAGTGTCAGCCCCAGCGCATCCGACGCCTCGCATCTGGTCCACCCAGGGTGGCCGACGGCGTACCGGTAGACCTCGAGCGATGTCGCGTCCAGCATGAGCGGTCCTTGCCTCGTCCGCCGGCGCCTCGGCCCCGACGTCACACGGTGAAAAACATGACATGTCCAGTTAATGACAGAACGGGTCTACTAGCAATCACGAGTCGGCGGAACCAGCCCGATTCCGCGTCGTTCCGCCGATCCTGACGACCCGGATCGGGCGACGGAACCGCTCAGATCGGAGCCGGCGTCCTGAAGACGCCATGTCCACAACCGGCCATCGCTACTGCTGGACACTACCCGCTGACGCCCGACAAGCTGGTCGAGCCGGTCAGCCGGGAAGCCCGTAGGGCGGACCTCCGATCGGGCACTGCGGAACAGCAGTGACGCGCAGCTCTACCTCCGGTGAAACGGGCAGGGAAGGATCGTCATGAAGAAGGTACTCGGCGCAACTGCAGGCCTGTTGATCCTGGTAGGAGCCGTGGCGCCGGCCGGTCAGTCGATCAGTGCCGCGAGCTGGGACTGGCCGAAGAGCCAGCCCACCGCAGCCAGCTGGGACTGGCCGAAGTAACCCGGGGTCACCGGGCCGGAGCCCGGAGGCCTCACCCAGAACCCGCCCCAGCGGGGGTGACCACAGACCCTGAAGGAGAGAGCCATGAGCCAGGTGACTGCCGTTCGAACCGCCTCACGGACGGTCGTCAGCACTCAATGGTGGCATCTCTCCCTCTCGACGGGTGGCTTCGATGTAGCGGACGGCATCATTGAAGAGCTGGTCACCCCGCTGGTGGCGCAGGCGCAGGCGCTCGGCGCCAAGCGCTGGTACTTCACCCGGTCGGAGGATGCCTCGACCGGAATTGTCAGCCAGATCAAGGTGAGCATCCACGCCCATCCACGGGTGCTCGACCGACTCCGGGCCTTCCTCCGTGTCCTGCAGGCCCGCGGGGCGCGGAGACTACCGCTGCTCGCGGTCCGCCAGCAGCTGACAGCCCCGGCGAACAACACCTACTACTCCGGCGGCCAGGAGATGGCCGACCCCCAGCTCGAGGCGAATCTCGTCAAGTACGGCGGAGTCGAAGGCCTGGACCTTGCTGAGGAGGTGTTCGAGCTGAGCTCTGAACTGGCCGTGTGGGGCAATCAGCGCTTCCCGCGGATGCAGAGCCGCTCCGCCCTCGGTGCGCTGGTCCTCTTCGACTCGGCGCGGAGCATGATGCGCGGCCCACGCTCGGCGGGATGGCCGGACCGCCGACGGCTCTCGTGGGATTTCTACTGGGACAGCCACCTGCGCACCTGCACTGCCGACGTCGGCCCCCGTGCTGGAGGCGTCAGGGAAGCCATGGCGGCCCAGGTGGCCGCCAAATCGACTGGTTTCCATGCGCTGATGGCGGCGACCGCCTCAGAATCCGCAGTGCACAACTGGCGGCGCCGGTGGTTCCGGGCGCTCGACACGTATCTCTATCGAGCCGACAAGGTCCGCGTCAGCCGCAGCGCCCAGCACCTCACGGTGCATCAGGCGCACATGACCCTCAACCGGCTGGGATTCATGCCCCGCGAGGAGGCCGCCCTGGGGCTGTATGCGCGGTCCTGGAAGGCGCCGGCCGATCCACTGCCGGCGGGCCGGAAGCCGTGGGAGTCGAACGTCCGCAGGAGCCCGGTCGAGCAGAGGATTGCGCCGTGAGTACCAGGAACACGATCGTGCTGGCCGTCGATGACGCCGAACTCTCAGCGGCGCTGGGATGTTCGTCGGAAGTTGTCGAGTCGATGCAGAACGACGGCGTCCTTGCCTCCCAGGGTCAGCTCTGGGAGATCGGACCGGCCCGCGACTACCTGCGGGACGCGGCGTGGGCGGACAGCCTCTGGCGCTGAGGATCCGTCCCGCACTACACCAGTGCGGCCCAGTCCTCCGCCAGCTCCAGGCCGTGCGCCTCCGAGACCGAGTGGTGGGCTACCCGACCACCTGCGATGTTCAGGCCGCGAGCGAGCGCGGGGTTGCTCTCCAGGGCCGCCCGGACTCCCTTGTCCGCGAGCGCGACGGCGTAGCGGAGGGTCACGTTCGTCAGTGCGTAGGTCGAGGTGGAGGGCACCGCCCCCGGCATGTTGCCCACGCAGTAGAACAGGGAACCGTGGACGGTGAAGGTCGGGTCCTCGTGCGTGGTGACACGGGAGTCCTCGAAACAGCCACCCTGATCCACGGCGATGTCCACGAGTACGCTGCCGGGTTTCATGCGGGCCACGAGCGCGTTGGTGACCAGCTTGGGTGCGCGGGCTCCCGGGATCAGGACCGATCCGATGACGAGGTCGGCATCGAGCACGGATTTCTCGATCTCGAGCGCGTTCGAGGCGACGGTCTTGACGCGTCCTGCGTACAGGGCGTCGAGTTCGCGCAGCCGCGCGATGTCGATGTCGAGGATCGTGACGTCCGCCCCTGTCCCCACTGCCATCGCGGTGGCGTTGGTGCCGGCGACGCCGGCCCCGAGCACCACGACCTTCGCCGGACGGACCCCCGCGACTCCACCCAGGAGCAGACCCGGGCCACCTGCGGGAGCGGTCATGACCTGCGCCCCGACCTGGACGGAGAGGCGGCCCGCGACCTCGGACATGGGTGCGAGCAGGGGCAGCAGCCGGCCGTCCTGGACGGTCTCGTAGGCTATCGCGGTGACGCCGGCCTCGAGCAGCGCCTTCGTGAGGTCGGGTTCGGCGGCCAGGTGGAGGTAGGTGAAGAGGATGAGGCCCGAGCGGAAGCGGTGGTACTCGGCGGCGACGGGCTCCTTGACCTTCAGGACCATGTCGGCACGCGCCCAGACCTCGTCCGCCGCATCGACCAGCTCCGCGCCGGCAGCCTCGTACTCGGCGTCCGTGATGCTGGATCCGATCCCGGCGCTCCGTTCCACGATGACGGTGTGTCCGTGTGCCAGGAACTCGTGGACGCCGGAGGCGGTGATCGCCACGCGGAACTCGTTGTTCTTCACTTCTCTGGGGACGCCGATGATCATTGGGTTCTCCACGGGTGCGATCGGGCGGATGGGGTAGATCCAGAATAGGGACGCCCCGAGCCTGCCGGGAGTCCGGTTCACCCGGTGCCCGCCACCATGTGCGGCGCGGGTACCGGGCGGAACGGCGCCTCGGATGGCCAGTCCGCGGGATTCGTCCACTGTGAGCTGGACCACTAGCAGGCGGCGCGCCATCCCGCCATCGACAGGTGTCGAGGTCGAGGGCGGCAGATGTCGCCCCCGGCGCGCCGTCGGCTTACTGTTGGGCTGTGCGTAACGAGGCCATCGAGGACATCGTCGAGTCGATAGCGCACGAGCTCGGGCGGGGCCTGTCCCTCGAGGATCCTGACGGAGCACTCCTGGCCTACAGCAGTCACCAGACGTCGGCGGACCGCGTGCGGGTCAATTTCCTGCTCAGCAAGAGGGTCCCGGCCGACGTCAGCGAATGGCAGTTGCGGCATGGGATCGATCGCGCCGTCCGGGCCGTGGCCGTTCCGGCGAACGACGAGCTGGGCATGCTCGGCCGGGTGTGCGTGCCGCTGCTCGTCCGCGGCTTCCGGGTCGGCTACCTGTGGGTCCAGCAGCACGACAGCGATGACCCTCCGGCGGGGATCCTGGCGGCCCTTCCTGCGGTCCGCTCGACGATCGACCGCCTTGCCGAACTGCTCCTCGAGACGGACACTGCCTCCTCCGAGCGCAGGAGGCAGCGGGAGGCGGCCTTCCTCGCCGCCTGTCGTGGGGTGGCGGCAGCCGTGGAGGAGTTGCGCGGGTGGCGCGAGCTGGGCGCGCATGGTCCCTGGCGCCTGGCGATGGTCCATGAACTGCACGACGACGGCGGAACCCCAGGAGGTCGGCCCGGGTCCGACAGCCAGAGCACGGATCCGCACGAGGCCGCGCTGTTCCAGCGGACTCTCGCGCTGCAGGCGACGGTCGGCGTCGGGCCCGTCCTCTTCAGTGCAGGTGCCTCCGGTCACTCCGTCATGCTGTTCGCTCCTGGCATCGGGAAGAGTGCCCTCCAGCAGGTCATCGACCGGTACCGGTCGGAGGTGGGCAAACGTGCCGGACGGCCGGCGAACCGCCTGATCCTGGGTCTGAGCGAGCCCGTGATCGATCCGAAGGACTTCGAGGCCGGGTTGCTCCAGGCGCAGCACGCGGTCCAGGCGGCCGCCGTCGACCCCCAACTCGGCGACGTCCCCCGGTTCGCGGAGATCGGCGTGTACCAATACCTCGGCGCGCTGGGGTGGCAGGCGCCCACTCCCGGCAGTATCCGTTTCGGCGAACTGAGCGAGGCGGACCGGGTGGACGAACTCCTGCCGGTCCTCGAGCTGCTCTACGACAAGAACGGGTCTGTGCAGGACGTCGCCGCCCAACTCCACCTCCATCGCAGCAGCGTGTACAACCGGCTGGCGCGGATCCGGTCGGCCATCGGCGCCGACCCGCTCGCAGGTTCGGTGAGGCTCGAGCTCCATCTGGCGCTCAAGGCCCGCCGCTGGCGGCAGCGCCCCCGCTTCGAACCGTCCTAGCATCAGCTGCTCGCGTGGAGCTACGAGCCGGCGCTTCCGTCCTCGGCAGCGCCAGCGGCAGCGTCCCCGCGACGGAGCTGGCTGCGCAGCCACTCCTCGACGTCGGACCTGCGCAGGCGGCGATGGGACCCCCGGTACTCGACCGGGAGGGTGCCGGCATCGGTGAGCTTGCGCAGATAACTGTTGGAGATGCCGGCGAGTTCCGCAGCCTGCGACGTGGTGAGCAGCTCGGCCACGGAGGTGACCTGCACGGCATCACCGTCGGCCAGCCGGGCAAGAAGGTCGACGACGGCGTCCCGGGCGGCGGAGGGGAGGCGATGGGCGGTGCCGTCCACGAACACGGTCACGTCCGCACTGGAGCCGATCGCGCGCCGGAGGGCGCCCGCCTGCTCGGGCGGGAGCGCAGAGGTCGATCTGGGAGGCCTGGCCGTCATGGGGCCATTCTGTCAGCACGACAGTGGTGCTGGAATCCAGGCGCGTCGGCGTGGACGGATCGCTTCCGCAAGGCCGGGAAGGAGTCTATATTCGAGGTATAAGTACCCTTACTACTTGCACCCAGCGTCGGTTGCAAGACGGAAACGGTGATTCTCATGACAACAATCGATCACGGGCGGAGCCTGCGCACCAGCAGTCCCTCCTCCGCAGCCGAGGGCATGGGCGAAGCGCCCTTCTGTCCCCGCTGCAGGACCGACGAGTACCTCATCGTCGAGGAATTCGTCCCGGCGCGTCAGGCCGACCATGCTTCGCGGCTGCTTCCGGCCAGTGCGAGCTACACCTGCTCCGAATGCGGGACGTTCAACGCCCACGCGGTCCCCGAGTCATGGCGGCCACCCCAATGGTTCTGGTACAGCTGATCAGCTGATCGTCGTCGCGGCTTCCCCCACCGGTGCGGAAGGCGCCGAGGCGTCCTCCGTCCCGTCACGCGTGGCCGGAGTCTTCCTCGTCGGTGTCGGCGGCGCCGGCGCAGGGCTCGGCGGCAGCCGGTCGGTCGCCGGCCGGTAGGCCGTGCCGCCGTCGATCCTGCGGTATTCCAGGACGTGGAGCAGCGACGCGACGGCCAGGGCAAGGCCGGCCATCTCCAGGGTCTCCTCGATCAGGGTCAGGACGAAGAACGACGGCGCGAACCCCTGCTCCGCCAGCACCAGTCCGGACAGGGTCTCGACACCCACGGCTCCGCTCACGAAGACCGCGCCCGACGCGAGCAACCCGAGCTTGACGGCGCCCGGCAGCGAGAGCATCAGCCGGACCAGGAAGGCACACAGGGCCATGGCGATCAGGACACCGGGCAGGACCCAGGTGAAGCCGAGGTCGACTGGGAGGTACGTGGCCATCTCGGCGCCGATGACGTCGAGTCGTTCGTGCAGTTCGAGCGTCTCGTCCAGCGACAGGAAGAAGGCGATGAAGGAGAAGAACCCCCAGGAGACGCGGAAGCGGGATGCTGAGCGGGCGTAGTACCCCGTGATCAGCCCGATGACCGACCACAGCCCTGCGCTGAACCACGTCGGTACGTTGATCTCGCGTCCGACATCGAAGAAGTAGAACCAGAAGTGGATGTCCTCGAAGTTCTCGGGAGTGGACTGGGCGATGGCACGCCAGAGGAGATAGCTCACCAGGGTGAGGACCACCACCGGGATCAGCAGGATGAGGAAGGTCTTCACCAATCGGATCCGCCGCCACTGCTGAGGTGCGTCGCCGAGCGCCGCTCGCTGCGTCGTATCGTGCTCCAAGGGTCCTCCTCCTGCCGGCGCCTTCGCCGCCTCGTCGAGTTTAACCGTCGGCCATGAGAACAGGATGAGAACACGCGATGTCCCGATACCGGGGGAGAATGCTCCTGTGACGACGAAGAGCGGGAGCGGCCACCGGCGGCACGGCAGCGCTGACGCCGTCCCGGAGCCCAAGTCCTGCAGATCGTGCGGACGGCGCATGGAGTGGAGGAAGAAGTGGGAGCGGGCTTGGGATTCGGTCCTCTACTGCAGTGACTCCTGCCGTACGCGCAAGCTGAAGCCGGTCGACGCCGCACTGGAGGACGTGCTTCTCGCCCGTCTCGCGACAGCGCCGCGGGGGCAGGGGGTGGACCCGGCTGATGCAGCCCGCGACCTCGCCCGCGAAGGCGGCCCCCCACTCACGGAGCCGGCGCGCAGCGCGGCTCGTCGCCTCGTCGCTCGTGGCCTCGCCGAGATGGTGCAGCGCGGCGTCGTCGTGGACGCGTCGACGGCGAAGGGCCCTGTGCTCCTCCGGCTACCCCGCTGAGGAGATGGTCTCGCTGTGCGCTCCGGCCTGCATCGCCGGTTCGAAACGGGTAGGGCGGGCCGACCGGCGGACTGCTGCCCTGATGTCGGGGAGGTGGAGGGAGGTAGGTCCTGCTACCACCGGCAGCAGCCCGGCAGCCCGCGCCTGCACGAGGACGTTACCGAGCGCCGTGGCCTCGACCGGTCCGGCCAGGACCGGCAGGCCGGTCCGGTCGGCGGTCAACTGGCACAGGAGCGTATTCAGGGATCCGCCACCCACCACGTGGATGACGTCGATCCGCTGCCCGGACAATCGCGCGGCATCGTCGAGGGTCCGCGCGTAGGCGGCTGCGAGGCTGTCCAGGACGCACCGGACGACAGCCTCCCGCGAGACCGGGATCTCCTGTCCTGCCGCCTCAGCGGCTCTGCGGATGCGCCCCGGCATGCCGTCCGGGGACAGGAAATCGTTGCTGTCGGCGTCGATCCTGGCGCCACCGTGGGGCAGTGCGGCCGCTGACGCGAGCAACTGCCCCAGGTCCGGCTCCGGTCCTTCGATGGCCCATTCCCGCAGGCACTCCTGCAGGAGCCAGAGTCCTCCCGTGTTGCGGAGGTAGCGGATGGTGCCGTCGACGCCGCGCTCGTTGGTGAAGTTGGCGGCTCGGCTCTCCTCGCTCAGGATCGGGGCGTCGAGTTCGACGCCGACGAGCGACCAGGTGCCGGACGAGATGTAGGCGAAGTTCGGCGACTCGGCGGGAATGGCGGCGACGGCGGAGGCGGTGTCGTGTGAACCCACGGCCAGGACCGTGGTGCTTCCCGGGAGCCCTGTCCGGGCCGCGATCGGCGGGAGGAGACGGCCGATGACCGCCCCGGGCTCCACCAGGGGTGGGAAGAGGTCCGGTGACAGGCCGAGTGCCCCGAGGATTTCGGGCGCCCAGGTGCCGGACACGGCGTCCAGCAGGCCTGTCGTCGACGCGTTCGTGGCCTCGGTCCGGCGCTCGCCGGTCAGGCGGTAGGCGAGCAGGTCGGGAACTAACAAGGCTTGCACATCATCGAGTGACCGCTCGGCGGCGAGCTGATAGACCGTGTTGAACGGGAGGAACTGCAGGCCCGTGCGTGCGTAGAGCCGCTCCGGGGACATGGAACCGTGGACGGCGTCGATGGTCGCCTCGGTCCGTGGATCCCGGTAGCTGAACGGCAGGTGCCGGAGTGCGCCGGCGTCGTCCACCAGTCCGTAGTCCACCGCCCACGTGTCGATCCCGATACTCGTCACGGTGTCGCCACCGCGCGCGGCGGCGTCCGCCGCGCGGTGCAGCCCCACGAGGACCTCCGAGAACAGGGCCTCGACGTCCCAGCGCAGGGCACCGCCCAGGAACTGGGCGCCGTTGGGGAAGCGGTGCACGGTCACCAGCTCCGGTCCGGCGTCGGTGAGCCGTCCGAGGATGACGCGCCCGGAGGAGGCCCCGATGTCGATGGCGACGAAGGCCCTTCCCGGGATGCTGACCGTACCGTCCGTCATGGCCGCGTCAGCTCAGCGCAGGAAGGCCGCGGCGACGCCCGCGTCCACGGGGATGTGCAGGCCCGTGGTGTGCGAGAGTTCGTCGGAGGTCAGGACGGCGACGGCGTTCGCGACGTTCTCGGGGAGGACCTCCCGCTTGAGGAGGGTGCGCTGGGCGTAGTACTCACCCAGCTTGTCCTCCTCGACGCCGTAGACGGCCGCCCGTTTGGCGCCCCATCCGCCGGCGAAGATACCGGAGCCGCGCACCACGCCGTCGGGGTTGATGCCGTTGACGCGCACCCCGTAGCCGCCCAGCTCGGCGGCGAGGAGGCGGACCTGATGGGCCTGGTCGGCCTTCGTGGCGCTGTAGGCGATGTTGTTCGGGCCGGCGAACACGGAGTTCTTCGAGGAGATGTAGATGATGTCCCCTCCCATGTCCTGCTCGATCAGGACCTTCGCGGCGGCCTGCGACATGAGGAAGGATCCCTTCGCCATGACGTCGTGCTGCAGGTCCCAGTCCTTCTCCGTGGTCTCGAGGAGCGGTTTGGAGATGGACAGGCCCGCGTTGTTGACCACGAGGTCGAGTCCGCCGAAGGCCAGGACAGCGGCCTTCACAGCCTCGCGGACCTGGGCAGGGTCGGTGACGTCGGCCTGGACGCCGATGGCGACGTCGGAGCCGCCGAGCTCTTCGGCGACGGTGGTTGCGCTGTCGATGTTCAGGTCCGCGATGACGATGCAGGCACCCTCGGCGGCGAGGCGGGTGGCGATGGCCTTGCCGATGCCCGAGGCGGCTCCGGTGACCAGGGCGATCCGCCCGGCATGGGATTTCGGCTTCGGCAGGCGTGCGAGCTTGGCCTCCTCGAGCGCCCAGTACTCGATGCGGAACTTCTCGCTCTCCTCGATGGGGGAGTAGGCGGAGATCGCCTCGGCGCCGCGCATGACGTTGATCGCGTTGAGGTAGAACTCACCGGCCACCCGGGCTGTCTGCTTGTTGGCGCCGAAGGAGAACATGCCGACGCCGGGCACGAGCACGATCGCGGGGTCCGCTCCGCGCATCGCGGGGGAGTCCGGCGTGGCGTGACGCTGGTAGTACGCGGCGTAGTCCTCCCGGTAGGCGGTATGCAGCTCACGCAGGCGCAGCAGGCAGCTCTCGACATCGGCGCCCGCCGGAAGGTCGAGGACGAGGGGTTTCACCTTGGTGCGGAGGAAGTGATCCGGGCAGCTCGTGCCGAGGGCCCCGAGGCGCGGATGTGCCGTGGACGCGAGGAACTCGAGCACGCGGGGGTCGTCGGTGAAGTGCCCCACCTGCGCCTTGTCCGTGGACGCGAGCCCGCGGATTGTCGGGGCCAGTGCTGCTGCCTTCTCCCGCCGCTCGGCGGCCGGCAGCGCCGCGTAACCCTCGAGGGCGGGACCGAACGGCTCAGGGCTGCCGTGCTCCGCGATGTACTGTTCGGCGGTCTCGATGATCCAGAGCGAGTTCGCCTCCGCCTCCTCCGAGGTGTCGCCCCAGGCGGTGATGCCGTGACCGCCGAGGATCGTGCCGATGGCCTCGGGGTTGGCCTCCTTGATGGCCGCGATGTCCAGTCCGAGCTGGAAGCCGGGCCGACGCCAGGGCACCCACGCGACCTTGGATCCGAAGATCGTCGCGGTCAGCGCCTCGCCGTCGGTCGCCGTCGCGATCGCGATGCCGGAGTCGGGATGCAGATGGTCCACATGCGCGGCGTCGACGAGACCATGCATGGCGGTGTCGATGGACGGGGCGGCGCCGCCCTTCCCATGCAGGGTGTAGTCGAAGGCCGCGACCATCTCGTCCTCGCGCTCGAGACCCGGGTAGACCCCCTGCAGTGCGCGCATCCGGTCGAGCCGCAGGACGGCGAGACCGGATTCCTTCAGCGTGCCGAGATCACCGCCGGAGCCCTTCACCCAGAGCAGTTCGACGTCCTCGCCCGTGACAGGGTCCGTGCCCACGCCCTTCGCCGAGGTGTTGCCGCCGGCGTAGTTCGTGTTCCGTTTGTCCGCCCCGAGCCTGTTCGACCGCGCGATCAGTTCACCGACCGTCGGGTTGACCGTTCCTGTCGTCGTCGTCGTCGTCACGCTCATGCTCCCCATCCGGCCTGCTGGCCGCCCTGTCGCTCATTGTTGATCTGTTCCTGGTAGCCGGTCTCGCGGTAGGCCGTCATCGGATCGGCGGGGAGTCCCTTGGATTCACGCCACTGAGCCAGACCCGGGCGGACGTCGGTGTAGAAGGCGTCCATCATGATCGCATTGGCGGCCAGTACGTCGCCGGACTCCTGCGCCGCGGCCAGCGCCTGGCGGTCGATGAGCAGCGCTCGCGCCGTCATCTCCTGCACGTTCAGCACCGAGCGGATCTGCCCGGGGATCTTCTCCTCCAGGTTGTGGCACTGGTCGAGCATCAGGGCGATACCGCTGGAAGGATCGAGGCCGCCACCGCGGACCACCTCCGCCATGATCCGGAACAGCTGGAACGGGTCCGCCGCGCCGACGATGAGGTCGTCGTCCGCGTAGAAGCGTGAGTTGAAGTCGAAGGACCCGAGTTTTCCGAGGCGGATGAGCTGCGCCACGATGAACTCGATGTTGGTACCGGGCGCGTGGTGTCCGGTGTCGAGGCAGACGAGTGCCTTCTCGCCGAGCTGCAGGCAGTGGGCGTAGGAGGTGCCCCAGTCCGGGACGTCCGTGTGATAGAACGCCGGCTCGAAGAACTTGTACTCGAGCACCAGGCGCTGGTCTTCGCCGAGGCGGTCATACACCTGTCGGAGGGAGTCCTGCAGCCGGTCCTGGCGCGAGCGCATGTCGGCCTGGCCGGGGTAGTTGGAGCCGTCGGCCAGCCAGATCTTGAGGTCGCGGGAGCCGGTGACGTTCATGACCTCGATGCACTCGTACATGTGGTCGATCGCCTTGTTCCGCACGGCGGCGTCACTGTGCGTCAGGCTGCCGAACTTGTAGTCGTCGTCCTGGAAGGTGTTGCTGTTGATGGTGCCGATCCTCATGCCATGGTCCGCGGCGTAGGCCGCGAGGACGCTGTAGTCGTCCACCCTGTCCCACGGGATGTGGAGCGCGACGCTCGGGGCGAGGCCGGTCAGTTCGTTGACCATGCCGGCGTCCGCGATCTTCTCCTCCACCGTCCGGGGCGTACCAGGGGTCGCGAACACCTTGAAGCGGGTGCCGGAGTTGCCGTAGGCCCAGGAGGGAACCTCGATGGCGAGCTGTTCCAGTTCGGCCGCGATGTCGTCGATGACAGTCATGTACTCTCTCCAGCGTGGACGCTGCCGGCTCGTCCTCGCCGTGCAGCTGTTTCTTGGGGTTCTTCCGGTTCCGGTGGGGTTTCCGGGAATCGGTGGTAGGACCGGCGCCTTTGAATCGTTTCATTGGCACGTTTCAAAGCTATCCTTGCTGTCAACCGAGTGTCAACAGTCCTGCCGACGGCTCAGCTTCGGACGGACACGAGCCGGAAGGAAACGATGGACGCCCGACCGGTGAGTATCAAGGACGTGGCGGACCGGGCAGGTGTTGCCGTCGGGACGGTGTCCAACGTGCTCAATCACCCCGCGCGTGTCTCCGTCCCGACCCGCGAGCGGGTGCAGGGCGCCATCGACGAGCTGGGCTTCGTCCGGAACGACGCCGCCCGGCAGTTGCGGGCGGGGCAGAGCCGGACCATAGGGCTGATCGTCCTCGATGTCGGCAATCCTTTCTTCTCGTCCCTTGCCCGGGCGGCGGAGGACTGCGCGGCGGAGAAGGGAAGCACCGTCGTGCTCGGGGACAGCGGCCAGGACAGCGAGCGGGAGGCGCGGTACATCGACGTCTTCGAGCAGCAGCGTGTCCAGGGCATGATGATCTCTCCCGTGGGGGACGTCGGTCCGCGCGTCGAAGCTCTCCGATCGCGGGGGATGCCCGTCGTGCTCGTCGACCGGATCGATCCCGAGCGGCGCTGCAGTTCGGTCTCGGTCGACGACGTCGCCGGAGGATATCTCGCCGTTCGCCACCTGCTGGATGCGGGTCGACGGCGCATCGCCTTCGTGGGGACCAGGGCCGGCTACCGACAGGTGGCGGACCGGCTGACCGGCGCCCGTCAGGCGGTCGAGGAGTACGACGACGCGGCGCTGGAGGTCGTCGAGGCAGACGCGATGACCGTCCTCGCCGGCCGCGACGTCGGTGAGGAGCTTGCGCAGCGGAGTCCGGAGCGGCTGCCGGACGGCATCTTCTGCGCCAATGACCTCCTTGCCATCGGTGTCATGCAGGCCGTCCTGCTGATCCGTGGTCTGCGAATCCCTGAGGACGTCGCGCTCATCGGCTATGACGACATCGACTTCTCGGCCTCGACGGTCGTTCCATTGACGAGCGTCCGCAAGCCCACGGAGCTCATGGGACGCACCGCCGTCGAACTGCTGCTCGAGGAGATCGAGGGACCGGACTCCGAACGACGCCAGGTCGTCTTCGATCCGGAGCTCGTGGAACGCGGCAGTTCACACGCCCGCGTCCGTGCCGTCGGGTGACGGTGGGCCGAACGACCAGCTAGGTCCTCAGCCGGATACACCGGCTGACGGAACGAGGGAGAGATGAGGATTCATGGAACGCGTGTGCTTTCACCTGCAGGTCCGGCCGGAACGGATTCCTGAGTACCGCCTGCGCCATGCGGCCATCTGGCCCGACATGGCCAGGGCACTCAAGGACACCGGGTGGAACAACTACTCCCTGTTCCTGCGTCCGGACGGGCTGCTGGTCGGGTACGTGGAGTGCGAAGACTTCGCCGCGGCACAGGCCGCCATGGCGGACACCGAGGTGAATGCGCGCTGGCAGGCGGAGATGGCCCCCTTCTTCGAGGCACTGGACGGTCGACCGGACGAAGGGTTCGTCCGGCTCGACGAGGTCTTCCACCTCGAGGACCAGCTCTAGGACGTGGAGTGCGTCCTGCTGCGGGCTTCCGGCTGCCGGGCGATGCGCAGCAGGGTCACGGCGAGCGCTCCCGCCACCGGTGTCCAGATCAGCCGTTCGATGCGGGACCGAGAGGCGAGGTTCATGGCTGTGCCGACCGCCATGAGGCCTGAAGCCGCGGAGAGGATCCGGCGCCGCGCCGTCGTGGCCGCGCCGCCTGCCGTGATGACCGCGAGGGCGCCGTAGGCCAGCGAGGAGGCCGTGCTTGCCACCCGATACCTGGCGGGCAGGGTACCCCGCAGGGTGCCGCCGTAGGACGCTGCCGCCCAGGGTGCGCCCGCTGCGAGCGCCGCCTGGAACCCGGCGACGACACTGAGGAGAAGGGTCGCGAGGGCGATGGACCGCCGGCGCGCACCCGAGTGCTCACGAAAGCTGTTGGTCATGGTCGCATCGTAGCGCCCTCGTGCGATCGCGGTCGTCGCCACCCCTGCGATGTGGGGGATCCGGTCATGGACACGATCTACTCGTTGCGGCACGCTGGTCGGAGGACGACGCGACGACGGAAGGCACCAGCGATGAGTACAGATCTCGGCCCCATGGACCTTCGTTTCACCGCTCCGATCGGGGTGGAGGTGAAGGGCGACGTCTGGTCGTGCGTCGAGGTTCCTGCCTCCAGGGATGTGTTCGGCACGGGCAAAGCCGTCAGGGTGAGCGGCAGCGTCGATGGTGTGCCGTTGGCTTTCGCCCTGATGCCGACGGGGAAGGGCGGTCACATGGTGTCGGTCAGTGCCACGCTGCGCAAGAAGCTCGGGAAGCAGCTCGGGGATGACGTGGACGTCCACATCACGGAGCGCCTGACCTGAAGGGCCGGCACGCTGCGAGGCACAATCGCTCGTCGCGCAGTTGTCCCGGTGGGGCAGGGCCGAACAAGGCGCCGGGCAGGGCCGGAGGTACGGGGCATCGCTAGTCCCGCTGCAGAGGCGGTACGGGGATCCCGGCCTCGCAGGGGGTGCAGCGCGGGTGCTTCCGCGAGCCGCGCTGCACCTGCTGACTGCTACTCGGCGGAGGAGGCGGCCGCGACGTCGAGTACCCAGGTCACTCCGAAGCTGTCCGTGAGCATGCCGAACCCGGCGCTCCAGGCGGATGCGGCGAGTGGCTCGATCACGGTCGCGCCGACCGACAGCGCCGCCCAATAGCCCTCGACCTCGCCGAGGGTCTCCCCGCGTACCGAGACGAAGAACGGCTGTTCGGTGATCGTCATGCCATTCTCGCGGTGGGTGGAACCGACTGCCACGGTCGAGCCGTCGGCCTGGCCGGGGACGTCGTAGGCCATGACGCGGAATCCTTCGGCATTCTCGACCTGGCCGAAGACGACCCTGTCGGCCCCGGGGACGCCCTCGGGCATTCCGAAGTCCCCGTAGGTCGCGATCGTGACCCGGCCGCCGAAGACGGATCGGTAGAACTCGAGCGCTGCTCGTGCGTCGCCGTGGAAGTTGAGGTGGGTGGTGGTCCTGATGGTCATGGCTGCTCCTGGTGGGTAGGTAGCCGGGTGTTCTCCCGGCTCGCTTCCACTCTTGCGGCCGGGTAGGTCAGCTCTTGTCCTACACGGACCGTACAGTCGAGACATGGCGACGACCACCGCACGATTGCTGACTCTGCTGTCGCTCCTGCAGACTCGACGTGATTGGCCCGGTCCGGCACTCGCCGAACGGTTGCAGATCAGCCGCCGCACCGTGCGTCGCGACGTCGACCGCCTCCGCGAGCTGGGATACAGCATCCAGGCGACCATGGGCCCGGAGGGCGGGTATCGCCTTGATGCCGGCAGTGAGCTCCCGCCACTGCTGTTCGATGACGACCAGGTCATCGCGCTGGCGGTCGCACTGCAGGCAGCGGCCGTCACCGGCGCAGGAATCGAAGAGGCAGCAGGACGGGCGTTGACGACAGTGCGGCAGGTGATGCCGTCACGGCTACGCCACCGCCTGAGCGCGCTCGAATTCACCGCCATCACCGGTCACCCCGGGCAGCCGTCGCCCGGCGAGGTGTCCCCCGCGGTCCTGGTCGCGCTCTCGCGCGCGACGCGTGCCCACGAGGTGCTGCGCTTCGACTACGCGGGCATCTCCCACACCGGCGTCCCTGCGGACCCGTCGCTGCCGCGCCGGGTCGAGCCGCACCACCTCGTGACCTCCCGCGGGCGCTGGTACCTCGTCGCCTGGGACCTCCAGCACGACGACTGGCGCACTTTCCGGGCCGACCGCATCGCGCCCCGTCATCCGACCGGACCTCGCTTCGAACCCCGGGAGATACCCGGTGGTCACCTCGATGACTATGTGTCGGGGCGCTTCACAGGGTCCGAGCGCCCGAACCGGTGGCCGTGCAGCGGAAAGGTGATCCTCGGCCTACCGGCCGCCCGGGTGATCCCCTTCGCCGGGGACGGCATCGTCGAGGACCTCGGGCCGGGCCGGTGCAGCCTGGACGTCGGCTCGTGGTCCTGGATCGCCCTGGCCGCATCCCTCAATCGATTCGACACCGACATCCACGTCGTCGGTCCGCCGGAACTCACCGCAGCCTTCGCGCAGCTGGCCGTCCGCAACGCGGCCACAGCGGCCGGGTGACGCGACCACAGCGGAGGCCGCCGCGCGGCGGAGCGGAACATCCGAACCAGTGCTCCGAGGCCCGACGGCGGTGCGTCCGGCAGACACCACTCGGCGCGCAGGTGGGTGGGTTCGACGGACCAGCCGGCGGACACGGTTCCGGTCCCGCGCGCCCTGTGCAACGCTGTTCGGATGGTACCGGGGGCCCGCGCGCGATTCGTCTTGACCGTTGAAGCGGACTTCAACCGTATCCGGTGGGCTCCGGGAGTGACGATGTTCGGACGGGACGTCCGAGCGACCATCGGGGCGGTCGACGCGGTCTCCGGGGCGGGCAGGCGACCCCTGCTGGTCCACATCGGTTCGGTCGAGCGAATCACCCCGACTGCCCGCGGGCTGCTGATCGAGGACACCTGTTCGACGCGCACCGCGGTGCTGGGGGTGGACACGGTCGGCATGGTCATCACAGCCTTCGCCTACACCTCCGCGACACCTACCAGGTTCTTCACCGATGAGGCGGCTGCCGGGACATGGCTGCTCGAAGCGGGGTGAAGCCCTCCATCGAAGCTGCCCCAGGAGCACGGACCGTCCACCCCGACGGATACCACCGGGCCCCACGGCCTCTGCAGCGGCGGTGCCCGGTGGTGCCGCGGATCCCTGAGGCACAGTGGCCGTTGGGCCTTGAATTCCGCGGGGGTGCCGAGCAGAGTGGCGTCGGAAGCTACGCGCATCATGAGTCCAAGGAGCACTGATCATGTCTGCACCGCTGGTGTACGTCACCTTCCCCGGGACCGCGAGGGAGGCGCTGGGCTTCTACGCGGGCGTCTTCGGGGGCGAGCTGACTCTGCACTCCTACGAGGATTTCGGCAGGACGGACGGCCCGCCCGATGCTGTGGCGCACGGCGTGCTCGACGGCGTCGTCGCGCTGGCGGGGTCCGATGCGTCGGCGGGGGAGGCGACGGTCTCCGTTGCAGGACTGATGCTCTCCTTGCTGGGGACGGCTGAACCTCCGGTACTCCATCGCTGGTTCGAGGAACTCTCCGACGGAGGGTCGGTGCGCGATCCCCTCTCGCCCAAGCCATGGGGTGCCTGCGACGGTCAGGT
>JASLAA010000280.1 GCA_030147325.1 Arthrobacter sp. | reverse complement strand
GAGGACTCGACGTTCTTCGGTGACCTGTTCCCCCACGTCGTGCAGTGGAAGGACGTCATGTATCTCGAGGACGGCCTGCACCGCGCCGTGCGCACCGCCCTGCACCAGCGGACGATCCTGCACGCGCGAGTCCTCGTGCTCGATGCCTGAGCAGGACTCGCCACGCCTGCAACGTGCCCAGGCCAAGCGGGATCCCACCGAGTGGCACGGTCATCGCATCGTCACCGAGACGGATCTCGGGGCGGTGTTCGAGGAGGACGACGCCGCACGGCGGCACCGGGCGACGATGCGGAGGGTGCGGCACGGCGTCGTGCTCGTCCTCCTCATAGGCCTGCTGGCAGCAGCGGCCTACATCGCGCTGGGCATCACGCGGGGCGAGATCACGATCGGCGCTGCGGACCCGTCGCCTGCCCCGACCTCCACCTGCCCTGTCGGCCCGTTCGACTACCAGGATCCGAGCGCGATCACGGTCAACGTCTACAACAGCACGACCGTCGACGGGCTGGCCGGTACGGCGGCATCTCAGTTGAGGGAGCGGGCGTTCGCCGTCCGCGACATCGGCAATCGCCAGGGCGGCCCGACGTCGGCCACCGCGGTCATCGTCTCCGGGGAGAGTGGCCGTGCGAACGCCTTCACGGTGCAGCGCACCATCCCGGACTCGATCTACGTCCCGGACGAGCGTGAGGACCGCACGGTCGACGTCGTCCTCGGACCCTCCTACGCAGGGATCGTGCCGCCCGAAGGGGTGGACGTCACGCCTGCAGGCCTGACCTGTGCTCCCGAGGAGGGCGCGACCCCGTCGCCCACTCCGGTGCCGACCGCACCGTAGGGCCCGCCCCGATCAGGCGCGGGCACGCACCGCTCGGCGCCGGACGGCGAGGGGATAGGCGACCCACAGCAGCAGCACCGCCAGCAGCAGGACGCCGGCGGCGACGAGTCCGGCCGGACGGCTCACCACGAGGTCGAAGATCAGGCCCGCCGTTCCTGCGAGCACGAGCCCGACCATCGCGATGGTGACCTGGATGATCCGGCCGGTGTGGTGCACGAGGGCGTCCTTCACCCGCAGCCCGAACAGCACCCGATGGAGGTTCACGGCGGAGAGCACCGTCATCGTGATGAACGCGGAGAGGCAGACCAGGCACAGGTAGGCGGCCACCTGCTGGTCGTCGAGCTCCGTGAAGCGGCTCTGGAAGGGCAACGTCAGGAGGAATCCGGTCAGGATCTGGATGCCTGTCTGCATGACGCGCAGCTCCTGCAGCATCTCCTGCCAGTTGCGGTCCAGGCGCTGGTTACGGCTTTCACCGCGACCGTCGTCGGGCAGCGTGGGCGTGAGCGGACGGTCCTGACCCCGACCGTCCTTCCGACCACTCGCGGGGTCCGTCCCGGCCGCACCGGCAGGGGAGCTCATTGTCCCCTCCGGGCTACCGGGACGATCGCGGGCCACCCTGCCACACGGCGTCGAACGGGGCGTTGGATGCCACCCGATGGCGGATACCCTCCGTCACGAAGGCCTTGGCGGTGCGGGCGGCATCGAGCGGAGTGGCACCCTTCGCGAGTTCGGCCGCGACGGCTGCCGCGAGGGTGCACCCCGCGCCGCTGACCGCCACCTCGCCGACCTTCGGCGCGGACAGGACCTCGAGGGTCTGTCCGTCGAAGTAGACGTCCACGGCGTCGGGGCCCTCGAGGCGCACACCGCCTTTGGCGAGCACCACGGCACCGCTCTCGCGGTGGATGATGCGGGCCGCCTCCTTGAGGTCCTCCAGGGACTCGATGCTGATGCCGGACAGGGACTCCGCCTCGAAGTGGTTCGGGGTGACGAAGGTGGCCAGCGGCAGGATGTGCGCCTTGAGGGCCTGATCGGTGTCGAGGGCTGCGCCCGGCTCCTGCCCCTTGCAGATCAGCACCGGGTCGAGCACCACGTTGTCCCAGTCCTGGCTCTTCAGCGCCGAGGCCACGGTGTCGATGGTCGCGGGGGTTCCGAGCATCCCGAGCTTGACGGTCCGCAGGGGGTAGCAGGACTGGATGGCCTCCAGCTGGTCGGCGATCACCTGCTGGTCCACGGGTACGAATCGGTGCTTCCAGTCGTCCTTCGGGTCGAAGGACACGATGCAGGTCAACGCCACGATGCCGTAGACGCCGAGCTCCTGGAAGGTCTTGAGATCGGCCTGCGCGCCGGCGCCACCCGTGGCCTCGGATCCGGCGATGGTCAGGGTGACGGCGGGGGGTGTGGCGGTCTGGGTGTCGGACATTCCCCTAGTGTGCCCGAACCGGCTCGGGAGCGGCCAGCCGGTTCCGGGGGAGGATGTCCGCGAGCGCCGGCCCGAGGGTGGGGTAGGTGAATTCGAAACCGGCATCGAGCAGGGTGCGCGGGGACACCCACCGGCTCTTGAGGACCAGCTCGGCCTCCGTGCGGATGATCATCCCGCCCAGCTGCAGGAGCCACGCGGGCGTGGGCAGGCCGGCAGGGATGCGGAGGCGCTGCCGGATGGCTGCCATGAGTTCGGCGTTGGTCACGATCCCGGGGGCTGCGACATTCACCGGCCCGCTGATGGACGGCGTCTCCGCGATGAAGACGACCGCACGGAAGAGATCCTCGAGGTGTACCCAGCTGAACTTCTGGGTACCCGTGCCCATGCGCCCGCCGAGCCCTGTGCGGGCCAGTGTCACGAGGGGTGTCATCACGCTGCCGGGACCGAGCACGATCGAGATCCGCAGCGCCACCTTCCGTATCGGTCCCGCGTCGGCGTCCGCCAGGGCCCGCTCCCAGGCCCGTGCCACGGAGACGGAGAAGCCAGTGCCGAGCTCGCCGTCGTCCTCCGTCTGCGGCCGATCGGTCGCGTGGCGGTAGATGGTCCCGGTGCTGGAGTTGATCCACACCGGCGGCGGATTGCCTCCCCTCGCCCGGCAGAGGGCGACGGCGCGACCGAGCTCCTCCGTGGTGTCCACCCTGGAGGAGAAGATGGCGTCGGCGTTGGTCTTGTTGTAGCGGCAGTTCACGCTTCTACCCGCGAGGTTCACCAGGAGGTCGGAGCCGTCGAGGGCATCGGCGAGGGCGACGGTGTCCCCCCAGACCGCGGCCCCGGAACGGCCGATGGTCCTCACCTCGACGCCTGCGTCGCCGAACCTGCGGACGAGGTGACTGCCGATGAACCCGGAGGCTCCCGCGATGGTGACCCTGGAGATTCTCATTGCACGCGTACCAGCTTCCAGACACTGGCGCGCGCCAGGGCGGCCGCGCCTCCGATGATGAGGGCGGTGGGGAGACTGTCCCGCATGGTGGTGGACGGGGACAGCAGGGTGGTGATGAGGAAGGCCGCCGCGGCGAACACCGCGAAGAAGACCGCGACGTGGATCCACTGGTCGCGGACCGGCCGGAGGAGGAGGCCGAGGACGACGCCGAGAGGCAACCCGGTGACGAGCCCGACGCCGACGCCGTACCAGAGAGCCAGAAAGAAGACAGACGGCGCATCGGCGCCCCAGGTCGACGCGAAGGCCAACGCCAGGACGCCGAGCCCCACGAGGAAACCGACGCAGACCGCGCCCGGCCCGAACGTCACGTGATGCCGGGACGGATGTCGTGCAGCACGGTCGTCACCGCCGCCGTCCGGAGGCGCGTCGCCGGCGTTCACTGCCGTGTCCCGCGAATCAGCTGCACGATGTCCTCGACGATCTTCCGCACGACAGGAAGGCGCGACAGGATCACGAGCTTGGAGATCAGGGGCGCGGCCTGGTCGATGAGGCGGCGCGTGCGGATCTGGTCGGTCGAGGAGTCGTACACCCAGAAGAGCGTGACAGCCATGTAGGCGTACCAGAGGAGCTCGGGAAGATCGTCCCGGATGGCCAGCGGCGGCTGTGGCCTCGACCGGGCGACGGCGGTGCGGAACAGTGCGATCGCCCTCGCCCGGGCGACGGCCGACTCGCTGCCGAAGGGGCTCGTCGTGGCAGACGGTTTGATGGCGATGCTGATGAAGTTGGAGCCGAACTCGTGATACCCCGCCATGACGTCGATCCCGGTGTGCAGGACGGTCCTGAGGAGTTCTCCGAGATTCTGCCCTTCGCCGAGGAGCGGGAGCGCGCGCATGCGGTGCTCCTCCTGCAGGCTCCGGTACAGCTCGTGGACGAGGTCGTCCTTCGACGCGAAGTAGTAGTAGGCGCTTCCCGTCGAGACATTCGCCGCCGACGCGATGGCCCGCATGGTCGTCTTCTCGTAGCCGACGTCGCGGAAGAGCCGGAGCGCTGTGGCCACCAGCAGTTCCCTGGTCGCTTCGCTCTTGGCTGTCGGCGTCGGCACGGCGTCCCCTTTCGAACGTGTTCAGTTTCCAGCATAGCGCTGAACTGAACACGTTCAAACGGCGGATCAGGCGTAGTACCTCCCCAGCACCTCGGCCTTCAGGTCGTAGAAGGTGCCGTCCTCGATGGCGGCGCGCGCGTCGTCGACCATGCGCACCACGAAGCGCTCGTTGTGGATGGAGATCAGCGTCGCGGAGACCATCTCCTTGGCCTTGTACAGGTGGTGGATGTAGGCGCGGGAGTAGTGCGTGCAGGTGTAGCAGTCACAGCCGTCGACCAACGGGGTGAAGTCCCGTTTGAAGCGCGCGTTCGAGAGGTTCCACCGTCCGTCCGGGGTGTAGAAGGCCGAGTTGCGGGCCACGCGGGTGGGGGAGACGCAGTCGAACGTGTCGGCTCCGTTCTCGATCCCGGTGAAGAGGTCGTCCGGCTCGGAGATGCCCAGCAGGTGGCGCGGCTTGTCCTCGGGCAGCTCGTCGCTGCACCAGCCGAGGATGGTGCCGAGGTTCTCCTTCTCCAGGGCGCCACCGATGCCGAAGCCGTCGAAGTTCATGGCTCCCAGGTCCGATGACGCCTTCCTCCGGAGGTCCTCGTACTGCGCCCCCTGGATGACCCCGAACAGCGCCTGGTACGGGCGGTGGCTCCGCTCGAGTGTCAGGCGCTCATGTTCCCCGATGCATCGAAGCGCCCACAGCCGCGTGCGTTCGAGTGACTCCTCCTGGTAGCCCCGCGAGTTCATGAGGGTGGTCAGCTCGTCGAACGCGAACATGATGTCCGCCCCGAGCCGGTGCTGCACCTGCATGGAGATCTCGGGGGTGAACCGGTGCCGGTCACCGTTGAGGTGGGACTTGAACCACACCCCGTCGTCGTCGATGTGCGCGAGCCGTTCCTTCCCGGCGGCGACGCGATCGTCAGCACCGGCCTTGTCCGCGTCGACGGGCACGTCCATGGTGATGACCTTCTTGAAGCCCGAGCCGAGGCTCATCACCTGGAAGCCGCCGGAGTCGGTGAAGGTGGGCCCCGGCCAGTTCATGAAGGCGCCCAGCCCGCCCGCCTCGTCCAGGATGTCCGCGCCGGGCTGCAGGTAGAGGTGGTAGGCGTTCGCGAGGAGCGCCTGCGCGCCGAGGTCCGCCATGGCACCGGGAAGCACGGCCTTCACCGAGGCCTTGGTGCCCACGGGGATGAAGGCCGGAGTGCGGATCTCACCGTGCGGGGTGGTGATCGTCCCGGTACGTCCGTGCCGAGGGCCTCCGCTCCCGGCTCCCGGTGTCGTGTCCTCGAGACGGCGGTCGACGGCGAACGAGAAGGAGGACTGCTGGGACTGTGGATGCACCACCCCATTTTGCCAGCCCCCGGCAGGAACCGTGTCAGCGCTCCTGGTGGCCGACCAGCAACGTGTTGAGCGCTCCGACGGCGGCGAGTTCCGCCGCGATGCGGCGCTCGAGAACATCGCCGCTCAGCGTCTCCGAGCCGCCGTGGGCGCGGAGGTAGAGCAGCACCCCGATGCGCAGGACCCGCCAGTCGCGCTCGACGTCGGGCTTCCCCGCAGCGGAGGCACGCAGGATCTCGGGGTCGTAGACGTTGGGTTCGTTGAGCTGCCGTTGCCGGTACATGGCGGCGGTCTTGGCACGGAGCGGGTCCGTCTCGGCGTCGTCGGCCGCGTGGATGGCCGCGGAGTACCGCGCCGAACGCGCGGCGTCGTGCCGGGTCAGGTAGGACGCGATCGAGAGCCCGCCCTCGATCCATTTCCACCGGCCGAAGTTGCCGTCGAAGGGCTGCTCGGCCAGGAGATCGGCCAGGGTCAGCGCGGCGGCCGTGTCCCCCTCGTCGACCAGCAGGGCCATGGCGAGCTGGTGGAGGTCCTGCAGGTTGCTGCCGGCCTTGAGGTTGATGCCGCGGGCAAGCCGTCCGGCGATGCCCTGGATCGCGGTGCTGTCCGGGTGGGCCCGCGCGATCTGCGCCACGAGGGCCTCAGGCGAGCCGTGGTCGGCGGCGACGGCCGAGGCGCTGATCTCCGCTCCGGCCGGCTCGATGTACGCCGTCGAACCGGTGGCGAGGCACAGCCGGCGCCCGCCGGCGATCGTCGCCCGGACGAGGGCGGGGACCCCGTAGTCGTCGTCCTCGATCACGACAGCGGTGACCTCCACCGGATCGTCGGAATCCGGAAGCGCCAGGACGTCGCCCGGCGCCAGCACTTCCGCGGGGACCGCACGCAGCCCCGCCCTGTCCATCTTGTTCACCATGTCCGTGCCCAACCTCTGCCAGTAGCCCCCGGATAAGTCGCTGCGCTGAAGCGCCGTCATCACGTTACGGTAACGCGACGTCCGCTGGGCGCCTCGTCCGGGCTATCGGCCCCAGCCGGCGTGCGCGAGGGCCTGGCGCAGCAGGTCGGCGCGTCCACCGGAGAACTCCGCCTGGATGGCAGGGCTCAGTGCTTCGGACGGCGTCAGCCAGGACAGCTCGAGGGCGTCCTGCCGAGGGTTGCACTCACCGGTCACGGGGATGATGTACGCCAGCGCGACGGCGTGCTGGCGATCATCGGTCAGACCGGTCTCGGACGGCGACGGGAAGTATTCGGCGATCGTGAAGGGCAGCGGTGACGGCGCCAGCTGGGGCAGGGCCAGGGGCCCCAGGTCCTTCTCGAGGTGCCGGAGCAGGGCGGCCCTGATCGTCTCCCGGTACATCACCCGCCCGGAGACGAAGGTCCGCACCATCTCGCCCTGTTCGTTCGCCTGCAGCAGCAGTCCCACCTCGTTGACGTAGCCGAGGGCGTCGCACCGGACGGGGATGGCTTCCACGTACACCATCGGCAGGCGGCGGCGGGCCTCGTACAGGTCATCTTCGGAGAGCCAGCCCGGGTTGGGGTCAGGAGTGCGTACGTTCATACACCAGTTCTATAGCAGACCCCCGCCCGTGGTCAGGCGGCGCGCGGTTCTTCGGCCCGTGGCTGAATCCCGTCCCGACCGGGGCGGCCTTCCGTGCGCCGTGGAACCGCGGTTCAGCATCCGCTCGTGGACGTGGACCTCCGCACCCCAGGGCGCGCGCACCCGCACGGACCGGCCGTGGCCCTCGTCGAGGACCGCGGGTCCGAACCCTGCGGCCGCGAGCGGAGCCACCAGGTCGCGGACGTCGCCGTCGTACTCGAAGGCCAGTTCGACGGCGATCCGCCGGCCGGCGTGGACGGCGACGAGGCCTCCGTTCTTGGCATCGAAGTCGT
>JASLAA010000272.1 GCA_030147325.1 Arthrobacter sp. | reverse complement strand
CGCGGGCGAAGAGGATCGCTGCTGCGTCCCCTCGGGGGCTGCTGCGATGAGCCCCGATCGGGCCGAGGGACTGGCGCGGCAGTTCAAGGCGATTGCCGATCCCAGCCGTCTGCGGCTGATCTCCCTGATCTCCTCGAGCGCCGGGAACGAGGCCTGCGTGTGCGACCTCACCGATCTGCTGGAACTCGGGCAGCCGACCGTGTCCCATCACCTGAAGGTCCTCGTCGATGCAGGCATCCTGCACCGCGAGAAGCGCGGCGTGTGGGCGTACTTCTCCCTGGTGCCCGGCGCCCTGAACTCCCTTGCCGGTGTCCTGACCGAGGCCCGGTAATCTCCGATATGCGGGTTCCGGCCCGCCGAGAAGAATCGAGACCCCTGTGAGCCTTCGCGCTGACACGCCCTCCGTCCTGTTCGTCTGCGTCAAGAACGGGGGCAAATCCCAGATGGCCGCCGGCCTCATGGACAAGGTTGCCGGCGGCTCCGTGACGACCTCGTCAGCCGGGTCGATGCCGGGCTCCGCCGTCAACGGACTCTCGGCCGAGGTCCTGGCGGAGGTCGGGGTCGACATCAGCCGGAACGTCCCCCGCCAGATCACCCGCGAGGACCAGGAACGGGCGGACATCGTCGTCATCCTCGGCGCGGAAGCCCAGGTCGATGAGATCGCGGGCACCCGGTACGAACGCTGGGAGACCGATGAGCCCAGCGACCGCGGCATCGACGGCATCGACCGCATGCGCCTGGTGCGCGATGACATCCTCGCCCGCGTCACGGCACTGCACGCCAGGCTCACCACCTCATAGCGCACCCCTGACGGGTCGGTCCGCGACGTTCTCGCTCCCTCGGTTCTCCGACGAGCCCTGCATTTCGCTGCTGGTCCGCCTCCCGTCCCTGCTCTCGATCGATCTGCCTCCTGTTCTCCCGTGGACGCCTGACGGGGACCGCTCCCGTAAGGAAACCCTGCTCCCATGACTGCCATGACTGTGGTCGCCATCGTCATCTTCCTCGCCACCCTGACCCTGGTCATCTGGCAGCCCAAAGGCCTCGGCATCGGGTGGTCGGCCCTCGGCGGAGCTGTTGTCGCGCTCATCACCACGGTGGTGAGCCTGTCCGATATCCCGATCGTCTGGGACATCGTCTGGAACGCGACGTTCGCGTTCGTCGCGATCGTGATCATCTCCCTGATCCTCGACGAATCCGGCTTCTTCACCTGGGCGGCCCTGCACGTCGCCCGATGGGGCAGGGGCAACGGACTGCTGCTGTTCACCCTCATCGTCCTCCTCGGTGCGGCGATCGCAGCGGTGTTCGCGAACGACGGGGCAGCACTGATCCTCACCCCGATCGTCATCCAGATGCTCCTGGCCCTCAGGTTCCCCGCCAGGGCCTCCCTCGCGTTCGTCATCGCCTGCGGGTTCATCGCCGACGCCGGAAGCCTGCCCCTGGTCGTGTCGAACCTCGTGAACATCGTCACCGCCGACTTCTTCGACATCGGTTTCGCCCGCTACGCCGTCGTCATGGTCCCTGTCGGCATCGTGTCCGTCGTCGCGAGTCTCGGCGTCCTGCTCCTGTTCTTCCGCAAGGCCATCCCCCGCACCTACGACGTCACCGTCCTCGACGCCCCTCGGTCCGCGATAGTGGATCCGCTGACGTTCAGGACCGGCTGGGTGGTCCTCGGCGTCCTGCTCGTCGGCTACTTCGCCGCCGAACCCCTGCACGTACCGCTCTCCGCCGTCGCCGGGCTCGGCGCCGTCGTCCTCATGGTCGTCGCCTCCCGCCGACCGGCCTTCCTCTTCCGCCGCACCGCAACCGCTGCCGTCACCACGACCCGGGCAGCACACACCTCCGCGCCGGGCTCGACGGCAGGATCAGCCGAGGCTGCCGGACGGTCCGCGGATCCCGACTACGAGACCGTGGGCGCCTCCCGTCGGTCGATACCCGCGCCCCGTGACGTGTCCGGCACCTCTGCCACCAGTACCGCCGCCGGTGCGGACCGGGACGATGAAGGATCTGCAGTGGACGGGGGCGCGATCGCCCTTCCGGACGGCAGGATCTCCGTTCCCCGGATCCTGCGGGAAGCACCGTGGCAGATCGTCCTGTTCTCCATCGGGATGTACCTGGTCGTCTACGGGCTGCGTAACCAGGGGCTGACCGACGAGCTGGCCGGTGTGTTCTCGACCATCGGTACCAACGGAGTGCTGATCACCGCCCTCGGCGTCGGCGTCATCGTGGCCGTCCTCGCGTCCCTGATGAACAACATGCCCACGGTCCTCATCGCGTCTCTCGCCATCGGGTCGGCCGGGGCCACCGGGCTGACGCAGGAGGCGATGATCTACGCGAATGTCATCGGCTCCGACCTCGGTCCGAAGATCACCCCCATCGGCAGCCTCGCGACCCTCCTCTGGCTGCACGTCCTGGACCGCAAGGGCATCCACATCGGCTGGGGTCAGTACTTCCGCGTCGGCATCGTGCTGACCATCCCGGTGCTGCTCATCACGCTCGTCGCCCTCGCCGGGTGGCTCACGATCATCGGCTGACGGTCCCGGGACGGGGTGTCGATCCAGGCTTCACCGGATGTTCGCCCCGACGTTGCCGACGGACCGGGTGGAGCGTCTAGCGTTGATCGAATGGCTGGACGGTACGTCGCGATCGGGGACTCCTTCACCGAGGGTGTCGGCGACTGGAACAGGAAGTTCCCCAACGGGGTGCGTGGCTGGGCGGACCGCGTCGCGAAGCAGCTCGCGCGGCAGGACCCGGACTGGGAGTACGCGAACCTCGCCATCCGGAGCAAGCGGCTGCACCATGTGCGCGATGAGCAGGTGGAGCGGGCGCTGGCCCTCGAGCCGACGCTCGTGAGCCTCTATGCAGGGGGCAACGACATCCTCGAGCTCCGCACCGACATGCCCCTGCTCATGCGTGAGTACGAGGGCATGGTCGCCCGGATCGCCGCCGCCGGCGCGCGTCCGCTCCTCTTCACGGGGTTCGACATCCCGCTGAGTCCGGTGTTCGAGCCGATGAGGCGCCGCAACTGGCTCTACAACGATCACGTACGGCGGATAGCCCGCACCTACGACGCCATCCTGGTGGATTACTGGTGCTTCGAGGAGTACTCGGACCCGGGCCTGTGGGACGCCGACCGCCTGCACATGTCGCCTGCCGGGCACCGGAACCTGGCGGCCCATGTCCTGCGGACTCTCGGCGTGGACCATTCCCTCACACCGCGCCTGCCCGAACGGATGGGGTACGACGGCGTGGTGGCGGGCCTGCGCCGTGAGGCGGCCTGGCTGGGCGAATGGGTGGTTCCGATGTTCGGACGACGCCTGCGCAAGGTCACACTGGGGGATGAGCTGCAACCACGGTGGCCGGAGCCGGTGCGCCCGGTGGAGGGCCTGAAGCGCCTGGCTCGTGGGCGGCTGACTGTTCCGGGCTGATCCGGTTCGATCCGGGTCCATGCCGGTGCGCCCCCTAGACTGGAATGACTATGAATCACATGCGCAGGCTCAGTACCCCGATCGTCTGGCTCCTCGTCGTTGCCCTGATCCTCGGTATCGGTGCGGGCTTCTTCTCCGTCCTCTTCTGACGGTTCTCCTCGGCCACTCCCGCATACGGCCGTCCACCGGGTCCCGGCGCTGTAGGCGGATCGACGGCTCGGCGCCACCCCTGCCTGCCGCGTCCGCCGGGGTTGTGATGCACGTTCCCACCCGCATAAAATCGTCAGTAGGCTTAGCTTATTCGGGCCAGTCGACAGCCCATCGAGCGTCCGACGTGGCGCGGGACATGTATCTGTACAGGGAGAACACACCTATGACCTCCGAGAGCACAGCAGGATCGACCGACCAGTACACCTTCCAGAACCCTGTCACCAGGTTCGAGAGCATCACGCCGCCCGCCGAGCAGCAACCCGAGCCCGGGTTGGAGTCCGACCTCGAGATCAAGGCGGACCTCGGCGAGACCTCCTACCGCGGCACCGGCCGCCTCGCGGGCCGCAAGGCGCTCATCACCGGCGGGGACTCCGGGATCGGCGCTGCAGTGGCCATCGCCTACGCACGCGAGGGTGCCGACGTCGCCCTGTCCTACCTTCCCGAGGAGGAGGAGGACGCGCAGGTCATCAAGGGGCTCATCGAGGCCGAGGGTCGCACGGCCGTGTGCATTCCCGGCGATCTGAAGGACCCCGAGTACTGCACCTCGCTCGTGCAGCAGGCCGTGGACGGTCTCGGCGGACTCGACATCCTGGTCAACAACGCCGGCAAGCAGGTTGCCGTGGAATCGCTCGAGGAGTTGAGCGACGAGCAGCTCGACCACACCTACAAGACCAACATCTACTCGTTCTTCCGCGTCACCAAGGAGGCGCTCAAGCACCTCCAGCCGGGATCAGCGATCATCAACAGCACCTCGATCCAGGCCTACCAGCCGTCCGCAACTCTCGTCGACTACGCCAGCACCAAGGCCGCCATCAACAACTTCACCAAGGGCCTGGCCCAGCAGCTCGCTCCCAAGGGGATCCGGGTCAACGCGGTGGCGCCCGGTCCGATCTGGACGCCGCTCCAGCCCTCGGGCGGCCAGCCCGCGGAGGCCCTGCCGGAATTCGGCAAGGACACGCCCCTGGGACGCGCCGGCCAGCCGACCGAGCTTGCGCCCGCCTACGTGTTCCTGGCCTCGTCCGAAGCGAGCTACGTCCTCGGGGAGACCCTCAACGTCAACGGTGGAATGCCCTCGCCCTGATATCCGCCTGAACAGAACAGAACAGGACAGCCCCGGACCTTCTGGTCCGGGGCTGTCCTGTTTT
>JASLAA010000259.1 GCA_030147325.1 Arthrobacter sp. | reverse complement strand
GCAGGCGAGGCCGACCACGGCGACCACCCTCGTTCCTCGGTAGGGTGCCTCGAGGGACCAGTGGGTGGGCGTCCGGCTGTGGTAGAAGATCGTCACGTCCCGGCCGGCGTCGAGGGCTGGAGCAACGGGCTTCCCCTTCTGTCGCCGGACCCCACTCGCCCACAGAGCCTCGACGATGCGGTACCGATGATCATGCCAGCGCAGGTACGGGTGCCCCTCGTGCTCGAACGTGACGGCCTGGGTCCTCGTCCACGAGCCGTAGGCCAGGCGGATCGCGAGCGAGGCCACGAGCAGTCCCAGTCCGAGGGCAGTCAGGGTGGAACTGATGATCTCGATCACGAGCATCGGGTTGCGTCCCCTGTGCGCGGGATGCCGTCGTCCCGGACGCCGTCGTGTTCGACCATAGGCTCAGACTACACAGCAGGACCGGTGCCCTTCCGGGCACCGGTCCTGCTGTGCAGGATCCCGGCGGGCGGGTCCGTTCGTCGACCGATCAGCCTGCGGAGTGCTTGCCTCCCGCGGCTGTCGCGCCGCCCGGATGGCCGGCCGATGCGCCGGCGGCAGTGGAGTGACCCTGACCGGACGACGCGCCCTCACTGCCGCCTCCGCTGCCGAAACCGCCGCCGTCCCCGCGCCCTTCCGCCTGCTGGGCGGTCGCGATCTCCTCCGCACGCTCCTCGCCTGCTTCCCGGGTGAGCTCGGCACCGGCTTCGGCGTCGCGCGTCAGGTTCTCGCCGGTCTCGGCATCGAACAGGTGCAGCTTGCGCGTATCGAGCCAGATCTCCGCCTCGCGTCCACCCCGGATGCGGCTGGCGGCGTCGAGGGTGACGACCACCTGCGGCCGCAGCTCGTCCGCGTCCATGTCACGGGCAAGGCCGTTGAGCAGTTCCCGCATCTCGGGTGCCGGATCGAAGTTGATGTACCCGTACTGCTCGTTGCCGAGCCACTCCGTGTGCGTCAGGGTCGCCGTGAAGGTGGAGCCGTTGGACATCTTGTGGTCCTCGACGAGCTTGGCGTCCTCGAAGAACTCGGGCCGGACACCCACGAGCACGACCTTCTTCCCCGCGGCCTTGCGCGCCTTGTCCTCGGGGATCTGCAGATCGCCGATGGCCGTCTTCAGGGTGGTGCCCTCGAGCGTGGCCGGCAGGAAGTTCATGGAGGGGGACCCGATGAAGCCCGCGACGAACAGGTTGACGGGCTGCTCGTACAGTTCGCGCGGCGAGGCGATCTGCTGCAGTTCGCCCTTCTTGAGCACGGCGACGCGGTCGCCGAGGGTCATCGCCTCGGTCTGGTCGTGGGTGACGTAGACGGAGGTGACACCGAGTCGCCGCTGCATCTGGGAGATCTCGGACCGCATCTGTCCACGCAGCTTTGCATCCAGGTTCGAGAGCGGCTCGTCGAACAGGAACGCATCGGCCTGGCGCACGATGGCTCGCCCCATCGCGACACGCTGCCGCTGGCCGCCCGAGAGGTTGGCGGGCTTGCGCTGCAGGTGGTCGGTGAGCTCCAGCGTGGCGGCCGCTTCGGTCACGAGCTTGTCGACCTGGTCCTCGGAGTGCTTGCCCTTGGCCAGGCGCAGCGGGAACGCGATGTTCTCGTAGACCGTGAGGTGCGGGTACAGCGCGTAGTTCTGGAAGACCATCGCCAGGTTGCGGTCGCGCGGGGCCTTGTCGTTGACGCGCTGACCGTCGATGAGGAGGTCGCCGTCGGTGATGTCCTCGAGGCCGACGATCATCCGCAGGAGGGTCGATTTACCGCAGCCCGACGGACCGACGAGGATGATGAACTCACCGTCGGCGATGTCGATGCTGACATCGTTCACGGCCGGGAAGCCGTCGCCGTACTTCTTGACCAGGTGGTTGAGGGTGATTGAAGCCATGGTGCGAATCCTTTACTTGAACCGGGGGCGTTAGCCCTTGACGGCGCCCGAGGTAAGGCCTGAGACGATCTGGCGTTGGAAGAGCAGGACCAGGAGGACGATCGGGATGGTCACGATGATCGCCGCCGCCGAGATCGCTCCCGTCGGCGCCTCGAACTGCGAGGCACCCGTGAAGAACGCGAGTGCCGCGGGAACGGGACGCGCCGCCTCCGTGGACGTCAGGGAGATCCCGTACACGAAGTCGTTCCAGGCGATGAAGAACGCGATGATCGCTGTGGTGAAGACACCCGGCGCGGCGAGCGGGACGATCGCCTTGCGGAAGGCCTGCCACGTCGTCGCCCCGTCCACCTGCGCGGCCTGTTCCAGTTCCCACGGGATCTGGCGGAAGAACGCCGCGAGCGTCCAGATGGAGATCGGCAGGGTCAGCGACAGGTACGGGATGATCAGCCCGAGCCAGGTGTCGTAGAGCCCGATGGTGCGCCACAGGTTGAACAGCGGCGTCACGATCGAGATCACGGGGAAGATCGACACCGCCAGGGCAGTGGTCAGCACGAGCTTCTTGCCCGGGAAGTCCAGGCGGGCGATCGCGTAGGCGCACAGCGTGGCCAGCACGACGGCGATGAACGTCGCGATCAGCGTGATGCCGATCGAGTTGCGCAGGGCCGAGAGGAACAGTCCCTGGGCGTCGCCGACCAGGATCTGTTCGTAGTTGCTGGTGGTGGCGCTGCCCGACGTCGGCAGGAACTTGCCGCTGGTCAGGTCGCTCGGCGTCTTGAACGAGGTCGCGAGGATCGACACGACGGGGAACAGCGCGTAGATGAGGACGAGCACGGTGACGACGGCCCAGAGGATCTTGCCCCGGGTGCTGGTTTTCGTCATTACTTTCCTCCCTGCGATCCGGCGAGATCGACCTTGAACAGCTTGATCGCCACGAAGCAGATCAGCAGGACGCAGAGGAACAGGAGGACGGAGACGGCCGAGCCGAGTCCGATCTCGAGCCGGCTGATCGATTGTCGGTAGGCGAGCAGCGACAACACTTCCGTGCCGTACGCGCCGTTGGTCATGATGAACACGTTGTCGAAGATCCTGAACGCATCCAGGGCCCGGAAGAGGACAGCGACCATGATCGCGGCCTTCATGTTCGGGATGATCACCTTGCGCATGCGCTCCCACCAGGTGGCGCCGTCGACCTTGGCCGCCTCGGTGAGTTCGTCCGGCACCTGGGCGAGGCCGGCGAGGAGGAGCAGGGAGATGAACGGGGTGGTCTTCCAGATCTCGGACGCCATGATGACGAAGAGGGCAGTGGGTCCCTGTGCGAACCAGTTCAGGTTCTCGTCGATGCCGGGCACCCAGCTGAACCAGCTGTTGACGTACCCGGAGTTGATGTCGAAGGCGTAGAACCAGGCGAAGGCCGAGACGACGGTGATGATGCCGTAGGGCACGAGGATGGCCGTCCGGAGGAGCCCGCGAACCGATTTCAGGGCTTTGTGCATCACCAGTGCGAGGGCGAACCCGAGGACCAGTTCGACGAGAACGGTGATGACGGTGATCAGGACCGTGGTCCACAGTCCCGACCACCAGACGGGATCCGAGAGGATCACCGCGTAGTTGCCGAGGCCGATGAATTCACGCTCGTCCGGGGCCGTCAGCCGGAACCGGAACAGCGACTCGTAGGTGGCCTGCAGGATCGGGTACAGCGTGACGAGCAGCATGACCACGAAGGCCGGACCGGCGAGGATCCAGCCGAGTCGCCGCTCCGCGCGGACGCGGTCGCTGTACTGCTTCCGCGGTTTCTTCGTCCTGCCGTTGGTGCCGTTGCCCGCTTCGACTCGCGGGCCGGGTTCGCCGGACGACGCCGTCGTCGTTCTGGCCGGGATGGCGGAGGTCACAGGAGTTGCTCCCCTCTGAGGACCGATGTGATGAAGTCGCTGGACGATCCCGGGGTGCTGTCGGGATCGACGTCGGCGGGCGGCGCCCAGGTCTGCTGGATGCCGGTGGAGACCTCGTTGTAGAACGGGGTCTGCGGACGGGGGGCGGCGACCTGGAGGGAATCCCTGATGGTCTCCGCCATGGGGAAGGACTCCTCGATGCG
Source organism: Arthrobacter sp. (assembly GCA_030147325.1). Classification (GTDB taxonomy): domain Bacteria; phylum Actinomycetota; class Actinomycetes; order Actinomycetales; family Micrococcaceae; genus Arthrobacter_D. Next base: position 885 of record JASLAA010000259.1, on the reverse strand, counting down.
GGGGTCCTCGTAGGCTTCGGTGTTGGACGGCGGGTTGCCGTTCGTCACGAAGTATTCGGCCTGGTTCTCGACCGACACGATGCATTCGATCGCCTCGTAGGCCAGTTCCGGGTTGTCGCTCTCCGCGCCGACCCCCAGGTTGATGCCGCCCAGGGGAGGAGCTGCCTCCTGGTCCTCGGACATCCGCGGGAAGATCCCCCAGCCGAGGTCGTCGAGAACGGCCTGGTCGAGCGAGCCCGCTTCGACGGCTGCCGTGGTGGCAGGCCAGACGAACGGGTAGTTGACCATGAAGGAGCCTGACTCGCCCTGGAACGCGATGAGCGAGGCGTTCTCGTCCTGGGTGGGGAGCCCGGCACCGCCGAGACCGTCCTTGCCGATGGTCGAGATGACCTCCGCGGCCGCGATGCCCGCTTCGGAGTCCAGCCCCAGTTCGATCGTGTCCGCTGTCGCCTCGGGGTCGACGATGATCGAGCCGCCCGCCGACTCGATGAGGGCATTGACCCAGACCGTCATGGATTCCGCCTGGGCGCCCTGGACGCCGAGTGTCTTCTCCTGCGTGCCGGCCGCCTCCATGATCTGGTCCCAGGTCACGGGTTTCGTCATGTCGAGTCCGGCAGCCTCGGCGACGGACTTCCGGTACCAGAGGATCTGGGTGTTGGCCCAGAAGGGGACCGTCACGAGTTCGTCCTTCCAGGTGGCACCGGCGAGTGCGCCCTCCACGACGTCCTCCGTCGTCCTCTCCGCGACATCCTCGGGCACCGGCGCGAGGAAGCCGGGTTCGGCCAGCTCGGGGATGAAGGGAGGATCGAGACTCATGATGTCGAGCGATGCGTCTCCCGCGGCGAGACGGCGCGCCAGCTGTTCGCGCTGGGAGGCGGCATCGCT